>NZ_CP041243.1:2976726-3315348 GCF_006547065.1 Brevundimonas sp. M20 | reverse complement strand
GTGACCGACATTCTTGACGCACGGCTCGTCGAGGCGGCCGTGGCGTCGGACGTCCGCAAGGCCGTGGCGGCGATCCTGCGTGAAAGCTGGGACGCCGGGCGGGGGAGGGCGGCGCGACGGCTGGAGGCAGGCGGCGACGGCGTCGAGGTGGCGCGCCTGTATTCGGACGCCGCGGACGACATGCTGACCGCCCTGTGGCGGTTCACGACCGAGGTTCTCTATCCGGCCTACAATCCGACCGAGGCCGAACGGCTGAGCCTGATCGCCGTCGGCGGCTACGGCCGGGGCGTGCTGGCGCCGTTTTCCGATCTGGATCTGTTGTTCCTGCGACCGTGGAAATCCATTCCCCGGTCGGAGCAGGTGATCGAGTTCATGCTCTATGTCCTGTGGGATCTTGGGGTGAAGGTCGGGCAGGCGGCGCGGTCGGTGGACGAGTCCCTGTCGCTGGCGAAGACCGACATGACGGTGCGAACCGCCCTGCTCGAAGCGCGACCTCTCGCCGGGGACATGGCGCTGACCGATGATTTCATCAGCCGCTTCCGCGCCTTCGTGCTGAAGGCCGATCCCCGCCCCTTCATCGCCGCCAAACTTGAAGAGCGGAATGTCCGTCACCAGAAGACCGGGGCGGTGCGGTACCGGGTCGAGCCGAATGTGAAGGACGGAAAGGGCGGGCTGCGCGATCTGAACACCCTGTTCTGGATCGCCCGCTCGCTGGCGCCGGAAAGTCCGCTGGGCGCCCGGGTCATGGATGATCTGCTGACCTCCCGTGAGCGTCGCACGTTCGAGGAATCGTTCGACTTCCTGTGGCGCACGCGGGCGCATCTGCATCTGGTCGCGGGGCGGGCCGAGGAGAAGCTGACCTTCGATCTTCAGCCCGAGGTGGCCCGCCGGATGGGCTGGCAGGGACGGGGGGATGAACCCGCCGTCGAACGCTTCATGCGCCGCTACTTCCTTGTCGCCCGTGACGTCGGCGCCCTGACCCGGGCCATGTCGGCCAAGCTGGAGGCGCGGCATCAGAAGCGGGCGATGAGCCTGTCGCGTCTGATCCCCGGCCGGAAGCGGAACCTCGGTGTCGAGGGCTTCATCGAGGTGGCGGGACGGCTTTCGGTGACGGGGCCGGAGGTCTTCGCCGAAGACCCCGCAAAGCTGCTGACCCTGTTCCGGATCGCCGACGAGCATGATCTGGACCTGCATCCGGAGGCCTTTTCGGCGGTGACGCGGTCCTTGTCGCTGGTGACGCCGTCGCTGCGACGCGATGCGGAGGCGACGCGGGCGTTTCTGGATATCCTGACGGGGCAGCGTCCCTATCGTGTCCTGACCCTGATGAACGAGACGGGTCTGCTGGGCCGCTTCCTGCCGGAGTGGGGACGGATTGTCGGCCAGACCCAGTTCAACATGTATCACGCCTTCACGGTGGACGAGCACACCCTGCAGGCCATCGGCATCATCAACGACATCTGGCGCGGCAAGCTGAAGGCCGAACATCCGACCGCGACCGAGATGGTCCACCGGATCGACGACTTCGAGGCCCTGATGCTGGCCATGCTGCTGCATGACGTGGGCAAGGGCGGGGATCGCGGGCAGCTGGAGGACGGCGCCATCTCCGCCCGTCGCGCCTGCGACCGGCTGGGAATCGATCCCAGACGAACCGAGTTCGTGGTCTGGCTGGTGCGCAACCATCTGGCCCTGTCGGACTACGCCCAGAAGCGGGATGTCTCCGACCCGGCGACCATCCGCGCCTTCGCCGAACTGGTCGGAGACCCCGAACGGTTGCGGACCCTGCTGGTGCTGACCGTGGCTGACGTCCGGGCGGTGGGGCCGGGGGTCTGGAACGGCTGGAAGGGCCAGCTGATGCGCGACCTGTATCAGCGCACCGAGGCGGTGTTCCGGGGAGAGAACGTGACCCGGGCGGACCCGCTGGCGGACTATCCTGATCTGGTGAAGCGCGCCGCCCAGTCCGGTGCGGCGGCCAGCATCATCACGGGGAGGCCGGACGATGAGGGCAATGAGCCTCTGGCCGCCGCCCGCATCGCCGTCGCGGCCAAGGACCGTCCGGGTCTGTTCGCCGATCTGGCGGCGGCGCTGGCGGCGGGCGGGGCCGACGTCGTCGGGGCGCGGGTGGCGACGGCGGAAGACGGCACCGCGCTGGACGTGTTCGAGCTTCAGGACGGATCGGGCGCGCCCTATGGACAGGCGGAACCCCGTCGTCTGACCCGGCTGGTCTCGGCGCTCGAAGCGGCGGCGCGGGGAAAGGGCCTGACGCCCCCGCCGGAACCGCAACCGAACCCCCGGCGCGCGGCCTTCGATGTGCGTCCGGTGGCCCTGATTGATCTGGACGAGAGCCTCGATGCGGCGGTGATCGAGCTGTCCGGCGCTGACCGGCCCGGCCTGCTGGCCGAGCTGTCGCGGGTGCTGACCGACAACGGGCTGTCGATCCGCTCGGCCCATATCGCCGGTTTCGGCGAGCGGGCGGTGGACAGCTTCTATGTCACGGATGCGAAGGGCCGGCGCCCGAAAGCAGGACCCAGACTGGAGCGGTTGCGCGAGGCGTTGGAGGCGGTTCTGGATCGCCGCGACGCCAATGGTCGATCCGTCTCCACCCCGGTCCGGGCCAGCCTGCGGGACGTGTCGGAATTCGGTCGGAAACGCCCCGTATCGCCCCGCCCGGAAGCGCGCTAAGCCAGCGTCACACGTCCCTTCGAGTTCCCGATGAGCCTCGCCCGAAACACCTTGGTGCAAGCGACCCTGACGCTGGGGAGCCGCGTTCTGGGTTTCGCCCGCGATCTGGCCCTCTCGGCCCGGTTCGGTCAGGGGCCGATGATGGATGTGTGGGCGACCTGTCTGATGTTGCCCAACCTGTTCCGGCGTCTGTTCGCGGAGGGGGCCTTCGCCCAGGCCTTCGTGCCGGTCTACGGCGGCGTGAAGGCGCGCGAGGGAGACGAGGCCGCGACCGTCACCGCCTCCGAAGCGCTCAGCTTCATGTTCGCCGTGGTCGCGGGCTTCTGCATCGTTCTGCAGGTGCTGATGCCGTGGATCATGCCCTGGCTGCTGTCGGCCTGGCGGAGTGATGCGGAGGTGATGCGCGTCGCCGTGATCGCGACCCAGCTGGCCATGCCCTATCTGGCCTGCATGACCATCGCCTCCCTGCTGTCCGGCGTGCTGAACACGGGCGGACGGTTCGCCCTGTCGGCGGCGGTGCCCGCCTTCCTGAACGTCTGCACCCTGGTGCCGCTGCTGGCGCCCAGCGTCCTTGCGATGAGTCAGGAGACCACGCTTCTGGCCGCCGCGACGGCGGTGACGGTGTCGGGCCTGATTCAGGCGGGCCTGTTGTGGTGGGGCGTGCGCCGGTTGGGCGTGAAGCTGAAGCTGGGCATGCCGCGCCTGACCCCCAATGTGAAGAAGGCGCTGGCCCTCGCCGTGCCCGGCGCTCTGGCGGGCGGCGCCATGCAGATCAACTCGGTGGTCAGTCAGGTGCTGACCGGGTCGGACGAGGGCGCCCGCTCGGTGCTCTACAACGCCGACCGCCTGTACCAGCTGCCGCTGGGTCTGGTCGGGGTGGCGATCGGTCTGGCGCTGGTGCCGCGCCTGACCCGCGCCTTCGTGCAGGGCGATCATGAGGGGGGCCGCAAGACGCTGGACGACGGCGTGACCCTGGCCATGGCCTTCACCCTGCCCGCGGCGGTGGCCCTGTTCGTGATCCCGTTCTTCATCATCGACGCCACCGTGACCCGGGGCGCCTTCACCAGCGCCGACGCCGCGCGCACCGCTGACGTGCTGCGCCAGTTCGCCTGGGGCGTTCCGGCCTTCGTGCTGGCCAAGGTGTTGACCCCGCCCTTTTTCGCCCGCGAGGACACGCGCCGGCCGATGATCTTCGCCATCTCGGCGGTGGTGTTCACCGTCGTTGTCGGTTCGGCCCTGTTCTTCTGGCTGTCGGCCGCCGGTCGTGACGGGGTTCTGGGCCTCGCCATCGCCACCAGCCTGTCGGCCTGGCTGAACGTCGCCCTGCTGGGCGGGACGCTGATCCGTGAAAAGGCCTGGCACGCCTCGACGGCCTTCATTTCACGTATTTCCCGCGTCGTGCTGGCCAGCGCGGTCATGGCGGCGGTGCTGCTGGCCGCGAGCATCGGCTACGAGACCCTGAGCCGTCTGTTCCTCGCCAAGGAGATCGCCGTGCTGGTGGTCTGCGCGGTCGGGGCGGGTCTCTACGGCGTCTGTCTGCTGGCCTTCCGCGCCGTCAGCGTCGCCGAACTGAAGGCCGTGCTGCGGCGTGAGCCGGGCGCCTCGATTTCCTCCGGTCTGGACTGACCGACGGTGAGGCGATAAGCGCGATGGCATGATGATTTCGGGACCGACCTTCGCCGCGCCTCGATGGCGCCGCTGACCTGCTCCAGCACCTTGCCGCGCGCGTTTTCGCGCGTCTGATCCAGATTCCTCCCGAGTACCCGACCATGACCGATACCGTCCCGGCTCAATACACCGGCCCGCGCCGCATCCTGTCCGGCATCCAGGCCTCCGGCGCCCTGCATCTGGGCAACTATCTGGGCGCCCTGAAGCGCTTCACCCAGCTGCAGGACACAGGCGCGCCCTGCTTCCTGTTCGTGGCCGATCTGCACGCCATCACCGTGTGGCAGGACCCGGCCCTGCTGACCGCCCAGACCCGCGAGATCGCCGCCGCCTATCTGGCCTCGGGGCTGGACCCGGCGAAGTCGGTGATCTTCCCGCAGTCGGCGGTTCGCGCGCACACTGAACTGGCCTGGATGTTCAACTGTGTCGCCCGCCTCGGCTGGCTGGACCGGATGACCCAGTTCAAGGAGAAGTCGGGCAAGCACAAGGAACGCTCGAGCGTCGGCCTGTACACCTATCCGGTGCTACAGGCGGCGGACATCCTGCTGTACAAGGCGACCGAGGTGCCGACCGGCGAGGACCAGAAGCAGCATCTGGAACTGACCCGCGACATCGCCGCCAAGTTCAACAACGACTTCAACGTCCCCGGCTTCTTCCCGCTGCCGGAACCCCTGACGCAGGGCCCGGCCCCGCGCGTGATGAGCCTGCGCGACGGGGCGGCCAAGATGAGCAAGTCCGATCCGTCGGACGCCTCGCGCATCAATCTGACCGACGACGCCGACACCATCGTCGCCAAGATCCGCAAGGCCAAGACCGACCCGGGCAACCTGCCGGAGGATGTCGAGGGTCTGAACGACCGGCCCGAGGCGAAGAACCTTGTGACCATCTATGCGGCTCTGGCCGACCTGACCCGGGAACAGGTTCTGGCCCGGTACGGTGGTCAGGGCTTCGGCGCCTTCAAGCCGGCGCTGGCCGAGCTGGCGGTCGAATCGATGGCCCCGGTCACCGCCGAGATGCGTCGTCTGATGGCCGACACGACCGAGATCGACCGGGTGCTGAAGGACGGGGCCGAACGTGCCGCCCAGATCGCTGACCCGGTGGTGGCCGAGGTGAAGAAGATCATCGGCTTCTGGGGCGCATAGCCATGATCTCAGCCACCGCTCTGGCCCTGTTCGTCGCTTTGCAAGTCGCACCTCCGATCATGCCTGCGCCGATGGTGGAGGCGCGGGCCGGGAGTCTGGAGTTCACCCAACCCCGGATCAACGTGGAGGGCTCGCAAGCGCCCTATACGGCTGATTTCTGGGTGGTTGTGTCCAATCGCGGCGCGACGCCGGACCGGGTTGTCGAGATCGAGGCTCCGGGGAGTGTCGAGGGACCGATCATGGTCTATGTCCGCGATCGGCAAGAGGCGTTGATCCCGCAGGACGATCCGCTGTTGATTCCGCCGTCCGGTCCGACCGCCGCCATCGTGGTGGTACGGGCCTCCTTGGCTGGGCTGGGTGACGCGGAGCGATACTCGAACGGCGTGCCGATCCGGTTACGGTTTGAAAGGTCGGGCTGGGTCGATGTGGTCGCACGGCCGCCGCGGCCTGTGATCCGGCCCCAGCGGAACCCCGCGTCCAAGCCTTGATGCCGGGCGAATTGCGGACATCGTTTACGGGCTCCGAACTGGCGAACCCGATGTTGTGCAGTAGATCGCTGTAATGACGTCCAGCCACCCCCTCGACCGCGCCGTCTGGAACGCGCTGACCAGCCGTCAGGCGTCTCTTGCCCTTCATGTGGGCGGAGTCGTCCGCTTCGATCCGGCCTACGCCACCTTCGCCGCCGCCGGGCCGGACGCGCGCCCGGAAGATTGGTTGGCGCTGACCACGGCGACCGGTCGCGCCGCCCTGTTTGAGGCCGATGCGGTTGTGCCGGAGGGTCTGGTCGAGGTGGACCGGATCGATTGCCTTCAGATGGTGGCCACCAACCTGTCAGCGGGCGGCAAGTTGATCGAGTTCGAAGCCCTGACTGACGCCGACGGGCCGGAGATGCTGGCGCTGGCGACCCTGACCCAGCCGGGACCGTTCTTTTCGAAGACCCATCTGCTCGGCCCCTTCATCGGCATCCGCCGCGAAGGCGTGCTGGTGGCCATGGCGGGCGAGCGGCTGAGCCTGGACGGGTTCAGCGAGATCAGCGGCGTCTGCACCCATCCGGACCATCGCGGCCACGGCTATGCCGGCGCCCTGATGCGCGCGGTGGGGCAGAGCATTCTGGATCGGGGCGACACGGTCTTCCTGCACGCGCGGATCGGCCACGCGGCGACCATCGCCTTCTACGGGACCCTCGGCTTCCGGCCCCGCACCACCCCCAGCTATGTGGTGATGGAGGCCGTTCCGGCGATCAGCTGACGCGGTCCAGACGAGCGACGAAGAAGCCGTCCACGCCGCCCTTTTCCGCCCACATGGACGGCAGGATGCGCAGCCAGCCCTCGGGCGTCAGGGCCTCTTCCGGCGCGCCCACCTCGGCGGGCACCGCAGGCGCCGTCCTGAAGGCCGGGTTGCGGCGCAGGAAGGCGATGATCTGGGTCTCGCCCTCCTCGCGTTCCATCGAGCAGACGCAATAGACCAGACGGCCGCCCGGCTTCACCCGCCCGGCGGCGGCGTCCAGCAGACGGTGTTGAACATCGGCCAGCTTGGCGACGTCGGCGGGCCTGGTGGCGCGCAGGACTTCGGGGTTGCGGCGGAAGGTGCCGGTGGCGGTGCACGGCGCATCCAGCAGGACGCCGTCGAAGGCGCGGTCGTCTTCCCAGTCCTCGGCGGGGACGGCGACCACTTCGGCGGACAGGCCTGTGCGCTGCAGATTGGCGTGCAGGCGCTTCAGCCGGCTTTCCGAGCGGTCCAGCGCCGCGACGGAGGCGCCCGAGGCGGCCAGCTGCAGCGTCTTGCCGCCCGGCGCGGCGCACAGATCAATGATGGACTCGCCGGCCTTGGGGGCCAGCAGGCGGGCGGGCACGGCGGCGGCGGCGTCCTGCACCCACCAGCTGCCGGCTTCGAACTCGGGCCAGGCGGCCACATCGCCGCGGCGACCGGTGCGAACCGTGCCCCCGGGCAGAACCTCGCCGTCGACGACGTCCGCCAAAGCGGCTGCGTCCGTGCCGGGCTTCAGGCTCAGATCGGTCGGCGGTTCCTCGCGCGCGGCCAGAGCCAGGGCGATCAGGCCCTGTTCGCCCCAGGTCGCCTTCCAGCGGGCGGCGATCCAGTCGGGCAGGTTGCTCTCGGCGGTGGTCAGGCCGGGGCCGTCACGACCGATGCCGCGCAGCACGGCGTTGACGAGATTCTTGTAGGGACGGGTCTTGGTATCCCGCTCGGCCAGCTTCACGGCGGTCGAAACGGCGGCGAAGGCCGGGGTCTCGAGCACCAGCGTCTGGGCCAGGGCGATCCGCAGGATGGTGCGAACCGCCAGCGGCGGCGCCTTGTTGAGGCGGCGATCCAGAATCTGGTCGATCTCGCCCAGACGGCGCAGCGCGGCCATGGCGACGGCGCGGGCGAAGGCGCGGTCGGCGGGCGGCAGGGCCGACACCTCGCGGAAGGTCAGGGCGGAATCCAGCCCACCCCGGCCCTCGAGCGCGGCGTTCAGCAGGATGCCGGCGGCCAGACGGGCCTCGACGCCGATGTCGGCGGCTTCATCGCGCGGGGCCTCGGCGCGCGGCGGGCGCGGGCCTCGGGCCTTTTCGGCCATGCGGCGTCCCCGGGCGGCGGAGTTCCGACCGCCGGTGTCGCGGGCGGTCAAACCGACACCTGCGTGCCGAGTTCGACCACACGGCCGGGCGGAATGTGGAAGAAGTCGGTGGGATTGGCGGCGTTGCGCATGAGGAAGATGAACAACCGGTCCTGCCACAGGGGCATGCCTTCGGTGGCGGAAGGCACGACGGAGCGGCGGCCGAGGAAGAAGCTGGTCGACATGATGTCGAACTTCAAACCCTGTTTGCGGCAGACGCCAAGCGCCTTGGGCACGTTGGGTTGTTCCATGAAGCCGTAGGAGATGACCAGCTTCTTGAAGTCGTCAGATATCGGCTCGATCGAGACCCGGTTGGCGGGATCGACGCGGGGCCGGTCGGTGGTGCGGACGGTCAGGATGACGTTCTTCTCGTGCAGCACCTTGTTGTGCTTGAGATTGTGCATCAGGGCGACCGGGGCGATGTCCGGGTCGCTGGTCAGGAAGATGGCCGTGCCCGGCGCGCGGTGGGGCGGACGGGCGCGGAGCATCTCGATCAGGTCGATCAGCGGCAGGCTGTCCTTGCGGGTCTTGGCGGTCAGAATCTGGGTGCCGCGCACCCAGGTCCACATCAGCAACACCAGCGCCGCGCCGAGCACCAGCGGCATCCAGGCGCCGTCCGGAATCTTCAGCAGGTTCGAGGTCAGGAAGACGGTGTCGATGAAGCCGAACGGGATCAGGCAGCCCAGCACCGCCCACATCGGCCATTTCCACTTCTTGGTGATGACCGAGTACGACATCAGGGTGTTGACCAGCATGGTGCCGGTGACCGCCACGCCATAGGCGGCGGTCAGGTTATGCGAGCTCTGGAAGACGACCAGCAGCACCAGTACGCCCACCATCAGCAGGGTGTTCACCGCCGGGACGAAGATCTGGCCGGCCTGACTCTCGGAGGTGTTCAGGATCTGGATGCGGGGCAGAAGGCCCAGCTGGACGGCCTGCTGGGTGACCGAGAAGGCCCCGGTGATGACAGCCTGCGAGGCGATCACGGTGGCGGCGGTCGCCAGCCCCAGCATCGGCCAGTAAACGACCTGCGGCACCATGCTCCAGAACGGATTCTCCGAGGCGGCGGGGTTGTCGAGGATCAGGGCGCCCTGACCCAGATAGTTCAGCGTCAGGCAGGGCAGGACGAAGAACATCCAGCCGGCGCGGATGGGCGACTTACCGAAATGGCCCATGTCCGCATACAGGGCCTCGGCCCCGGTCACGGCCAGGAAGACACTGCCCAGAATGACGAAGCCCAGGAAGCCGTCGTTGATCAGCAGTTGCACGCCGTAGTGGGGCGACAGGGCGCGCAGGATCGAGATGTCGTCGAAGATGTGGATCAGGCCCAGCACGCCCAGGCTCAGGAACCAGACGGCGGTGATCGGGCCGAACCATTTGGCCAGACCGGCGGTGCCGCGCGCCTGAACCATGAACAGGGCGATCAGGATGCCCGCCGAGACCGGCACGATGAAGGGGTCGAGCGATCCGCCCATTCCCGGGGCTTCCTTGACGCCCTCGATGGCCGACAGGACCGAGATGGCGGGCGTGATGATGCCGTCGCCATAGAACAGGGCCGCGCCGCAGACGCCGAGAATGAAGATCAGGGCCGAGCGCCGTCCGACGGCGTTCTGGGCCAGGGCCATCAGGGCCAGGGTGCCGCCTTCGCCCTTGTTGTCCGCGCGCATGAGGAAGAAGACGTATTTGAACGTCACCACCACCATCAGGGCCCAGAAGGCCAGCGAGACCACGCCGATGACGGCCAGGTCGCCGCCCACGCCGTCGCGGGCATGGTCGATGGCTTCCCGCAGGGCGTAGAGCGGGCTGGTGCCGATGTCGCCGAAGACGACGCCGATGGCGCCGATGATCAGGCCGAACTTGCCAGCCTTGCCGACCGCATGGCCGTGACCGTGCGCATCCGCGCCGGGGGCGGCGGAAGCAGGATTCGCGGTTTGGGAAGAGGTCAGGTCGCCGGCGCCGGTCGCGCCGTCTTCACCTTGGGGAGAGGCCCCGGCCATGAAGTTCCTCCGGGGCTCCGCTTTGGCGCGGCCCCATCAAAGAGCGGCGAGCCTTTAGGCCCTTTCAATCGGCGTTTCAATCGTGCTGCATGTGCGAAGGTTGCGTCTGTTTGTGAAACGCGGATGGAACGCCTATCTTGGGGGTTGAAAAGAGCGCCCATGTCCGACAGCCAACGATTCCCCGTCGCCGCCCACTCCCTGGCCTATCTGGCCCACAAGGGCGCGTACTCGCCGGCCGAAGCCGCGCCGAGCGCGGTGCTGGCCGCGTCGGTGCCGACCAACCCCGTGGTGGTGCGCCGCGTGACCGCCCTGCTGGCCAAGGCCGGGCTGATCGCGACCCGTCCCGGTGCGTCCGGCGGCGCCTGGCTGCTGCGCCGCCCCGAGGATATTCGCCTGGATGAGGTGCTGAAGGCCGTCAACGGTTGCGCCCACATCGGCTCGACTCCGGCGGGCGCCCGCGGCTGCCCGGTCAGCGAGCATATCCCGCGTCAGGTGGCCAAGGCCCTGACCGCCGCCGATGAAGCGGCGACGGCGGCTCTGGCCAAGATCACCATCGCCGACCTGCTGGCGGAAAACCCGGCGTCTCTGGCGGGTTTCGCGCTCCACAAATCCTGCCCCGTCGCCGCCTGATCCGCGCGTGAATCCCGGAAATCGCCGCACAGCCCTGATCACCGGCGCGTCGGCGGGCATCGGCGCCGCCCTGGCGCGCGTCTATGCCGGCGAGGGCTGGGATCTGATCCTGACCGCCCGTCGCGAGGCGCCGTTGCAGGCGCTGGCCGGGGAACTGCGGCGGATGGGGTCCGCCGTCACGGTCCTGACCGCCGATCTGGCCGATCCGGCCGCGCCGCGCGCCCTGTATGAGGCCGTTCTTGAACGCGGGCTGATGATCGACGCCCTGATCAACAATGCGGGCTTCAGCCGGACCGAGGGTTTCCTGCAGACCGACCCGGCCGACCATGCGGCCATGATCCGGGTGATGCTCAGCGCGCCGGTCGAACTGGCCCGCCTGTTCGCGCCCGACATGGTCGCCCGCAGCTATGGCCGCATCCTGAACGTCGCCTCTCTGGCGGGTCGGATGCCCGCGACCGGCGGCGACACCCTGTACGGCCCTATCAAGAGCTTCCTGATCAAGGCCTCGCAGGGGCTGTATCTGGAACTGCTCGACACCGGGGTGCACGTCACCGTGCTTTGCCCGGGCTACACCCTGACCGAGTTCCACGACGTCAACGGCACGCGGGACGAAGTCTCGACCGCCTATCCCGCCTGGATGTGGCAGACGGCCGAACACGTCGCCCGCGTCGGCTATGACGCCGTCGAGGCCAACCGCCCGCAGGTCACGCCGGGGTTCATGAACAACCTGCTGGCCGGTCTGGCCAAACACCTGCCCGACCGCATCGCCCTGAACATGGTCGGCGGGCACGCGAAACGGCTGAAGCGGATCTAGGGCCGGAAAAGCAAAAGGGCCCGGTCCGAAGACCGAGCCCCTTAAAGCTTCGACTGGAGCGGGCGAGGCGATCCGAACGCCCGACCCTCACCTTGGCAATCTGGGGGCGGCCCATGACGCCAAACAAAAAGGCCCGGTCCGAAGACCGAGCCTTTTGCTGTTCCAAACTGGAGCGGGCGAGGCGATTCGAACGCCCGACCCTCACCTTGGCAAGGTGATGCTCTACCCCTGAGCTACGCCCGCGCTTCAGTTGGAGGCGGGCGTATAGCGGACGCTTTCGACATCCGGCAAGTCCCTTTTTGAAAAAACTGCGCTCAAGCAGCGAATGACGGCGTCATGAGCGCTAGCGCGCTTACCGCGGCGCCAGACGGATGGCGCCGTCGAGGCGGATGCATTCGCCGTTGATGTAGACGTTGCGGGCCAGTTCCAGCACCAGCGAGGCGTAGTCGGCGGGGGTGCCGAGGCGGCTGGGGAAGGGGATGGCGGCGGCGAGGCTGTCCTGAACCTTCTGGTCCATGCCGGCCATCATCGGCGTCCACATGATGCCGGGCAGGATGGTGTTGCAGCGGACGCCTTCCTGGGCGAGGTCGCGGGCGATGGGCAGGGTCATGGCGTAGACGCCGCCCTTGGACGCCGAGTAGGCCGCCTGACCGATCTGGCCGTCCTGGGCCGCCACCGAGGCGGTGTTGACGATCAGGCCGCGCTCGCCGTCAGCCATGGGCTCCAGCGTCACCATGCCCGCCGCCGATTGCGACAGGACCCGGAAGGTGCCGAACAGGTTGATCCGGACCGTGCGCTCGAACGACGCCATGTCGTGAGCGCGGATTTCGCCGGTGTCCTTCTTGCGGCTGACGGTCTTCTGGCCGGTGGCGATGCCGGCGCAGTTGATGGTCAGGCGCTCCTGCCCGTGGGCGGCGCGGGCCTTGGCGAAGGCGGCGGCGACCTCTTCATCGGAGGTGACGTCGACCTTGCAGAAGATCCCGCCGATCTCCCTCGCGACGGCCTCGCCCTTTTCCTCGTTCATGTCGAACAGGGCGACCCTGGCGCCGGTGGCGGCGATGGCGCGGGCGGTGCCTTCACCGAGGCCCGAGGCCCCGCCGGTGACCACCGCGGCGATGCTGCTGTCGAGTTTCATGTCCGGAGACCCTATGTGTTGTTGTGAACCGAGACTGTCGCGGGGGATTTAGCCGCCATGACCACCAATGCCAAACCTGCCGCCGGGGCAGCCAACCCCGAAAACGCGCTGGACCCGTCCTACGCCCTCGTGCCCGCCGTCCAGCAGGTGAACGAGGCGCGGGTGCGCCGGGGCTTCTGGCCCAAGATCCGGCGCACGGCGGCGCGCATCCCCTTCGCCGATCAGGTGCTGTCGGTCTGGTACGCGGCGCGCGACCCGGAGACCCCGACGGCGGCCAAGGGCATCATGCTGGGGGCGCTGGCCTATTTCGTCCTTCCGACGGACGCCATCCCGGACCTGTTCGCCGTGGTCGGCTTCACTGACGATGCGGCGGTGTTCGCGGCCCTGCTGGCGACGCTGGGGGCGAACATCAAGGCGCGGCACCGGGAACTGGCCCGGACCGCGCTTGATCATCTGAAAGGCGATCAGGACTGAGCGGGGCTCAGTCCTCGACGGTCACCACGACCTTGCCCATGACCGAGCGGTCGCCCAGCGCCTGAATGGCCTCGTGAGCGCGTTCAAGCGGGAAGGTGCGGCTGATGCGGGGCTTGATCTTGCCCTCGCTCCAGAACCTGAACAGGTCGGCCATGTTGGCGACGTGCAGCGACGGATCGCGGGCCACGGCGGCGCCCCAGAAGACGCCGATCACCGACACCGACTTCAGCAGGGTCAGGTTCAGCGGCAGGGACGGAATGCCCGCCGGGAAGCCGACCACCAGATAGCGGCCGTTCCAGTCCATGGCGCGCAGGGCCGGCTCGCAGTAGTCGCCGCCGACGCCGTCATAGACCACGTCGGGGCCGTCGCGGCCCGAAGCCAGTTTCAGCTCGCCCGACAGCTCCTTCTGGGCCGTCTTGTCCATCTTGCCCGACGGATAGATCAGGCCGTTGTCGGCCCCGGCTTCCAACGCGAACTGGACCTTGTCGTTGGTCGAGGCGGCGGCGATGACGTGGGCGCCCATGGCCTTGCCCAGTTCGACGGCGGCGACGCCGACACCGCCCGCGGCGCCCAGCACCAGCAGGCTTTCCCCCGCCTTCAGCTGCGCCCGGTCCTTCAGGGCGTAGTAGGACGTGCCGTAGGTCATCACCAGCGAGGCGGCGGTCTGGAAATCCATGCCGTCGGGAATCTTGATGACCTGACTGGCGGGCACGGCCAGCCGTTCGACCATGCCGCCCCAGCCGGGCACGGCGATGACGCGGTCGCCCTTGAAGACGCCCTTCACGCCCTCGCCGACGGCCTCGATGATCCCGGCCACCTCACCGCCCGGCGAGAAGGGGCGCTGCGGCTTGAACTGGTATTTGTCCTCGATGATCAGGGTGTCGGGGAAGTTGACCCCGATGGCCTTCACCTCGATCACCACCTCGCCCTTCTGCGGGCGGGGGTCCAGAACCTCCTCGACGACCAGGGTTTCGGGGCCGCCGGGGGCCTTGGACAGAACAGCGCGCATGAAATCTCTCTCTAGGGGCGACGCGCGGACGCGCGACGGTGCGGGGAGTCGGACGGGAGATGACGCACCCAGCCGGTGATGGATAGCCGGGGCGCGCCGGCGAAGGGCGTGACGAAGGAGACGGCGTGCTCCGCCGGCACGCGGAAAAGGTTCAGCGCATTCCAGGCGGGCGCGTAGGCTTCGGCCAGATGGCCGTCCTCGTCGATGAAGGTCAGCAGTCCGCCCCAGTCCGTACGCCAGCGTGGCGTCAGGTTCAGCACATAGGCGTACAGCCGCCCGGCCTCCGGCTTTTTGTCGTCGTGCTGCGTCAGATAGTGGCCGGCCTCGAAGCGGGTCGCCTGGGCATCGACATGATTGGGTCGTTCATCGCCGGTCAGGGCGCGAACGAAGTCGAGGAAGGCCGGACTGTTCAGGAAGGCGTAGCCGGCGGCCAGCGCCGGATGGATCGACTCGCCCTTCTCGATCAGGTCGCTGACCCGCAGGCTGTCGAACATATAGTGGAAGCCGTCGCGCGCCTCGGCGTGGGCCAGGCTGAAGAATCGCGCCGCCTGTTGGGGCGTGAAGGCGTCGAAATGCTCGACCGGGATGTCGATGTTCTGGCCGCCGCCCCGGGTGGAGCAGACCCACATGGTCTCGGCGGCGAGGGCGTCGTGCAGGGCGGCCGCCGAGTGCGGGGCCAGGAAACCCGGGATGTGGATGCGACCATGGGCCTTGAAGGCAGCGGCCATGGCGCGACCGTCCAGCGCCGGATCAATGGTGATCGTCGCGCCCCTGGTCGTATTCCCCGTTCCCGGTGCTTGCATGCCTCGCCCCTTGCAGCGCATGGACGGTGATCTTCCGTCCACACCGGAAGACGCTAGCAGTCCCGGCACGAGATAAAAGACCTCAATGACCCAACCCACCCTCATCCTTCACGGCGGCGCCGGCGCGCGGCGCGAACGCAACTATGACCGGGAGGTCGTGCACATGCGCGAGGTTGTCGAGGCGATGAAGGTTCGGCTGGACCGGGGCGACAGCGCGCTGGACGTCGCGGTCGCGGCGGTCGTGATGCTGGAGGACTCGGGTCTCTATGTCGCCGGACGGGGCGCCTCGCCGAATCTGGCCGGGGCCTATGAGCTGGACGCCAGCATCATGGATGGTGCGACGAAGCGGGCGGGCGCCGTGGCGGCGCTGCAGGGCTTCCGCAATCCGGTGGTGGCCGCGCGCGCGGTGATGGACCGGACGCCACACGTCATGCTGGCCGGCGAGGGCGCGGCCCTGTTCGCGCTGGATCAGGGACTGGAGCCCATCGCCGATGAAGAGGCCTGGTTCACGCGCGCCGGCAAGGGCGAGGACAACCATCCGCCGGGCACGCTGAGCCACGGCACGGTGGGCTGCTGCGTGCTGGACAGCGAGGGTCGGCTGGCGGCCGCGACCTCGACCGCCGGGGTTTTCGGCAAGATGCCGGGCCGGGTCGGGGACACCCCGATACCCGCCGCCGGGACCTGGGCGGACGGCAATGTCGCCGTCTCGGGCACCGGGCAGGGTGAATACTTCATTCGCGTCGCCGCCACCGCCCAGACGGCCTGGCGAGTGGCGGCGGGTCAATCGTTGAGCGTGGCCGCTCAGGCGGTTATCGACGAGATCGGCGCCATGGGCGGCGACGGGGGTCTGATCGCGCTGGACCGCGAAGGCAACATCACCGCCCCGTTCAACAGCCAGGGCATGAAGCGCGCCTGGCTGACGCCCGCCGGGGAGATCGGTGTCGAGGTCTTCGGGCGCTGAACCCGGGCGGAAGCGTCGGCTGACGCGGGGTGACCTGTTCCGCGCATGACACAGGCTGCCGCCCGGTCCCCGCCGGATCGGGCCCTCGTGTTGCGGCGTCGGGCCTTATGTGGGAAAGCCCGCGCGCGGTTTTGACGGGCCGGTGGCCAACCTGATCGCGACTGGATCAAGGAGGCCCTCATGCTCGAAGCCTATCGCTCCCACGTCGCCGAACGCGCGGCGCTCGGCATCCCGCCGCTCCCGCTGTCGGCGGAGCAGACCGCGGACCTGATCGAGCTGATCAAGGCGCCCCCGGCCGGTGAGTCCGAACAGGAACTGCTGGACCTACTGACGCATCGCGTGCCGCCCGGCGTGGATGACGCGGCCAAGGTGAAGGCGTCTTTCCTGTCGGCGGTGGCGCATGGCGATTTCGCGGTTCCGGCCCTGTCGCGCGAGCGCGCGACCGAGCTGCTGGGCACCATGGTGGGCGGTTACAACGTCAAGCCGCTGATCGACCTGCTGACGGATGCGGTGGTCGGCGCGGTCGCCGCCGAGGGTCTGAAGAAGACCCTGCTGATGTTCGACTTCTTCCATGACGTCGCCGAACTGGCCAGGGGCGGCAACGTCAACGCCCAGGCCGTGATCCGGTCCTGGGCCGACGCCGAATGGTTCACCTCGCGCGACAAGGTCGCCGAGAAGATCACCGTCACCGTCTTCAAGGTGACCGGCGAGACCAACACCGATGACCTGTCGCCGGCGCCCGACGCCTGGTCGCGCCCGGACATCCCGCTGCACTATCTGGCCATGCTGAAGAACGCGCGCCCGGGCATCGCGCCGGAACAGGACGGCGTGCGTGGTCCGATGCAGTTCATCGAGAACCTGAAGGCCAGGGGCCATCTGGTGGCCTATGTCGGCGACGTGGTCGGCACCGGTTCGTCGCGCAAGTCGGCGACCAACAGTGTGATCTGGGCCACCGGCGAGGACATTCCCTTCGTGCCGAACAAGCGCTTCGGCGGCGTGACCCTGGGCGGCAAGATTGCCCCGATCTTCTTCAACACCCAGGAAGACTCCGGCGCCCTGCCGATCGAGGTCGACGTCTCGAACCTCAACATGGGCGACGTCATCGACATCTATCCCTACGCCGGGAAAATCGAGAAGGACGGCCAGACGGTCGCCGACTTCGAGCTGAAGTCGCAGGTCCTGCTGGACGAGGTGCAGGCCGGCGGCCGCATCAACCTGATCATCGGCCGGTCGCTGACCGCCCGCGCGCGTGAGGCGCTGGGCCTGCCGCCCTCGACCGCGTTCCGCCTGCCGGTCACGCCGGAGGACAGCGGCAAGGGCTTTACCCTCGCCCAGAAGATGGTCGGCCGCGCCTGCGGTCTGCCGGAAGGTCAGGGCGTGCGTCCGGGCACGTACTGCGAGCCGAAGATGACCACCGTGGGGTCACAGGACACCACCGGTCCGATGACCCGTGACGAGCTGAAGGATCTGGCCTGCCTCGGCTTCTCGGCCGACATGGTGATGCAGTCCTTCTGCCACACCGCCGCCTATCCGAAGCCGGTGGACGTCAAGACGCACCGCGAACTGCCGCAGTTCATCTCGAACCGCGGCGGCGTGGCCCTGCGTCCGGGCGACGGCGTGATCCACTCGTGGCTGAACCGCCTGCTGCTGCCCGACACGGTCGGCACCGGCGGCGACAGCCACACCCGCTTCCCCATCGGCATCTCCTTCCCGGCCGGTTCGGGTCTGGTGGCCTTCGGCGCCGCCACCGGCGTGATGCCGCTGGACATGCCGGAATCGATCCTCGTCCGCTTCAAGGGCGAGATGCAGCCGGGCATCACCCTGCGCGATCTGGTTCACGCCATCCCCTACTACGCCATCCAGCAGGGCCTGCTGACGGTGGCCAAGGCGGGCAAGATCAACGCCTTCTCGGGCCGCATCCTCGAGATCGAGGGCCTGCCGGACCTGAAGGTGGAACAGGCGTTCGAACTGACCGACGCCTCGGCCGAGCGTTCGGCGGCGGGCTGCACCGTCAAGCTGAACAAGGAGCCGATCATCGAGTACATGACCTCGAACATCGTGCTCATGAAGACCATGATCGCCGACGGCTATGCCGACGCCCGCACCCTGCAGCGCCGGATCGACGCCATGGAGCTGTGGCTCGCCCATCCGAACCTGCTGGAAGCCGACGCGGACGCCGAGTACGCCCACGTCATCGAGATCGATCTGGCCGAAGTGACCGAGCCGGTCCTGTGCGCCCCGAACGACCCCGACGACGCGCGCCTGCTGTCCGAGGTGCAGGAGACTCCGATCGACGAGGTCTTCATCGGCTCGTGCATGACCAACATCGGCCACTTCCGCGCCGCCTCGCTGCTGCTGAAGGGCAAGAAGGACATCCCGACCCGTCTGTGGGTCGCCCCGCCGACCAAGATGGACGCCTCCGAACTGACCAGGGAGGGCCATTACTCGACCCTCGGCGGCGCCGGCGCGCGCATGGAGATGCCGGGCTGCTCGCTGTGCATGGGCAATCAGGCGCAGGTGAAGGAAGGCGCGACCGTGGTCTCGACCTCCACCCGCAACTTCCCCAACCGTCTGGGCAAGGGCTCGAACGTCTATCTGGCCTCGGCCGAGCTGGCGGCCGTCGCCTCCAAGCTGGGCCGCATCCCGACCGTGGCGGAATACATGGCCGAGATGGGCGTCATCGACGCCGACCGCGCCGAGGTCTACCGCTACATGAATTTCGACCAGATCCCCGAATACGCGGATCGCGTCGCCGCCGGGTAAGGGCGGACGTCAGTCGGAAACGACAAAGGGCCGGGGGATCGCTCCACCGGCCTTTTTGTTTGGGCGACGTGTACAGGCGGCTTGCGATGACAACTTCAGGTCGTTGTCATCGCAAGCGTGACGGTGCAGCCTCATAGTGACCAATGCTTGGGGGCTCTTGTGCAACTCATCACCAATGACTCTGCGGGCCATCGCGCAGCCATCCGCGATGTCTTCAAGGCTGCCCATGAGGTGTTCGTCGCCGTCGCCTTCCTGAAAAAGGAGGGCGCGACCTATCTTTGTCGCGAACTAGGTCCGTTGCTGAAATCTGAAGGTCGTGCGCGGATATTCATCGGCACAGACTTCTATCTGACCGAACCCGATGCGTTGCAGTCGCTGCTCGACCTCGCTGAGGCCCACGACGCGCTCGATGTCTTCCTTGGCGCGCGCAAAAGCTCGACCTTCCACCCGAAGACCTATGCTGGCTTTAGCCGAGCCGGGCTCCGGTGCCTCGTGGGGTCCGCCAACCTTACTGGCGGCGCGCTTGGCTCGAACATCGAAACCTCACTTAGGGTCGATGCGGCCGATCCGTCTCCCCTCGCTGATCAGCTTCGTGAGATGGCCGTCGGCCTGCAGAAGAGCCCGCGCTTTGAGTTGCTGACGCGCCAAGCCTTGATCCGCTATCGGTCGTCATGGAAGCCGGTCGAACTAGCGCGGAAGGCGTTTGAGGCCGAGATGGAGGCGGCAGATGAGTTGCCTCTCGATGCAGACCTGCTTGGTGGCCTCTATCAGGAGTACCGGAAGGACAACGCCGCCCAAGCTGAACTGGCCAAAAGAAGGCCGACGCGGACGGAGGCTCGCGGCGTTCAGCGCAAGATCGCCGCGCTGCACGAAGCGGGCCTATCCAGTGAAGTGCGGTCCCAACTGGAAAGTCATTTACAGGATCTGATGAGCGGCAATGGCGGTCGCCATCTCTGGCCGTCTGACAACATCTTCCGCAAGGCGGGCGAAGGGCTGAAACATCCCCGCAAGATGATCGATCTGTTCCGTGAGGCAGAACGCGCTGCCAAGTTGTCGCCCGCAGAGGGTTATGCCGTGGTCTGGGAGATTGCCGTGCAAATCCCTGGAGTGGGTATCAACTTGGTTAGTGAGGTGTTGTCGACTTACGCCCCCAAACGGTTCGCGGTGGTCAACAAAAACACCGTTAGCGCCCTCGCCAAGCTGGGAATGCGATTCAAGGGTTCAAGCAGTCTCTATCTCCCAACCATCAAGCCTGAGCGCTACGCAGTCATCCTGGGGCTTATCGCGTCGGTTCGTGATCGAATCGGCGCCGCAGATTTTCCCGAGACGGACGCCTTCCTGAACTGGATTTTCCAGAAGAAGGTCCGGCGCACTGACTGACCGGCTGGTTCTGGAGTAACGGCACCAAAAGCTGCCATTCCTATCTATTGATTTGAACCCATAGCTGAGACTCAAATCGCCCATCTACAAAGCAAAAGGCCGGTGGATCGCTCCACCGGCCTTTCATTCTTGTTCCCCTATCGCGAGGCTCGCGGAGCCTCGCTGCTTGAGGGCGGTCTGGCTTAGTCGGCGGCGGCCGGAGCCTCGGCGACTTCACCGCCGGCCAGGTTCCGCAGCACGTAGGGCATGACGCCGCCGGCGCGCAGGTATTCCAGCTCGGTCTGGTTGTCGATGCGGCAGCGGACCGGGAAGCGGGCCATCTTGCCGTCCGACGGGCGGAACATCTCGACCCACAGGTCCTGACGGGGCTTCAACTTGCCGACGTTGGCGTCGGTCAGGCCGCGGATGGTGACGATCTCCTCGCCGGTCAGGCCCAGCTTGTGCCAGCCGTCCTGTTTGAACTGCAGCGGCACGACGCCCATGCCGATCAGGTTCGAGCGGTGGATGCGCTCGAAGCTCTCGGCGATGACGGCGCGGACGCCCAGCAGGTTGGTGCCCTTGGCCGCCCAGTCACGCGACGAGCCGGTGCCGTATTCCTTGCCGGCGAAGACGACCAGCGGACGGCCTTCCGACTGGTAGCGCATGGCCGCGTCGTAGATCGACATGACGTCGCCCGACGGGAAGTGCCTGGTGACGCCGCCCTCGATCTCCGGGGTGATCTTGTTGCGGATGCGGATGTTGGCGAAGGTGCCGCGCATCATGACTTCGTGGTGGCCGCGGCGTGCGCCGTAGCTGTTGAAGTCCAGGGCGTCGACGCCGTGGTTGGTCAGCCACTGACCGGCGGGCGAGGTCTTCTTGATCGAACCGGCCGGCGAGATGTGGTCGGTGGTGATCGAGTCGCCGAAGATGGCCAGCACGCGGCCTTCGACGATGTCCTGAACCGGCTTCGGCTCCATGGACAGCCCTTCGAAGTAGGGCGGGTTGGCGACGTAGGTCGAGGTGCCGTCCCACTCATAGGTCTGGCCGCCGGTGACCTTGATCGCCTGCCAGTGCTTGTCGCCCTTGAAGACGTCCTTGTAGCGCTTGGCGAACATGGCCGGGGTCACGGACTTGCGCTGGATTTCGGCGACTTCGGCCGAGGTCGGCCAGATGTCCTTCAGGAAGACGTCATTGCCCTTCTTGTCCTGACCGATCGGGTCCTTGGTGATGTCGATGCGCATCGAGCCGGCCAGCGCATAGGCGACGACCAGCGGCGGCGAGGCCAGGTAGTTGGCCTGCACGTCCGGGTTCACGCGGCCTTCGAAATTGCGGTTGCCCGACAGGACCGAGGTGGCGACGATGCCGTTGTCGTTGATCGCCTTGGAGATCGCCGGGTCCAGCGGGCCCGAGTTGCCGATGCAGGTGGTGCAGCCGTAGCCGACCAGGTTGAAGCCGATGGCGTCCAGATCCTTCTGCAGGCCGGCGTCGGTCAGGTAATCGGTGACGACCTGCGAGCCGGGGGCCAGCGAGGTCTTGACCCAGGGCTTGGGCTTCAGGCCCAGAGCCAGCGCCTTGCGCGCCACCAGACCGGCGGCGATCAGCACCGACGGGTTGGAGGTGTTGGTGCAGGAGGTGATGGCCGCGATGACGACGTCGCCGTCGCCGACCGTGAACTTCTCGCCCTCGACCGCGACGCGTTCGGCGTCGGCGGCGCGGGCGAAGGTGCCGGTCAGGTGGCCTTCGAACTCGGGGGCGGCGGTGGTCAGTTCGACGCGGTCCTGCGGACGCTTCGGACCGGCCAGCGACGGCACGACCGAGGCCAGATCCAGTTCCAGCGTGTCGGTGAAGACCGGCTCTTCGGAGTTTTCGTCGATCCACAGGCCCTGCGCCTTGGCGTAGGCCTCGACCAGGGCGACGCGCGCCTTGTCACGACCGGTGGCGGTCAGGAAGTCGATGGTGGCTTGCGACACCGGGAAGAAGCCGCAGGTGGCGCCGTATTCCGGGGCCATGTTGGCGATGGTCGCCTGATCTTCCAGCGTCAGGCCGGTCAGGGCGTCGCCGAAGAACTCCACGAACTTGCCGACCACGCCCTTCTTGCGGAGCATCTGGGTGACGGTCAGCACCAGATCGGTGGCGGTCGCGCCTTCCGGCAGCTTGCCGGTCAGCTTGAAGCCGATGACTTCCGGGATCAGCATCGGGATCGGCTGGCCCAGCATGGCGGCTTCAGCCTCGATGCCGCCGACGCCCCAGCCCAGAACGGCCAGGCCGTTGATCATGGTGGTGTGGCTGTCGGTGCCGACCACGGTGTCCGGGTAGGCGACGGTCTTCTTGCCTTCTTCCAGCGTCCAGACGGTCTGGGCCAGATTTTCCAGGTTCACCTGGTGGCAGATGCCGGTGCCGGGGGGCACGACGCGGAAATTATTGAAGGCCGACGACCCCCAGCGCAGGAAGTTGTAGCGCTCGATGTTGCGCTCGTACTCACGCTCGACGTTCTGGTTGAAGGCCTTGGCGGTGCCGAAGTGGTCGACCATGACCGAGTGGTCGATGACCAGATCGACGGGGACCAGCGGGTTGATCTTGGTGGCGTCGGCGCCGAGCTTGGCCATGGCGTCGCGCATCGCGGCCAGATCCACGACGGCCGGAACACCGGTGAAGTCCTGCATCAGCACGCGGGCCGGGCGGAAGGCGATCTCGTGCTCGACCGAGCCCTTGTTCTCGATCCAGGCGGCGACGGCCTTGAGGTCAGCCTCGGTCACCGAGACGCCGTCCTCGTTGCGCAGCAGGTTCTCCAGCAGCACCTTCATCGAGCGCGGCAGGCGGGAAATCCCGGTCAGACCGGCTTCCTCGGCGGCGGGAAGGCTGTAATAGGCGTATTTCTTGCGCCCGACCGAAAGGTCCTGGCGGGTCTTGAGGCTGTCGATCGACGGCATGGAGAAGCGTCCTCTGGTCAAAGCCGCCCGACAATCCGGTTGCACGTTCGCGCTCTCGTCGGCGGGGCGCACAGGGTCCCGTCGCGCGCGGCGAACGCCTGCTGCGGCGTTCGGGCATATAGCGATGGTTCCCCCCTCCGTCCATGAATCCATGACGTCAGAAGGGGCATTGATAGCGGCTCGCAACTGGAGCCCTTTCAGATGATCACCGTCGATGGTCTGACCCTGTCGCGCGGCGAACGGGTTCTGTTCCGAAATCTTTCCTTTTCAGTGGCTTCCGGCGAGGCCGTGGCCCTGACCGGCGCGAACGGGGCGGGCAAGACCAGCCTGCTGCGGGCGCTGGCCGGCTTCCTGCGTCCGGACACGGGCAGCATCGCCTTCGCCGACGTCGAGGCGGACGAGGCGCGCACCAGACATCTGCACTGGCTGGGCCATCTGGACGGTCTGAAGGGCGCACGCCGGGCGCGGGAAGAACTGATGTTTCAGGCCCGGTGGCTGGGGGCCGGCGCGGACGGGCTCGCGGCGGCCGTGGATGTGCTGGCGCTGACCCCCCTGCTGGACCTGGAGGTGCGTAAGCTGTCGGCGGGGCAGAGGAGACGGCTGGCCTTCGCGCGACTGATCGCCGTGCAGCGCCCGATCTGGCTGCTGGACGAGCCGCTCAGCCCGCTGGACGCGCGCTGGCGCGAGGCCATGGGAGTGCTGATGAAGGCGCATCTGGATCGCGGCGGATGCATCCTCTCCGCCGTCCATGATCCCCTGCCGATCCCGGCGCGGTCTCTCGACATCGGCCTTGCCCCGGGAGACGCCGCATGAAGGCGCTGATGATCCTGTGGCGACGCGAACTGGCTTTGGCCTGGGCGGGCGGGGGCGGGCCCTTGCTGGCCTGTGGCTTCTTCCTGTGCCTGACGGTGCTGGTGCCGCTGGCCTCGGGCAGTGATCCGGCGGCGTTGAGACCGGTCGCGGGCGGCATCGCCTGGGTGGCGTTGGCGGTGTCCTCGATCCTGTCGCTGGAGCGGCTGTTCGAGCGGGATTTCGAGGACGGGACGCTGGACCTGCTGGCGCTCGGTCCCGCGCCGCTGGAGTTGGCGGTCATCGCCAAGGCCAAGGCGCAATGGCTGGCGGTCGGCTGGCCGCTGGCGGTGACCGCGCCGGTGGCGGCGATCACGCTCGGCCTGCCGGTGTCGCTGGCTCCGCTGGCCGCGCTGGCGGCCCTGATCGGCGGACTGGGCTTCGCCCTGACCGGCGCGCTGGGCGCGGCTTTGGCGTTGGGCTCGAAGCGCGGGGGTCTGCTGATCGCGGTGGTCGTCCTGCCCCTGTTCATCCCGCCGGTGGTGTTCGGGGCGGGAGCGCTGGAACGGGCGGCGAACGGTCAGTCGCCGGGACCGGCGCTGGCCTTCCTGATCGCCTATGTGCTGTTCGCCGCCGTGATCACGCCTTTCGCGGGCGCCGCGGCGATCCGCAACGCCCAGGGCTGAGCGGCGTCAGTTTTCCGGCAGGGTCCGGACCCAGGCCTGGAGGGCGGCGGTGTCGGCCATGTCGCCGTCGAAGACGTGGGCCGGGCGCTGGGGCTCGTTGTTGCCACGCTGACGACCGCGCCAGACCTTCATGGGAATGGCGATCTGCACAAGGCCGCTGGGCAGTTCGTCGCCGCGTACATCCATATAGACCGTGTCCGCCGAGGTCTCGCGACCGATCTGGATCCCGCCCATGGCCTTCCAGAGATCGACGGCGTCCAGACAGGCCGAGCCGCAGCCGGCGTCGGTCAGGACGAAGACCGGACCGCGCACGACCCGGGTCGGGGCCGGGCGAGCCTCTTCCGGCGCGGTTTGGTCGTTTCCGTCGCGCCAGTAGGGTTGGCCCGCCGCGCGGGCGGCGGTCATGCCATCGATGATGCGGCGGGCCCAGTTGATCCGCTGGGCATCCGCGTTGGCGGCGGTCCACTCATCGAAATAGGCCTGAATGGCCTTCAGATTATCGTCAGAGGCACGCCACTCGATGGCTTCAATCGCCGGGAGCTGGTGCGAGGCCATCCAGTCGTCGCCCCACAGCGCCTGAGCCACCAAATCACTCCAGTGGGAGGACCCGCCACCGTTGCCGCGCAGGTCCAGCACCACATAGGGAGCGGCGCGCAGTTCGGTCTGACGCGTTTTCATTTCCTCCATCAAAGGGGTGAGGGCCGCATAGGCGTCACTCCCGGGGTTCCCGTTGAAGGAGGGGGCCGAGAACCAGACGCCCCCGTCATCCAGCGTCTTCAGGCCGAACTCATAGTCCCCCCGGCCGCTCAGGGCCTGACGGCGGGCGGACAGGTCATCGGTCGCGATGGGACGCCAGTTCAGGGTCCAGCCGCGGGTCTGCCCGCCGACCTCGAAGCGGCAGTTGCGCATCTCGGGCGTCCAGGGATTGGAGGCGTTCATGAACAGCCAGTCGCCGTAGAGGACGTGCTGGGATTCCAGGAACCAGCGCCCCCGGAAAGCGCCAATCCGGTCGGCGCCGAGCTGATCCGCCGACACGCCGTCGCAATCGATCAGGCGGGCGCCGACGGGCGGGGTGTCGGCGTCGGTCTCGTCGCGGGTCATGACGATCTGGTCGCCGCCCTTGTCATTCGTCAGGAAGCCGGGCCAGCGGGTCGGAAAGCCGCCGGATTCCTTCAGGCCCATCTGCACGTGGCCGTCATCGAAGCTGGCGACATAGGCGCGCAGGGCCCACCACCAGCCGCCGGCGTCGGTGGTGGCTTCGGCCCGCTGCAACGCGGTCGCCAGTCCGGCCTCCGCCCTGGCGCGGAACCCGGGGTTCAGGGTATCGTAGGGGCCCGGATGGCTGTCCATGATGACGGCGTGCAGGGCTGTCACGTCCTCGCGCAGGGTCGCGGACCAGTCGCGCGGCGTGGTCAGGAAGGACGGCGCGGCGGGCGCCTCCTGGGCGGTGACGGGCGCGGCGGCCAGGGCCAGGACGACCGTCAGGCCGAGGGCCGGAGCGGCGGCGAGCAGGCGTGCGGTCATCGGTTTCCCCTCCGGTGTGACGCAAGCGCTACCGGAGGGGGCGACGGCCCGCCACTTAAGGCTTTGTAACCTGCGCTCAGGCCTTCTTGACGAACTCGGTGCGCAGGACGAGGCCGCGCACCTTCTCGACATTGGCCTCGATTTCATCGGGGTCGCCGGTCAGACGGATGTTCTTCACCAGCGTGCCGCGCTTCAGGGTCACGCCGCCCGAGCCCTTGACCTTCAGATCCTTGATCAGGGTCACGCTGTCGCCGTCGGCGAGGGTATTGCCGTTGGAATCCTTGGTCACGTCGTCGGTCATTGTGGTCCTCGGGGAGTTGGTGCGCGACGGTCTGGCATGTCGAACGGTCAAGCTTCAAGCCGCACGATGCGCGATAGGCCGCACAAAGCCTCAAGTAGCGCAAATCGTCAGAGGCGATTAAAGAGCGCTCACAATGTTCGGCCTCGCCAATCCCGACCGCTTCGCCCGCTTCACGCGCCCGCTTGTGCCGGTGCTGTGGGGAGCCGCCATCGTGCTGCTTCTGGCCGGGAGCTGGTTCAGCTTCGCCGCGCCCGAGGACTATCAGCAGGGCGACACCGTGCGGATCATGTTCGTGCACGTTCCGGCCGCCTCGGTTGGCCTGATGATCTATGGCGCGCTGGGCGTTTCGAGCTTCTTCGCCCTGGTGTTTCGCCACCCTCTGGCCGACGCCGCGGCCCGGGCCGCCGCCCTGCCGGGCGCCGCCTACACCCTTCTGGCGCTGGCGACCGGCAGCCTGTGGGGCAAGCCGATGTGGGGCAGCTGGTGGGAATGGGGCGACGCCCGCCTGATGTCGGTGCTGGTGCTGTTCCTCTTCTACCTCGGCTACATGGCCCTGCGCGCCTCGATCGACGATGAGGCCCGCGCCGCCCGCGCCGCCGCCGTGCTGGGACTGGTCGGTCTGATCAATCTGCCGATCGTGAAATTCTCGGTCGACTGGTGGAACACCCTGCACCAGCCCGCCTCCCTGATCCGCGCCGACGGACCGTCGATGCCGCCGGTGTTCCTGACGCCGCTGCTGACCATGATGGCGGCCTGGTTCGTCCTGTTCCTCGCCATCTGGCTGACCGCGATCCGCACCGAGATCGTGCGCCGCCGGGTCGTGGCGATCCGCGCCCGCCGGGCTCTGGAGGCCTGATCATGCTCGACTTCGACATGGGGAAGTACGCCGCCTACGTCTGGCCCGCCTGGGGCGTCAGCGCCGTGGTGCTGGCGGCGCTGGCCGCGCGCGCTCTCGTTTCGGCGCGTCGCTGGAAGGCGGAGCTGGCCAGGCTCGAAGCTGACCGCCCTCCGGCTGCGCAGGACGCGGCAGGGCAAGCCCGCCCTCAAGCAGCGCAAGGCGCGGTAGGGCAAACTCGCCCTCAAGCAGCGCAAGGCGCGTTAGGGCCAAAAGAATGAGCCGCTGGTTTGCTGTCGTTCCGTTGGTGGTGCTGGTCGCCCTGTCGGCCCTGTTCATCGGCTGGTCGTTGAAACGCGATCCGGCGGTGAAGCCGGAAGCGCTGGTCGGTCAGACCGTGCCGGAGACCGTCCTGCCGATCCTGACCGGGACCGAAGCCGGGCCGGGCCATGTGGACCTGAAGACGGCGGGCGTCGGTCGGCCGATGTTGATCAATGTCTTCGCCAGCTGGTGCGCGCCCTGCCGGGTCGAGCATCCGAAGCTGATGGCGCTGAAGGAACGCGGCGTCGCCGTCGTCGGCGTGGCGTGGAAGGATGACCCGGTCGCCACCCGCGCCTTCCTGGACGAGTTGGGCAATCCCTTCTCGATGGTTCTGGTGGATCGCGAGGGCAGGGCCGGGCTGGATCTGGGCATCACCGGCGCGCCGGAGACCTTCGCCGTGGACGCCCAGGGTCGGGTGGTCGCGAAATTCGCCGGGCCGTTGCTGGAAGACGCCGAGATCGAACGGCTGGTGGCGGCCATGCAGGCCCCTGCGCGTCCGCTGCCGACCGCCACGAGCCGCTGATCCCTGTCTGAGCCGGGGCCGAAACCCTTGCTTTCAGGGCGTTAACCCTTTTCCGACGGTTTTCATTAACCCTGTCGGCATGAGCGTGATTCGCCCGCCTGTTCCGTCGCCGTTGTTCCCGTCGCAGACGCCCCCGTCTCCGGCCGCGGCCTCGCGTTCGTCCTTCTTCCAGTCGGCGCTGGCGGCGGCTTCACCTTCCATCGCGGCGGCGGCTCCGGCCATCACGGCGCCGGTGGTCCAGCGCGACACGCCGGTTCGCTCGGTCGCGCCGAGGGCCGATGCCGGCGAGGGCGGCCAACGCCCCAGCCGCCCCGGCAGCCTGCTCGACATCAGGGTCTGACGCCAGGCTCACGCGAAAATGACCGGCGCGTGTGTGAACGCCGTGATTAAGATGTTCGCATGCGTACCTGGGGGTGGACATTCTCGATCGCGGTCGGCCTGACCGCGCTGCTCACGGCGGCCTCATCGGCCCAGCCGTCGTCGACCCGTGTCCGTCATCGCGCCGCGCCGACAGAGCCTGTGGTGGTCGAGCTGTTCACCGCGCAGGGCTGCGCGGGGTGTCCGGAAGCCAACGCCCGGATCGAGACCATCGCCGCGGAGCCGGGCGTCATCGCCCTGACCTATGGCGTGGACTACTGGGACTATATGGGCTGGGCCGACACCTTCGCGCGGCCCGAGTTCGCCCAGCGCCAGCGCGACTATCGCCGGGCGCTGCGCATCCGCAATGTTTCGACGCCGCAGGTGGTGATCGACGGGCGCCGTCAGGCTCCGGCCAGCATCGAGGCGATCCAGATCGCCATCGACGAGGAAGCGGCCCGCCGCGTCTCTCCGCCTGATGTCGAGTTCCGTGAGACCGGCGACCGGGTCGGCGTCGGCTCGGGCCGCGCGCCCGCGGGCGGGGCCGAGGTGGTCGCGGTGGTCTATACGCCCGGCCCCCAGACGGTGGAGATCGGCGGCGGCGACAATCGCGGCCAGAAAGTGCGGCATGTGAACGTCGTGCGGTCGCTGCGCGTGCTGGGGCCGTGGAACGGACGCCCCGTGCTTTACACCCTTCCTCAGGCTTCCGGCCCGGATCAGGCGGTCGCGGTTCTGGTCCAGTCACGGGAGGATCGCCGCATCCTGACGGCGGCGGTGCTGGAAAGTCGCTGATCCCGTCCGATTGCGGCGCTGTCAGCTTTGATCAGTATCCCTGTTCTCCAGAGGTCTTTCACAGTGCATGATCGGCCCCGGACGTCGGGGCGTCATCGCCCGGGGATGCGCGCATGATCGGTTTAAAGCCTGTGATGAAGGGTCTGGCCCTCGCAGCGGTTCTGGCCGCGGCCGGAAGCGTGTCGGCCTTCACCACCGATCCCGAGACGGTCATTACGCCTGAAGCGCGCGGCGTGGCCCAGGCCGTGACCGCCGCCGAACTGGCGGCATGGGGGCGCGAGCGTGGGGACGCCGGCGCCCTGATCATGGCGGCTCGACTGCTGTCCGAGGTGCCGGTCCGGCAGGGCGAGGGGCCAGAACCGATCCTCACCCCGGCCCGCCTGCTGGACGAGGCGGCGGCCCTGTCGGCGGGCAACCAGCCGATCATCGACGCCATCGACCGTCTGCGCGAGCCAATGACGCGCGGCGTCCGCTCCTCACCGTTCGGCGCGGGGCCGGTGTTCACCGTCAAGCAACTGAGAGCCCGCGAGAGCTGGACCTTCGACGTCGACGCCCGCGCCGGAGAGGTGCTGCGGGTGGCGGCCATCGGCGACGGCGACACGGACATCGACCTGACTGTCCAGGACCAGCGTGGCGCGACGATGTGCCGTGACGGTTTCGGCGACCACTATCCGGTCTGCACCGTGTCCTCGCGCGCCGGGGGCAAGATGCGGGTCGCCCTGACCAACCGGGGGGATGTCCGCACCAGTATTCAGGTGCTCAGCAACTGATGCGGCGCTTCGGGCGGCTCTGCGCGGCGGGTCTGGCGGCGGCCGGCCTGCTGATGGCCGCCGGTGGAGCGCCCGCCCGTCCGGACACGCCCGAAAGCCTGCGCGCCGAAGCCTTCGAGGCGGCCCAATGGGCCATCGCCTCCGACGCCGCCGACGCCCTGGCCCGGGTGTCCGCCCGCTTCGCCCAGGGCGATGACGCGCTCGGTCGTCTGGCCGAGGAGCGTGAGGCGCTGATCGTCCGCCGCGACCGTCTGGAGCGGGAGCTGGAGCGGCACTACGCCTCGTCCGATCCCGCCGATCTGGCGGCCCGGACCCGCGCCCAGTCCGACTGGGAGGCCGCGACCGCCCGTCTGGCGGCGCTGGACGGCGAGATCGAGACCCGCTTCCCGGCCTATTCAGATCTGACCAGCCCCCGCGCCCTGTCCATCGCCGAGACCCGGCAACTGCTGCGCCCCGACGAGGGGCTGCTGCTCATCCTGGTCAATCCGGAGGCGACCTATGTCTGGGCCGTCACGCGCGAGCGCGCCGCCTGGACCCGCTCCGAGGCGATGGATGAGGCCCGGCTGAAGGTCACGGTGGACAAGTTGCGTCTGTCGCTGAGCGCCACCGCCGCGCCGCGCGGCGATGACGTGGACCCGACCCTGTTCGCGGGCCGTCAGCCGGTTGCTTTCGACCGGGCCGAGAGCTGGCGGCTCTATTCCGAGCTGATCCTGCCGGTCGAGGAGACCTTCAAGGACAAGAGCACCCTGATCACCGTCACGACCGGGGCCCTGTCCACCCTGCCGCTTTCGGTGCTGGTGACCGCGCCGCCGCAAGGGGCCGATGCGGACCCGGAGGCGCTGGCCGCCACGCCCTGGCTGGCGGATCGCTACGCCATGGCCGGGTTGCCGGCGGTGTCCAGCCTGCGGTCGCTGCGCTGCTATCTGGTCGCCTCTCCGGCGATGCGCAGCGCGGGCTGCCCGCCCGGTCTGGCCCCCGCCTCGCGCAATGAGCCGAGGGTCGAGCCGCTCCGGCTGGCGGCGTTCGGCGCGCCCCTGCTGGCGGGAGCCCCGTCCGACCCGACGCGCGGCGCGGCGGCGGCGGACTCGGTCATGAACGGCCAGCTGGCCGATGTCAGCAAGCTGAAGGCCCTGCCCTATCTGCGCGGATCGCGGCTGGAGCTGGAGACGCTGAAGGCCCGCTATCCGGACTCGGTGGTGCGGATCGGCTCGGAGGCCACGGAGCGGGCGGTGCGGACCGCCGACGCCGAGGCCCTGTCGCGCGCCCGGTTCGTGGTCTTCTCGACCCATGGCCTGATGGCCGGATCAGCCGCGGCCGAGCCGGGGCTGGTCATGACCCCGCCGGATCAGGCGACGGAGGCCGACGACGGCTATCTGAGCGCCTCCGAAGCAGCCCAGCTGCGCCTGAATGCCGAATTCGTGGTCCTGTCGGCCTGCAACACCGCGGCGTCTGACGGGCGGCCGGGCGGGGAGGGGCTGTCCGGACTGGCGCGGGCCTTCTTCTATGCGGGCGCGCGGTCGGTGCTGGTGTCTCACTGGGAGGTGTCGGACGCCGCCACCACCACCCTGATCACCGCCACCTTCGCCGATCTGGACGGCCACGCGGTCAGCGATCCGGGCGTTCGCGCCCGCGCGCTTCAGGCGGGCCAACGCGCCGTCCGCGCCGAACGCCGCTGGGCCCATCCTGCCTATTGGGCGGCGTTTACGCTGGTCGGAGAGCCCGGATAGGAATTAGGGCGTAGGAATTAGGAGTTAGGGGGCGGGCGCGATCCGTTTTGCGCCTCCCTAACTCCTAATTCTTACGCCCTAATTCCTCTCTTCAGGCCCCCGCCTTCTTCGCGAAGCTCCACGCCCCTTCGGCCAGCGCCGGAACCTGTGCGGCCATGGACTTCGCCTGCGGCGAGGCCGCCGTGCCGTCGCGGACCCGCCCGGCGATGCCCTGACAAATGGCCGCCAGCCGGAACAGGTTGTAAGCGAACAGCCAGTCGAGGTTCGACGGCGCGGGGGCGCCGGTCTTCTCCGAATAGCGGGCGACCACCTCCTCTACCGACGGAATGCCCAGCGCCTTCAGATCGGCGCCGGCGAGGCCGTTGCGCAACGAGCCCGGAATGGCCCAGGCGATCAGCAGATAGGAGAAGTCGGCCAGCGGATCGCCGAGCGTGGACAGCTCCCAGTCCAGAACCGCGCGCACCTGCGCCTGATCCGGCGCAAGGATCATGTTGTCGAGGCGGAAGTCGCCATGGACGATCCGGGTCGGCCCCTCGGGCGGCAGGGTGGCGGGCAGGAAGTCGATCAGCCGATCCATCGCCGGGATCGGGTCGATCTCGGACGCCCGATACTGTTTGGTCCAGCGCCCGACCTGCCGCTCGAAATAGTTGCCCGGCTTGCCGTAGTCGCCCAGCCCGATGGCGGCGGGGTCGAACCGGTGCAGGGCCGCCAGCGTATCGACCTGCGCGTTATAGACGGCGCGGCGCTCGGCAGGCGCCATCCCCGGCAGTTTCAGGTCCCACAGGACCCGGCCCTCGACCTTGTCCATCACATAGAACATCGAGCCGATGACGCCGTCGTCGGTGCACAGGGCCCAAGGCTTCGCCACCGGATAGCCCTGCGCGTGCAGGGCCGAGATGACGGTGAACTCCCGGTCCACCGCATGGGCGCTGGGCAGCAGGGTTCCCGGCGGCTTGCGACGCAGCACATAGGTCCTGCCGGGCGTGGACAGCTCATAGGTCGGATTGGACTGGCCGCCCTTGAACTGGCGCACGGTCAGCGGACCGGCGTAGCCCTCGACGTTCGCCGTCAGCCAGACGCCGAGCGACGCCTCATCAAGGGCGTATCGGGGATCGACCTCGCGGGTGCCGGAGAAGGTCGACTGGGCGTCTGTTGGCGCGTCTTCAGGGGGCGTCTGGGTCATTGCGCGGCGATGATGGCGGCCTTCACCGCGCCGCGCCAGCCCTTCAGCAGTCGCTCGCGGTCTTCGACGGACATGCGGGGGCGCCAGACGGCCGGAGCCTCGGCGGACGCTGCGTCAAGCGTGTCGATCAGGCCGCACCCCAGCGCCGCCAGCTTGGCCGCGCCCAGCGCCGTCATCTCCTGAAACGCGGGTCTCTCCACCGTGACATCGCAGATATCGGCCACGAACTGCATGGCGAAGGCGTTGGCGGTGACCCCGCCGTCGACCTTCAGCACGGACAGCTTCGGCGCCCCGTCCTTCGCCAGCGCATCCAGCAGGTCGCGGGTCTGGTAGGCGAGGGATTCCAGCGCCGCCCGCACCATATGGGCCGGGCCGCTGTCCCGGGTCAGGCCGACGATGGTTCCGCGCGCGTCCGGCTCCCACCAGGGCGCGCCCAGACCGGTGAAGCCGGGAACCAGATAGACGCCGCCGTTGTCCTTCAGCCCCTGCGCCATGGCCTCGGACTGGCGCGATTCCGAGATCACCTTCAGCCCGTCGCGCAGCCACTGGATCGCCGACCCGGCCGAGAAAATGGAGCCCTCCAGCGCCCAGGCCGCCGTCCCCTGCGCGTCATAACCCAATGTGCCCAGCAGGCGGGTTGTCGACGGCACCGGCTCGGCCCCGACATTGGCGACCAGAAACGCCCCGGTGCCATAGGTGATCTTGGCGTCCCCGGCCTTGAGGGCGCCATGTCCCACCAGTGCGGCCTGCTGATCGCCTGCCGCCCCGTGGATCGGCAGGGCCGCGCCCAGCAGCGACGGCTCGCTGTCGCCCAGATGGTCGGCGCAGCCCCGGATTTCCGGAAGTCCCTCCATCGGGACATTGAACAGTTCCGCCAGATCATGCCGCCATTGGCGGGCGCGCAGGTCCATCAGGGAGGTGCGCGAGGCATTGGTGGCGTCGGTGACGTGGCTGGCGCCGCCAGTGAGCTTCCAGATCAGCCAGCTCTCGATGGTGCCCAGCTTGATCTCGCCGGCCCGCACCCGCTCGCGCGAGCCCGGAACGTGGTCCAGCAGCCAGGCGAATTTCGAGGCCGAGAAATACGGATCGAGGATCAGACCGGTCGCGGCCTGCACCTCCGGCTCATGTCCGGCGCCGGCCAGCTTCGCGGTGGCGGCGGCTGTGCGGCGATCCTGCCAGACGATGGCGCGATGCAGGGGCTCGCCCGTGGCGACGTCCCAGATCACCGAGGTCTCGCGCTGGTTGGTGATGCCGATGGCGGCGAACCGACCGATCCCGCCCGCCTTGCGCACCACCTCGCGACAGGTCTGCAGGGTCGCGGCCCAGATCTCGGCGGCGTCATGCTCGACCCAGCCGGGATGCGGGAAATGCTGCTCCAGCTCGATCTGGCTGACCGCCACGGGGCGCAGGCCGCCATCCTCGGTGCAGCCGAACGCGATGGCGCGGGTCGAGGTGGTGCCCTGATCGATAGCGAGGATGAGGCTTTTCATGTGTGATTGTTAGGCCGGTGAACCGGCGGGGTGAAGAGTGCTAGTGAGCGAGGCGTGAGCGCCGCCCTTGCTCACTTCTCCGCTCACCAACACTCCTCACTTTCGCGCCGCTTGAGAGCCCATGACCCACACAGCCTCTTTTGAAGGCGTCCGCGACGCCGCCCGCCAGCTTCTCGGCCATGCGGTTCGCACCCCCCTGATCGAAAGCCCGGCGCTGAACGCGCATCTGGGCGGACGGGTCCTGCTCAAGGCCGAGAACCTGCAGCAGGCGGGGGCGTTCAAATTCCGTGGGGCCTATAATCGGATCAGCCGTCTGACGGCCGATGAACTGACGCGGGGCGTCGTCGCCTATTCGTCCGGCAACCACGCCCAGGCGGTGGCTTGCGCGGCGAAAATGATGGGGACCAGCGCCATCATCGTCATGCCCGCCGACAGTCCGAAGGTGAAGGTCGAGGGCGTGATCGGCTTCGGCGGCGAGGTGCGCCTGTACGACCGCTACACCGAAAGCCGCGAGGACATCGGCGAGGAGATCGCCCGCACGCGCGGCAGCGTTCTGGTCCGGCCCTTCGACGATCCCTTCGTCATCGAAGGTCAGGGCACGACCGGGCTGGAGATCGTGGAACAGGCCGAGGTGGTCGGGGCGAAGATCGACCAGCTGCTGTGCGGCGCCTCGGGCGGCGGTCTGATCGCCGGCATCAATCTGTCGATGGGCGCGCTGCTGCCGGACGTTCCGGTCATCGGCATCGAACCGCGCGACTACAACGACACCCAGCTGTCGATGGCAGCGGGCGAACGTCTGACCCACGCCCCGGCCCACGGCACCATCTGCGACGCCCTGATGACCGACCGTCCGGGCGAGCTGACCTTCCCGATCAACCGCCGCCTGTCGCACGTCGAGACCGTGTCGGACGCCGAGGTGGCCGACGCCGTGCGCTACGCCTTCCGGGTGCTGAAGCTGGTGGTCGAACCCGGCGGCGCGGTGTCGCTGGCCGCCTTGCTGGCCGGCAAGGTTGAGGCGAAGGACCGGACGACGGCGGTGGTCCTGTCCGGCGGCAACGTAGACCCGTCCCTGTTCAGCGAGATCATCGAGGGCCGGTTCGAGGGGAAATGACTACACTCTGATAGCCCTCCCCTCGACGGGGAGGGTTGGGAGGGGTGCGGGCAGGCCATTTCAGGACCAGCCCGGGAGGCTCCTGCTCATCTACCCCTTGTCATCCCGGAAGCGCCGCAGGCGCTATCCGGGACGCTGGCGCTCTTTCCTCCATCCTCCCGGAAACTGCGAAGCGGTTATCCGGGAGCAGGGTTGAACCTGGCTCTGTCCGTCGCCCGCTCAGCCCTGCGGGCTGTCCGGGGCGTTGAATTTTTAAAGGACCAAGCGGTCCCGGCTCTCCGCTTCGCTTCGGCCGGGATGACAGGCGGCCCTTCCACTGACCCCTGCGACCAATTTTGACGCACCGACCTGCTAACGTGTCGATCCCGGGTCTTTGACAACCAAACCCCTCAGGTAGAGCCCTGCGCCCATCCTCCGTCTCGCGGGAAAAAGTGCACCTTTGTGCACTCAAAAAATTTTTGAGTGCGCATTTTCATGATGTGTCGGGTCGGGTGAAGACAGGGGTTTCGATAATGGACCGACCCCGCTAGCGTGGCCTCAAAACCGGAGGAAACCATGCCCAAGCCGTCAGAATTGCAGTCGCTCGTCGGGACCGAAATCGGGGTCTCGCGCTGGTTCCTGGTCGATCAGGCGAAGATCGACGCCTTCGCCGACACCACCGAGGACTGGCAGTTCATCCATGTGAACCCCGAACTGGCGAAGCAGACACCCTTCGGCGGGACCATCGCGCACGGCTTCCTGACCCTCAGCCTCGCCTCGGCCATGTCCTATGACTGCGTGAAGCCGCTGGACGGGGTGGTGATGGGCGTCAACTACGGCTTCGACAAGCTGCGCTTTATCGCCCCCGTGCCCGCCGGATCGAAAATCCGCGGTCGCTTCAAGCTGCTGTCCGCCGAGGACAAGGGCGGCGGCCGCTGGCTGATCAAGCACGAACTGACCGTCGAGATCGAAGGCGGCGAAAAGCCCGCCCTGATCGCCGAATGGCTGGGGATGCAAATGGTGGGCGGGGCTTAAATCAGCCCTCGCCCAGGCAGCGCAGCGCGACCTCAAGGTTGCGCAGCCCGTCCTCGCCGGTGACCGCCGGGGTCTCGCCGGTGCGGATGGCGTGGGCGAAGGCTTCCAGCTCCTTCTTCAGGGGCTCGTTCGGCCAGCTCATCACGCCGCGCGTGGAGTAGCTGCCGTCCGGCTGCTGGCCGAAATACTCGGTGACCTGACGGGTCATCAGGTCGGCGACCACGAACTTGCCCTTGGTGGCGACCTGCAGGGTGCGGGTCTTGTAGGGCGTGACCCAGTTGGTGGTGATGTGGGCGATCACCCCGTTTTCCAGCCGGAACTGGAGCAGGGCGGTGTCCTCGCGCTCGGCCTTGGTGCGGGCCAGTTGCGGCTGGACCTCGACGATCTCGCTGTCGGTCAGGTGGCGGATGATGTCGATGTCGTGCACCGCCAGATCGATGACCACGCCCACCTCGCCCATGCGCGGCGGGAAGGGGCCGACGCGGGTGATCTGGATGGAGATGACGTCCTCGCCCTGGATGGCGCGCTTCACGGCCTCGACGGCGGGGTTGAAGCGCTCGACCTGACCGACCATCAGCACGCGGCCGTTGGCTTTGGCGGCGTCGATCATCCGCTGGGCGTCGGCGACGGTGGCGGCGATGGGCTTCTCGACCAGGACGTGGACGCCCTTCTCGAGCAGGGCAACCGACAGGTCGGCGTGGTAGCGGTTCGGGGTGGCGACGACGGCGGCGTCCAGACCCGCGTTGACGAAGTCCTCCGCCGTGGTGAAGGCGGTCGCGCCGTACAGGCTCGCGACGCCCTCGGCCGTGGCGGCGTCCGGATCGAAGACGGCGGCGACGGTGACGTCACGAACGTCCGACAGGACGCGGGCGTGGTTGCGGCCCATGACGCCGACTCCGGCGACGCCGATCTTGAGCGGGGTGGTCTGGACGGTCATGCGGATCAGCCCTTGAACGATGCGACGGCGGCGATGATGCGGTCCTGGGTCGCTTCGTCCAGATCCGAATGCATCGGCAGGCTGAGAACCCGGTCCTTCAGGCGCTCCGTGACCGGCAGACCGCCCGCGCCCTGCGGGAAGTGCCTGTAGGCCGGCTGCATGTGCATCGGCACCGGATAGTAGACGGCGGTGGGCACGCCCTGTTCTTTCAGATGGGCGATCAGGCCGTCGCGGTCATCGTGCTCGATCGTGTACTGGGCCCAGTTGGAGACGTTTCCGGCCGGCACGTCCGGCACCGCGCCGACGTGGGGACGCAGGCCTTCGTTGTAGCGGGCGGCGATGCGGTTGCGCCACTCGATCTCCTCGCCGAAGACCTTCAGCTTCTCGATCAGGATCGCGGCCTGAATGGTGTCCAGGCGGCTGTTCATGCCGATGCGCATGGCCAGGTATTTCGGATCGTGCTCGAAGGCGTCGGCCCCGGCGGTCAGGTCCTTGGCGACCACCTTGCCGTGGACACGGTAGGAATCCATCTCCTGCGCCAGATCGTCGTCATTGGTCAGCACCGCGCCGCCGTCGCCGTAGCAACCCAGCGGCTTGGCCGGGAAGAAGCTGGTGGTGGTGACATCGGCCCATTTGATCGGGTGGTCGCCGTTGACGGTGCAGCCGAAGCCCTGGGCCGAATCCGAGATCAGCTTCAGGCCATGCCTGTCGCAGATCGCCTTGATGGCCGGATAGTCGGCGGGCTGGCCGAACAGATCGACAGCGATGACCACGCGCGGGGTCAGGCGGCCCTCGGCCTTGATGCCCTCGATGGCGGCTTCCAGCTTCACCGGGTCGATGTTGTAGGTGACCGGGTCGACGTCCACGAAGACCGGCTCCGCATTGGTCCAGGGCACGATCTCGGCCGTCGCCGTGAAGGTGAAGCTGGGGCAGAAGACAGCGTCACCGGCGCCCACGCCCCAGGCCATCAGCGGCAGGACCAGGGCGTCCGTGCCGTTGGCGCAGCCCAGCGCGTGCTTCGCCTGACCAAAGGCGGCCAGATCAGCCTCGAACTGGCGGACCTGCGGGCCCATGACCCAGGCGCCGCCGACGACAGCCTCCTGAACGGCGGCCTCGATCTTGCCGGCCAGACGCAGGCGCTGGGCCTGAAGGTCGATGAAGGGAATGCTCATTCGTGGTCTCCGGTCGCGGACGCGCGGGCGGTGCGGCGCGGGTTCAACGCGCCGGTGAGGTTGGCCGCTCCTAACAAATGGCGCCCGGTCCCGCCAAATCGTGAGGGGTCACTTCGGGTGAGGGATTGCAACGAACCTCCGGGGCGCCTATCCCAAGCGCCATGTCGACCGGCCATCCCGCTGTATTTCTCGACCGCGACGGCGTTCTGATCGAGGACACGGGCTACCCCCACCTCGAAGCACAGCTTCGCATGATGCCCGGCGCCGCCGAGGCCGTGCGTCGGCTGAACCGTCTCGGCTATCTGTGCGTGATCGTGACCAACCAGTCCGGCGTCGCGCGGGGTCTGTTCACCGAACAGCAGATGCACGCCTTCAACGATCTGATCGTGCGCAAGCTGGCGCTCGGGGGCGGGCGTATCGGCGCCATCTATGCCTGTCCGTATCACTCGGAGGGGCGGGTCGAGGCCTATATCCATCCCGACCATCCGGACCGGAAGCCCAATCCGGGCATGATCCTGAAGGCCATCGCCGAGCACAATATCGATCCGGCGAAGAGCTTCATGATCGGCGACCAGCCGTCGGACATGGAGGCTGCGAAACGCGCGGGCATCCCCGGCTTCCGCTTCGAGGGCGGCAATCTGGACGACTTCGTCCGCGAACTCCTCGGCCACTGATCCGTTTTTGTCAGGGCTCGACCGGTGGGTTTTCCCGCCCCGATGAATTACGATTGGCCCTTAGCTTCCCGGAGACCGCATGAGCCAGTCCTTCGTTGATCGCCGCTGGACCAGCGCTGACGGCCTCAGCCTATATGCCCGCGACTACGCCCCGGCGGGCGGGCCGGCGAAGCTGCCGGTGATCTGCATTCACGGCCTGACCCGCAATTCCAAGGATTTCGAGGTCATCGCTCCTCTGATCGCCCAGAGCGGGCGGCGGGTGCTGGCCATCGACGTGCGCGGGCGCGGCCTGTCGGACGAGGCCCAGGATCCGATGACCTATCAGCCGGCCACCTATGCCCAGGATGTGCTGGCTCTGCTGGCGCAGACCGGAATCGAGCGCGCGGTTTTTGTCGGCACCTCCATGGGCGGGCTGATCACCATGGCGCTGGCCGCCATCCGTTCGAAAGTGATCGCGGGCGCCATCATCAATGACGTCGGTCCCGAGGTGGCCAAGGAAGGGCTGGCGCGTATTGCCGCCTATTCAGGCCAGCCGGTGGACACCCCGACCTGGGCCGATGCCGCCGCCTATGCGAAGCGGATCAACGCGGTCGCCTTCCCACGCTATACGGACGCCGACTGGGACGCCTTCGCCCGCCGCATCTTCCGTGAGGGGACGGAAGGGGCGCCGGTGCTGAACTACGATCCGGACATCGCCGTGCCGATCAAGGCGGCGGGGGCCAAGGCGCTGGTCCCGAACCTGTGGCCGATGTTCGGCCGGCTGACCCGCGGCCGTCAGGTGCTGCTGGTGCGCGGCCAGACATCGGACCTGCTGAGCGAGAGCATCGCGGCCAAGATGCGCAAGCGTGCGCCCAAGATGGACTTCGTCGAGGTGCCGGGCGTGGGACACGCTCCGATGCTGGACGAGCCCGAGGCGCGGGCGGCGATTTTCCCCTTCCTGAACGAACTGCCCTAGCCGGGAACGTTCGTCTCCAGCTCATCGATCCAGACCTTGGCCGTCGCGTCGGACGGCGCGCGCCAGTCGCCGCGCGGCGACAGAGAGCCGCCGGTGACGACCTTGGGCCCGTTCGGCACGGCCGAGCGCTTGAACTGGCTGGTCTGAAAGAAGCGGTGCAGGAATTTTCGCAGCCAGTTCTTGATGGTCGGCAGGTCGTATTCGACCTTCTCATCCTCCGGCGTGCCCTCGGGCCAGTGGCCGGTCGACGCATCCTTCCAGGCCTGATGGGCCAGGAAGGCCACCCTGGACGGGGTCATCCCGAAGCGGGTGATGTAGAACAGGAAGAAGTCGTTCAGGGCATAGGGACCGACGGTCGCCTCGGTCGACTGGATCTTGCCGTCCCTGGCCGGGACCAGCTCGGGCGAGATCTCGGTGTCCAGGATGGCGTGCAGCACGCGAACCGTTTCGCCGTCATGTTCCTTGGCCGCGACCCAGCGGATCAGGTGCCGGATCAGGGTCTTCGCCACGCCACCGTTGACGTTGTAGTGGCTCATATGGTCGCCGACGCCATAGGTGGCCCAGCCCAGCGCCAGTTCCGACAGGTCGCCGGTGCCCAGCACCAGGCCGCCGTTGTGGTTGGCGAGGCGGAACAGATAGTCGGTCCTCAGGCCCGCCTGCACATTCTCGAAGGTGATGTCGTGGACCGGTTCGCCGTCGGCGTAAGGGTGTTTGATGTCGGCCAGCATGCGCTCGGCGGCGGGGCGGATATCGATCTCTTCGCCGGTGACGCCCAGCGCCTTCATCAGGGCCCAGGCGTTTGACTTGGTGCTGTCCGAGGTGGCGAAGCCGGGCATCGTGAAGCCGAGGATGCCGGTGCGCGGCAGCCCCAGCCGGTCGAAGGCGCGGCAGGCGACCAACAGCGCCTGTGTGGAATCGAGCCCGCCCGAGACGCCGATGACGAGGGTCTTCGACCCCGTCGCCTGCAGCCGCCGCATCAGGCCCTGGACCTGGATGTTGAACGCCTCGTAGCAGTCCTGATCCAGCCGCGCCGGGTCGTCGGGCACGAAGGGGAAGCGGTCGAGGGGGCGGACAAGGTCCCCGGTCGCCTGACCGAGGCCCTGTTCACGGATCGCCACCTCGATGTAGTCGCCGGGTTTGATCTCCCGCCGGACGCAATCGGCGAAGGTGCCGGTGCGCATGCGCTCCTGCGCAATCCGGTCCAGGTCGATGTCGGCGACGGTCAGGTGGCTTTCCAGGGCGAAGCGTTCGCCCTCGGCCAGTTTGGCGCCCAGTTCGTGGATGGTGGCCTGCCCATCCCAGGCCAGGTCGGTGGTGCTCTCGCCCCAGCCCGAGGCGGTGAACACATAGGCCGCCATGGCGCGAGCCGACTGGCTGGAGCTGAGCATGGCGCGGTCAACGGACTTGCCGATGACGACATTGGAGGCTGACAGGTTGAGCAGGACGCGCGCGCCCGCGAGCGCCAGACGCGTCGAGGGCGGCAGCGGGGCCCAGTAATCCTCGCAGATCTCCACGCCGAAGCTCAGGTCGGGACGATCCTCAACGCTGAAGATGAGGTGGGTGCCGAAGGCGGCGTAATAGCCCGCGAAATGGGTCCCGCCGCCTGGGTTCAGTTCTGGCGAAGCCGGTGAGAACCAGCGCTTCTCGTAGTACTCCCGGTAATTGGGCAGATAGGTCTTGGGAACCACGCCCCAGATCCAGCCGTCGGCGATGACCACGGCGGCGTTGTAAAGCCGCTGCTCGTGACGCACCGGCGCGCCGACGACAGCGATGATCTTGAGATCCTTGATCGTCTGCACGATCCGGTCGACCTGCCGTTCGACCTCATCGAGCAGCGCCGTCTGGAGCAGCAGGTCGTCAATGGCGTAGCCGCTGAGGGACAGCTCGGGAAAGACGATCAGGTCCACCCCTTGTCCGGCCGCCTGACGGATCAGGGCGATGTGTTCGTCAGCATTGGCCGCCGGGTCGGCGGTGTGCACCACCGGGGTGGCGGCGGCGACGCGGACGAAGCCGTGGTTGGCGGGGCGGTGGAAGGCGGATGTCTCGGCCAAGGCGCGATCCTTCAGGGGTCTTTTGCTCATATAGAGCCAAAGGCGGGCTGCGGCTACGTTAGCCCGTGACCTGACGAACGCCGACCGCTAAACGGGGGTCATGACCGATACGCCCAAAAAAGGCTGGTTCTCGCGCCTGACCGAAGGCCTGAGCCGTTCCTCCAAGCAGATGACCGAACAGGTCGTCGCCACGTTCGTGAAGGAGCCGCTCAGCGACAAGGCGCTGGAACAGCTGGAAGAGCATCTGCTGGAGAGCGATCTGGGGCCGGCGGCGACCGACCGGATCGTGGAGCGGTTCCGCGAGCTGCGCTTCTCCGCCGGGGCGAATGAGCGGGAGGTCAAGGAAGCGCTGGCCGAGGCCGTGGCCGCCGAGCTGATCAATCACGAGGCCCGTTACGAGCCGCTGGCCGGTCAGAAGCCCTTCGTGACCCTGTTCGTGGGGGTGAACGGCTCGGGCAAGACGACGACCCTGGGCAAGATCGCCTCGGACCTGACGGCGCAGGGCGCCAAGGTGATGATCGTGGCCTGCGACACCTTCCGCGCCGCCGCGCGTGAACAGCTGAAGGTCTGGGCCGAGCGGGCCGGAGCCACCTTCGAGAGCCGCCGCGACGGCGCCGACGCCGCCGGTCTGGCCTTCGACGCCTACACCCGCGCCAAGGCGGAAGGGTTCGATGTCGTGCTGATCGACACCGCCGGCCGGCTGCAGAACAAGTCGGCCCTGATGGACGAACTGCTGAAGATCGTTCGCGTGCTGAAGAAGATTGATGCGGACGCCCCGCACGAGACCCTGCTGGTGCTGGACGCCACGGTCGGCCGCAATGCGCTGGAACAGGAAAAGATCTTCGGCCGGACGGCCTATGTGTCGGGCGTGGTGATGACCAAGCTGGACGGCACCGCGCGTGGCGGGGTGCTGGTGCCGGTGGCGCAGGCCTCGGACGCTCCGATCAAGCTGATCGGCGTCGGCGAAGGGGTCGAGGACCTGCAACCTTTCGATGCCCGTGCGTTCTCGCGCTCGCTGGTCGGACTGGAGGACTGAACCCATGACCGAAGTCACTGAACGTCGGGGCTCCAGCATTCGTCAGGCCGTCGATTTCGGCGCGCTCGTCGCCTTCCTGGCCGCCTATGCCTTTATGCGGTTCGTGCTTAAGCAGGACAGCACCCAGGCGATGCTGCACGCGACCTGGGTTCTGGTCGGAGCCTCGTTTGTCGCCCTGGCGGTCGGCTGGATCGTCGAGCGGCGACTGGCGCCCTTGCCGCTGCTCACCGGCGGCTTCGCCCTAGTGTTCGGCGTGCTGACGCTGGTGTTTCACGATCCGAAGTTGCTGCAGATCAAGATCACGGTGCAGAACGCGCTGCTCGCGGTGGTGCTGCTGGGTTCGTTGCCGCTGGGCCGGTATCCGTTCAAATATCTTCTGGGTTCAGCCCTGAAGATCACCGACGCGGGCTGGCGTGGGCTGACGCTCCGCTACGGCCTGTATTTCGCCGCCGTCGCGATCGTGAACGAGCTGGTGCGCAGTCCGGTGGTGGTCGAGGCCGCGCTGCAGGCGTTGAAACGTCCGCCGGCGGATCCCTATGATGTCTGGATGGCCTTCCGGGGCGGACTTTGGATGGCTTCGGCCGCCTTCGGCATCTGGCAGGTGTTCTTCATCATGAAGCACCTGATCAAGGATGAAGAGACCGTAGAGCCGGTATCGCCCGACACCGGGCTTTGACGCTGAAAGAGATTGTCCGTCGTCAAACCGTAAAACGCGGCTGCTAGCTCTGTCGATGCAGCCGAGGGGATACGGTTCATGGTCAAGTCCGGTAACAAGCCCAAGCGTGGCGGCGCCCTCGGCGTTTCGCCCAGCCATCTGATTCACCGCGCCTTGCAGCTGGCGCTCGATATCTATGCCGAAGAGACGGGTCCGGACGGTCTGACCCAGCGGCAGTTCGCCGTGCTGGAGGCCGTGAGCCACAAGGCGGGTCTGACGCAGACCGATCTGGTGCGCGCCACCGGCATCGACCGTTCGACCCTCGCTGATCTGGTCGCGCGGATGACCACCAAGGGCCTGCTGGATCGGGAGAAGTCGACGCTCGACGCCCGCGCCAAGGCGGTGCGCCTGTCGCCAGCCGGCGAGGCGGCGCTGGAAGCGGCGCGCCCGCGCGTCGAGGCCGCTGACAAGCGAATCGTCGGCCTGCTGCCCAAGGGCAAGCGTGATGTCTTCCTGGACCTGCTGGGCGAACTGGCCGGCGAGGCGGACGCCGCCCCGCTGAAAGCCAAGGCGGAAGCCAAGGCCGCCAAAAAGGCCGCCCGCGAGGTCAAGAAGGCTGAAAAGGCGGCTCGCAAGGCCGAGAAAGCCGACAAGCCCGCCAAGGCTCCGAAGGCTGAAAAGCCGGCCAAGGTAAAGAAGGACAAGGTGGCGGAGCCGGCGTAAGCGGCGGGCTGCGGAGCCAGCTCGTGATTAGTGGTTAGTGATCAATGGGTGGCGGTTTCGGCGCCGGCGCCCGCAGGCCGTGCACCTGCGCGAGCGGCATCGAACCACTAATCACTTCCCCAGCGCAGAAGAGGGGCAATGGGCTCCATCGCCAATGGAGCCCGGCCTCCTCAATCCATCAGCTGTTGCGACAGATAGACGTAGTGGCGCGCCCAGCGACGGGCGTTGGCGACCGGGTCGGCGTCGTTGGAGTGACCGCCCGCGGTTTCCTCATAATAGAGGTGGTCGTAGCCCATATCGCCCAGACGCGCCGCGAACTTGCGGGCGTGACCCGGATGGACGCGGTCGTCGCGAGTGTTGGTGGTGATGTAGACGCGCGGATAGTGCGCGCCCGGACGAAGCTGTTGATAGGCCGAATAGCGGGCGATCCAGGCGGCTTCCTCGGGGATTCGGGGGTCGCCGTACTCGCCGATCCACGAAGCGCCCGCGGGCAACTCGTGATAGCGCAGCATGTCGATCAGCGGGCTCTCGATGACCGCGGCATTGAACAACTCCGGATGCTGGGTGATCGACACCGAGGTCAGGACCCCGCCGTTCGACCGGCCATAGATGCCCAGACGGCGTGGGGTGGTGATGCCACGCGCTTCCAGATCACGGGCGACCGCCGCGAAGTCGTCGAAGGCGAGCTGGCGGTTCTCGTTCAGCACCGCCTGATGCCATTGCGGCCCGAACTCGCCACCGCCCCGGATGTTGGCCTGGACGAAGACGCCGCCGTTCTCGAGCCACAGCTTGCCCATTTCGGGTTTGTAAGCGGGCGGGAAGCTGACCTGGAAGCCGCCGTAGCCGAACAGGATGGTCGGCGCCGGGCCGCTCTGGTCGCGCGGGCGGGTGACGAAATAGGGAATCTTCGTCCCGTCCGAGGACGTCGCCTCGAACTGCTCGGTGACGTGCGTCGAGGCGTCGAACTTGGCGGGAGCCGACTTCAGCTCGGTCGGCGCGGCAGCGTCGGCCGCCAGAAGGCCCAGTGTGGGGGGCGTCAGGAAGCCCTGAGCGGACACGAAGACCCGTCCCGACGCCTTCGAACTGTCGCCTAATCCGATGGCGCTGTTCTCCGGTCCGGCGATATCGCTCCCCGACCAGACGGCCTGATTGTTCTGGCCGAAGCGATAGCGCCTGACCCGGCTGACGACATTGTCTGAAATGACAGCGACGACGTGGTCATCCATCACCGCCACGCTTTGAAGCGACTGGCGCGGGGTGGGCGTGAAGATCGTTTCCGGATCCGTATCGGGGTAGAGCCCTCCGGCGCCGCGCGCCAGTTCCTCCATGGAAATCGCCAGCAGGGTTCCGGGGGCGATGGTCCGGGCGCCCCAGCGCCAGGCCTCGTCATTCGACAGCACCAGCCGCTGCCCCAGCGTTCCATAGATGGAGACCTGTTCGGGCACGGCCAGCTTCGCGGGTCGACCGTCAATCAGCCGCCATGTCTCCGACCGGTAGGTGTCCAGAGGACGCGAGATGATGACGGCCTCCACCGCGCCTCGGCTATCACGATAGACCGAAGCCGAGACGCCATAGCCGCCGTCCGACCGGTCGCCGCGGTAGACTTCGGTCGCTTGGTTCAGCGGCTGGCCGCGCTTCAGGGATTTGACGATGAAGGGGTAGCCGCTCTCGGTCAGGGTGCCGGGGCCGAAGTCGGTGGCGACCAGAAGCGTGTCGCGGTCCAGCCAGCTGATGCGGTGCTTGCCTTCGGGTAGGATGAAGCCGCCGTCCACGAAGCTCTTGGTGGTGGTGTCGAATTCGCGCACGACCACGGCGTCCTTGCCGCCGTCCGACAGGTTGATCAGGCAGCGGGTCTCGTCCGGGGCCAGGCAGCTGGCGCCCTTGAAGACCCAGTCCCTGCCCTCGGCGCGCGACAGGGCGTCAATGTCCAGCAGGGTCTCCCACTGCGTATCGGCCGAACGGTAGCTGTCCAGCGTGGTTCGGCGCCAAACGCCCTTGGGATTGGTCGCGTCCTGCCAGAAGTTGCCGATACCGTCGCCGAGGAAGCTGGGCGCCGGGATGCGGTCGGTGGCGGTCAGGATGGCTTCGGCCTCGGCCCGGAAGGTTTCGTAGCGCGGATCGTTGGTCAGGCTGGCCAGGGCGCGCTCGTTCGACGCCGCGACGAAGGCCATCGCCTCGGTCCCGTTGACCTCCTCCAGCGCCAGATGATCGTCGGCGGCGCGGACGCCGGCTGGGGTCAGGTCGGCGGGGAAGTGCGGCGGGGTCTGGCTCTGCGCATAGGCGGGCGCGGCGATGGCGACCATGGCCACACCCATCATCAGGGACTTCATCATCGAAACAGACTCCGCGTTATTCCTCCCCGGAAGGGGGAGCGGGACCATCCGCAGGATGGTCGGGGTGGTCAAGGACCGGAGACGGTGGAGCGGAACACCCCTCCACCGCTTCGAGGCCCTGAACCGGTCGGCCTATTGCTGCGCCGGAGAGTCCATCAGGCGGCGGGTCAGATAGGTGTACTCCAGCGCCAGACGGCGGGCCGTCTCCTGCAGGTTGGCGCCGGCGGCGTGGCCGCCGTCGGTGTTTTCATAGAACAGGACGGGATAGCCCAGCTCCTCCAGACGCGCCGCCGCCTTGCGGGCGTGGCCCGGGTGGACGCGGTCGTCCTTGGTCGAGGTGTGGATGAAGACCTCGGGATAGGGCTGGCCCGCGCGCAGGTTCTGGTAGGGCGAGTACTGCTCGATCCAGGCGCGCTGTTCCGGAATGTCCGGGTTGCCGTATTCGGCGATCCACGACGCGCCGGCCAGCAGCTTGTGGAAGCGCAACATGTCGAACAGGGGCACCTGGATGACCGCGCCGTTGATGAGATCCGGGCGCTGGGTCAGCATGGCGCCCATGAACAGGCCGCCCTGCGAGCCGCCCATAATGCCGAGGCGGGGCTGCGAGGTGATGTTGCGGGCCTCGAGGTCCAGGGCGACGGCCTGGAAGTCCTCGTGGGCGCGCTGGCGGTTCTCCTGCAGGGCCGCCTGGTGCCAACGGGGGCCGAACTCGCCGCCGCCGCGGGTGTTGGCGATCACATAGACGCCGCCGCGCTCCAGCCACAGCTTGCCGACCGTGGCCGAATAGCCGGGCAACAGCGAGCTCTGGAAGCCGCCGTAGCCGTACAGCAGGGTCGGGTTCGAGCCGTCCATCGGCATGTCGCCCTTATGGACGACGAAGTAGGGGATCATCGTGCCATCGGCGCTGCGGGCCTCGAACTGTTCGACCACCATGCCGGTGGCGTCGAATTTGGCGGGCAGGGACTTCACCACATCGGCCTGACCGGTGGCGGCGTCGGCCAGATAGAGGCTGGACGGGTTCAGATAGCCGGCGACGCTGACGAAGACCTGATCGTTCCGTTCCGAGGCCGAACCGACGCCGACCGTGACGTTCTGCGGCAGGTCCAGACGGGTCCGCGCCCACTCGCCCGAGGGATTGGGTTGGTAGACGTAAACCGAGCCGCGCACGTTTTCGTACAGGGCCACGACCAGCTTGTTGCGGGTCGCGGTGATGCCTTCGATGGCTTCCCGCTCGGTCGGGCGGATGATCAGTTGCGCGGGCGTGGCCGGGTTGGCCAGCCATTGCTCGAGGTTCCAGGCGATGACGTCGCCGGTCCTGAACTCCTGCCCCGAGGGGGCGGTCCAGTCCTGATCGGTGGTGACCACCAGCTGGCCCTGCACCAGGGCGTTGATGTTGGACTTGGCCGGCAGTTGCAGCTGGGTCGTCGTGCCGTCAGCGTTCAGACGCCAGGTTTCACCCTCGTAGAAGTTGATCCCCCGGTTGATCAGGGTCGCCTTCACCACGCCGTCGGCGTTGCGCAGGGTGTAGGCGTTGACCGAAACATCTGTCTGCTGACCTTCAAAGATGGTCGTGGCCTGTTCGATCGTCTGGCCGCGGCGCATGAGGCGGACGGTGCGCGGGTAGCCCGAGTCCGTCAGGGTGCCGTCGCCGAAGTCACGCGAGACCAGCAGGGTGTTCTCGTCGATCCAAGAGGCCCCGCCCTTGGATTCCGGCAGGATGAAGCCGTCGGCGACGAAGGTGCGGGTGGCGCGGTCGAACTCGCGCACCGTGACGGCGTCCTTGCCGCCGTCCGACAGGCTGACGAGGCAGCGCGTCTCCTGCGGCGGCAGGCAGGTCACACCCTTGTAGACCCAGTTCTTTCCCTCGGCGGTCGACAGGGCGTCGATGTCGAGGATGGTCTCCCACACGGGCTCGGCCGTGCGATAGCTGTCCAGTGTGGTCGTGCGCCAGACGCCGCGCACGTGGGTGGCGTCCTGCCAGAAATTGTCCAGCGTGCCGTCGTGGTTGAAGCCGACGCCGGGGATGCGGTCGCGAGACTGCACGATCTCCAGCGCCTGGGCGTGCAGCTGGGCGTAGCGGGGGTCGCCCTGCAGAACGCCGAGCGAATGTTCATTGTGGGCGCGGACCCATTCCATCGCCCGCTCGCCCTCGACCTCTTCCAGCCACAGATAGGGATCGGCGGCGTCTGAAGTGGCGAAGCCCGAGGGGGCGTTGGCGGAAGCGGGAGCGGTCTGGGCCATGGCGGCGCTCGAAAGGGCGGTAGTGGCGAGAAGCGCGGCGAGCGCGGCGGAACGGAACATATGGGTACTCCCCCGGAAAAGTCGCCGGCACCTTATCCGGGGGCGGAAGGTCGGCAAGGCGTTGAGGACAAAGGTTACGGCTTTGTCATGCGGCGCGGTGTCACGCGCCCTCGTCCGGAATGCACAGGATTTCGCCGCAGGCCTTGCAATGGACGGCGTCGGGGTCGTGCTTCTTCAGGCCGCATGTGGGGCAATCGTGGCTGACCTTGTGCGGGCGGAAGATGGTCTGGGCCAGCCGCAGGAACAGGGTGATCCCGGTCAGCATGACGAAGATCGACAGCACCCGCCCCCAGTTGCCCGGCAAGGTGATGTCGCCGAAGCCGGTCGTCGTCAGGGTGGCGATGGTGAAATACAGGGCGTCCAGATAGCCGGTGATGCCCGGATGCTCGCCCCGGAAGCTGGTGTAAACGAAACCCGTGACCACGAAGATGAAGGTGGTCAGCGAGGCGACAGCCTTGGTGACCTCCTCCACACGCGTGTCATCGTACTTCTGTCCGATGGTGCGCCAGAAAAACTCGGAATGTAGCAGGGTCCACAGGCGCACCAAGCGCAGGAAGCCCAGGTTGAACAGCCAGTAAGGGAACAGCAGGGTGGCCAGCACGAACAGGTCCACCCAGGTCGCGGGTTTCTTGAGCCAGTCCTTGATGTCCGTATGCGCCAACGCCCGACCGGTCAGGTCGGCGATGAGGATCAGGGCGATGATGTAGTCGATCACATAGAAGACGATCCCCGCCTCATGCAGGATCGGTGCGGCGAGGAAGAAGGCGATGATGGCGAAGTCGATGACAATGACAGCCAGTCGGAACTTCACCGCCAGCGGGGACGCGCCGTGGTACAGGTAGCGCAGTCGGGCGCGCAGCCGCAGGCCCTCGCCCCGCGCCGGCGGCTCCGGGAATTGCGGAGCGTTGTCCGCCTTGCGAGCAGCTTTTCCGACGGTCTTCCGGGCAGGTGCGGTGGTGGTCATGGCCCAGCTTAACGCGGTTCTCTCGTCTCAGGTCCAGTCTGGCCCTATATGCGAAGTGTAATGACCCGTCCCTTCCTCAAGATGAACGGCGCCGGCAACGACTTCGTCGTCGTCAATGCGCTCGCAACCCCGTTCTCGCCGACGGTTGAGCAGGTGCGCGCCATCGCGGACCGGCAGACGGGCGAGGGCTGCGACCAGCTGATCGCCATCGAACCGAGCAATAGCGCCGACGCCTTCATGCGTGTCTGGAACAATGACGGGACGATGGTCGAAACCTGCGGCAACGCCCTGCGCTGCGTCGGCTGGGTGCTGATGGAGTCCACGGGCAAGGACAGGGTGGTGATCGACACCGCCGGTGGTCCGACCGTGGCGACCCGCGCGCCGGGCGGACAGGTGACCGTCGACATGGGCGTGCCCCGACTGGACTGGCAGCAGGTGCCGCTGGCCGAGGAGATGGACACGCGAGGGATCGAGCTTCAGGTCGGCCCCATCGACGCCCCCCTGCTGCATACGCCGGGCGCGGTCTCGATGGGCAATCCGCATGTGGTCTTCTTTGTCGGCGAGACGCCGGACGACGGCTTCGTGCGCGGCTCGGGCTCGCTGGTCGAGCATCACCCGATGTTCCCTGAAGGGGTTAATGTCGGCTTCGTCCACGCCCTGTCGCCGGATCACATTCGCCTGCGGGTGTGGGAGCGCGGCGCGGGTCTGACCAAGGCCTGCGGCACCGGCGCCTGCGCGGCTCTGGTCGCCTCGGCGCGGCGGGGGGTGACCGGTCGGCATGCCACGGTGGATGTCGATGGCGGCCGCCTGCTGATCGACTGGGACGAGGCCAGTGATCACGTCTTCATGACCGGTCCGGTGGAGGTCGAGCGGACGGGCGCGTTGAACCTGTGATCGCCGCGCTGCTCCTTTTCGCCCTGCTGACGGAGGAGCCTGTGCTCGTGCCTGCCGGGCATCACGCTTATCGGGTGTCTTCCGGTTCGATGGAGCCGACCCTCCTGGAGGGGGATGTCGTGCTTGCCGACCGTCCCGGCGGTGTCTGCGGAACAACCCGGCCTGTTCAGGGAGACATCGTGGTTGCGCGCACCCGAGGTCAGCCGTGGCTCAGGCGGGTCGTCGCGGGATCGGGACAGACGGTTCAGGTCATGGGCGGCGTCCTCCATGTCGATGGACAGCCGGTCAAACGCGAGCGCGTTGATCCCGCCGCCATGTCGGAGGACCAATCGAAACAGTTGTATCCGCAGGTCTCTGTCTGGCGTGAAACTCTGCCTTCCGGCCGGTCCTGGCTAATCTCGGACTTCGGGGACGGCCAAATGTTGGATGACACGCCTGAAGTTCTTGTGCCGGAAGGGCACTGGTTCGCGCTCGGTGACAGCCGTGACAATGCGGTGGATGACCGGGTTCACGGTCCGACAGCCGCGTCGGACCTGTGTGGCGTCGTGGTGTCCGTGGTGCGTTCGGACGACCCGTCACGGATCGGCACGCGGCCCTAGAGCTAGCGAACCCGTCGGGCGATCAACGCCCAGATCGTCACCGCGATACAGGCCCCCAGACCCAGCCAGCCGATCCAGTCCCAGACGTCGTCGCCGAGCAGGGCGCCGACGAGCCCGATCAGGGACAGGAAGGCGACGACCAGCGGAACGGCGAAGATGACCTTCAGGCTGAACGGACCGGTCTTCATTTCGCACCGCGTTTCGCCGACCGATGCTTGACCCACCACAGGTAAAGCCCGCTGCCGAGAATGATGATGGTCGCCAGATCCAGCAGGGCCCAGAGGATCTTCAGCGGCAGGCCGCCATAGTCGCCGAAATGCAGCGGCTGAGACAGGGACAGGGACTTCACATACCAGGGGGCGGGCGCGACCGCCGCCAGTTCGCCGGTGCGGGCGTCGATCAGGGCGGGCGTGGTCAGATGCTCGGTCAGCGGCGTGTCGCCGTGGAAGAAGACCGCATAGTGGTTGTCGGTCGAATAGGTCGAGCCGGGGAAGGCGACGAACTGCAGCGTCATGCCCGGCAGGGCCTGTTTGGCGCGCTCGACGGCGGCGTTGAGGGAGCTGCGCTCCGTCAGGCTGACCGGGGCGTCATAGGCGACCATTAGTTCCTTGAGAGCGTCATCCTTCCAGTAGGCGATGATCGGCACCGCGAGGGTGTTCACCACCCCGGTCACGCCCACGACCAGCACCCAGGCGGCGGTCACCACGCCCAGCAGGTTATGATAGTCGAGCCACCGCGTCCGCGCGGCCTTCGTCGCCCGCACGGTTCCGAAGGGCAGGCGTCGCATGAAGGGGGCGTAGAGCACCACCCCTGACACCAGCGCCGCCACCAGCAGCAGGCCCATGGCGCCGAGAAACAGCATCCCCGCTAGCCCCAGGAACATGTCGGTGTGCAGTTGGAGAATGAACTCCATCACCGGGTGACCGGCGACGAGTGGCGCGGCTTCGCCGGTGAACTGGTTGATCGGCTGGAAGCTGTACCGGTCGGCCGGGCCGTTCGGGTCGATGCTGGTGACATTCACCACTGGGCGCTCGACGTCGAAACTCATGAAGGCCGGAACCTCGCCTGGCTTGCGGGCGAGGGCGAGGTTCAGGACCTGGTCGAGGTTCAGTTTCTCCGCGCCCCGGGAGACGGGAGCCGTCTCGTCGTGGCCGAGCAGGACATGGTCGAGCTCATGGGTGAAGACGAGCGGAAGCCCGGTGATGCAGAGCATCAGCAGGAAAATGGTCGAGACGAGGCTCGACCATTTATGCACCCAGCTCCACGCCCGGATCGTGCCCGGCTTCATCCGGATCAGAAGTCCGTGGAGATCGAAAGGCGGAAGGTGCGCGGGGCGCCGAGCGTCAGATAGTTCGAGCCCGGATAGCCGCCGACGGCCACCCATTGATCCTCATCCGCCAGGTTCTCGACCCGTGCGCGGAGGGTCAGTGGGCGGTCACCGGCCTCGAACTCATAACGGACGCCCGCGTCGAACCGGGTCCAGCTGTCGAGCTCCAGCGTGTTGTCGGCGCTGGCGGGCTGCGAGCTGGTGTGGATCGCGCGGCCTTCCAGCGTCAGGCCGTTCACGACGGGCACGTCCCACTCGACGTTGGCGTTGATCTGGAACTCCGGCACGCCGATGGCCGAGTTGCCGTTCAGCGCGGTGTTCAGGGCCTGCTTGACCTCGGCGTCCAGCCAGGTCGCGCCGCCGATCAGGCGCAGGCCTTCGACGGGCTCGCCATAGACGGTCAGCTCGACGCCCCTGTTCTCCTGCTCGCCGCCCGAGCTGTAGACACCCGTGCCCGGGTCGAAGGACTCGCTCGGCAGGGTGGTGCGGAAGACGCTCAGCGTGCCGCCGAACGAACCGGCGTCGTACTTCACGCCGACCTCGGCCTGTTCAGCGCGGAACGGATCCAGCACCGTCCCCGGGTTGGTCACCGGCACGCCGTTGACGACGCCCGGCGCGATCTTTCCGGGGATCAGCGCTTCGGCGTAGTTGGCGTAAAGCGAGATCGTATCGCTCGGCTTGTAGACCAGCGCGAAGACGGGGGTCACCGCATCGGCGGTGTAGGGCGTGTAGGCCGAGCCGTCGGCATAGGCGTAGGTTCTGGTCTCGATCTCCTGATAGCGGGCCCCGACCGTCGCCAGCAAACGACCGTCGAGGAAGGACAGGATGTCGGCGACGGCGAAGCTGGAGGTCTTCACGCGCTCGGTCACGTGCGGATCGTCCATGTCGCCGGACAGGATCGAGGCCGCCGGGGCCGGAACAAGGGTCGGGTTGTAGAGCGTGCCCATGGCGAAGCCCGAGAAGTCGGACGCCGCCCAGGCATTGCGCGACTTCAGTTGCACTTGCGAGGCCGACGCCACGAGCGTGTGGCCGACCGGCCCGGTCGTGAGTTCCGCGCGCAGGCCGATGTCGCCCGACCAGACGGTGTCTTCACGCACGTTGTCGAAGCGATAGGCGCTGATCGTTCCATCAGACTGGGCCGTGGGGTTGGCCAGAACGTTCTCTTCCGTGCCGCGGCGTCCGCCGATCGCCGCCCAGGCGGTGACGTTGTCGGTCAGGTCGAACTCGCCGCGCACGGCTCCGAACAGCTGTTCCTCATCCGTATAGGTCCAGGACTGGCCGAAATTGCTGTCCGCCGATGGGGCGGTCGGGAGCGACGTGCTGCCGAAGGCGGGCGTCACGCTGGGGCGCGGCGCGTCGATACGGTGGTTCTGCCAGCCGAAGTCAGCCGAGAAGCGGGCGCGGTCGCCACGACGGTCGAGGCCCAGGCCGATGACCTGAAGCTCGCTGTTCTGACGGTCGATGGAGCCTTCGCCGTCGCGCGCGGCGACGTTCAGGCGGCCACCCCACTCGCCGCTCTCTCCGAAGCGTCGCGAAAAGTCGCCGGCGGCATAGAGGGCGTCGCCACCGTCCCAGCCAAGAGTGACGCGGTTCAGGGGAAGGTCTCCGGCGCGCTTGGGCGTCAGGTTGAAGGCGCCGCCGACGCCGGTGCCGCCCGGAGCGGCGCCGTTCAGGAAGGCCGAGGCGCCGCGGAACACCTCGACGCGCTCGACCAGTTCAGCCGCTACGAACTGGCGCGGCAGAACGCCGTACAAGCCGTTCCAGGTCATGTCGTCCGAGTACACGGGGAAGCCCCGGATGACGTAGAGTTCCTGGAAATTGCCGAAGCCCTTGGACACGCGGACGGTCGGGTCGTTCTGAAGTACGTCGCCGATGCTGACGGCCTGCTGGTTGCGGACGAGCGCTTCCGTATAGGCGGTGCTGGAGAAGGGCGTGTCCATCACATCCATCGAACCGAACAGGCCGACGCGGCCGCCGGTCGCAACCTGGCCGCCCGCATAGGCCGGGGCCTGGCGGACCTGGGAGCCGGTGACGATGACGTCGTCGAGTTCGGCGGCCGAGGAGGCGTCCTGCGCGAAGGCGGGGGCCGCGATCAGGGCGGCGCCGGCGGCGGTGGACAGCAGAAGAAGGGAGCGGAGGGTCACGGGATCTGCCTTGGGGGAGGGCTGATATTGAGAACGGGTCGCACTAACAGCGACGCTCCCCGGACACAACCTTGGCCGTAGTGGTTTGGCGCGCTGATCGGGCTCAAGGTGCGGGAATCCGCGCAATTGCGAGCCGTCCTGTCACATTTTCCGGACAGGATGGCGGGCGGGCGGCCGGGAAAGCCTGTCCCGCCGGGTTTGCGCCTTCCCTTGCGTCAGCGGTTGTCGCGCCGGGTCCCGCGCACTAGGAACGGGGCCACAGACGACCTGCGACCTTGCGACCGGAAACGCCGAAAGCCATGCCCGACCTGACAGACAAACAGACCTTCTCCGACGAGGACGCGCTGGACTTCCACCGCCTTCCCACGCCGGGCAAGATCTCGATGGCGCCGATCAAGCCGATGGCGACCCAGCGTGACCTGTCGCTGGCCTATTCGCCCGGCGTGGCCATCCCGGTGCTGGCGATCGCAAAGGATGCGGACAAGGCCTACGACTATACGTCCAAGGGCAATATGGTCGCCGTCATTTCGAACGGCACGGCCATCCTCGGCCTCGGCAACCTCGGGCACATGGCCTCAAAGCCTGTGATGGAGGGCAAGTCGGTCCTGTTCAAACGCTTCGCCGATGTCGACAGCTTCGATGTGGAGGTGAAGACCACCGATCCGGAAGAGTTCGTCACCGTCGTCAAGAACATCGGAGACACCTGGGGCGGCATCAATCTGGAGGACATCAAGTCCCCGGAATGCTTCGTGATCGAGAGCGAGCTTCAGGATCTGCTCGACATTCCGGTCTTCCACGACGACCAGCACGGCACGGCGATCATCTCCACCGCCGGCCTGATCAACGCCTGCCACGTCGCGGGCAAGCGTCTGGAAGACGTGAAGGTCGTCCTGTCCGGCGCCGGCGCGGCGGGCCTGTCGTCCATCGCCCTGATGAAGGCGGCGGGCGTGAAGGCCGAGAACACCGTGATCGTCGACCGTGACGGCGTGGTCTTCAAGGGCCGCGAGCACGGCATGGACCAGTGGAAGGCCGCCCATGCGACCGATACGCCCCACCGGACGCTGTCCGAGGCCATGGTCGGCGCTGACGTCGTCATCGGCCTGTCGGCCAAGGGCGCGATCACCAAGGAGATGGTCGCCACCATGGCGCCCAATCCGATCATCTTCGCCATGGCCAACCCGGACCCGGAAATCCTGCCCGAGGATGTGCTGTCGGTTCGCACTGACGCCATCATCGCGACCGGCCGGTCGGACTACGCCAACCAGGTCAACAATGTTCTGGCCTTCCCCTATCTGTTCCGCGGCGCGCTGGATGTGCGCGCCCGCCGGGTGAACCACGAGATGAAGGTCGCCTGCGCCCAGGCGCTGGCCGCTCTCGCCCGCGAGGATGTGCCCGACGAGGTCGCCGCCGCCTACCGTGGCCGCAAGCTGAAGTTCGGCCGGGACTATATCATCCCGACCCCGTTCGATCCGCGTCTGATCTGGTTCATTCCGCCCTTCGTGGCCCAGGCGGCCATGGACACCGGCGTGGCCCGCCAGCCGATCGCCGACATGGATGAATACCGCGCCTCCCTGCGCCAGCGCCTCGACCCGTCGGCGGCCCTGATGCAGAACATTTCCGGCGCGGTGCGCGCCGCCCCGAACAAGCGGGTCGTCTTCGCCGAAGGCGAAGAAACCTCGGTCATCCGCGCCGCCTGGGGTTTCAAGCAGGCCGAACTGGGCACGCCCATCCTGCTGGGCCGCGAGGAGCTGATCCGCAAGAATGCCGCAGACGCCGGTCTGAATTTCGATGACATGGGCATCGAGATCGTCAACGCCCGCATCAGCGACCGCAACGCCGAATACACCGAATGGCTCTACGCCAAGCTGCAGCGCCGGGGCTATCTGCGCCGTGACGTTCAGCGGATGATCAATCAGGACCGCAACTACTTCGGCGCCACCATGATCGCGCGCGGTCAGGCCGACGCCATGGTCACCGGGGTGACCCGCAACTTCAATATGGTGCTGAAGGAGGTCCGCCGCGTTCTGGACGTGAAGGAACGGATGATCGGCCTGTCGGTCCTGCTGGCCAAGGGCCGGACCCTGTTCGTCGCCGACACCTCGATCCATGAGCTTCCGGACGCCGAGGAGCTGGCCGAGATCGCCATCCAGGCGGCGGCTACGGTGCGCAAGCTGGGCAAGACCCCCCGCGTCGCCTTCCTGTCCTACTCCACTTTCGGCAACCCGCCGGGCGAGCGGGGCGAGAAGGTGCGCGAGGCGATCCGCATCCTCGACAGCAAGGGCGTGGACTTCGAGTACGAGGGTGAGATGCCGCCGGAACTGGCTCTGGAGCCGGAACTGCGGGGAGCCTATCCGTTCATGCGCCTGACCGGTCACGCCAACGTTCTGGTCATGCCGGCCATTCATTCAGCCGCCATCTCGACCCGTCTGGTGCAGGCGCTGGGCGGAGCGACCGTGATCGGCCCGCTGCTGGTCGGCCTGGAGAAGTCGGTGCAGATCGTTTCGCTGGGCGCCTCGGTCAGCGAGATCATCACCGCCGCGACCTTCGCCGCCTATGAAGACGGCGCCGAAGGCGAGGAGTAAGGCCTGAAGTCCGGGCCGATCAGGCCCGGAACGAAATCGGCCAGGTTGGACGCGGTCCAGCCTGGCTCCGATTCCCCTTCAGCCGATCAGGCTCCGGGCGTCGACCTTGCGACGCTCGACAATACTGCCGCGCACCCACTCCAGGATACAGAACACGACGGCCAGCAGGCCCAGCCAGGCGGCGATGGCGAACATCGGCGCATAGCCCTGTGCATCGACCAGCTCTCCCAGCGCGCCCCGGCCGAGCGTGCCGATCAGCAGGGCCAGCGAGATGAAGACCGCGAACTGAACCGCACCGAAGGTCTTGTTCGACAGGGCGGACAGATAGGCCACGAAGGCGGCGCCGGCGAAGCCGCCCGCAACGTTCTCGCCCGCGATGGCCAGCATCAGGCGGGCCAGCGGTTCGCCGATATGGAAGACGGCGAACAGGTCGTACAGGTGCGTCGCGCGCATGAAGCCGCCGATCACCGGCGCGCCCATGGCCAGATCCATCATCAGCAGATTGGTGGCGGCCGACAGGATCGCGCCGATCAGCAGGCTCCACATCCGGCCGATGACCAGAAGCGCCCAGCCGCCCAGCGCGATGCCGGCGATGGTCATGAAGACGCCGAAGGTCTTGGACGCCAGCGCCACTTCCGCATTGGTGTGGCCCAGCGCGCCGCCAGTGTCCCCCATGTAGAAGGGGAAGGCGAACGGACCCCAGACGCCGTCGGTGATGCGGTAGGTCAGGATCAGGCCCAGAACGATCAATGCGCCCCAACCCAGCCGTCCCATCAGTTCGACCAGCGGCGCCAGGATGGCGTCATAGAGGGTATCAGCCAGTTTCGGCCGGGCGGAGGCTTCCTCTGCGGTTGGTCCGCGACCCTTCCAGACAATCAGGCCGGCGAGGGCGGCGGGCAGGATCACGGTCGCGCCGACGATCCACGGCCCCCACGAGCCGGTAAATGCGCCCGCGCTCGGCGCCGGCGAAGTGGTCAGGGCTGTGACCATGAAGCGGAACAGCATGAAGGCCGCCCAGGCCCAGGCCGACAGGGTGGCGATCAGGACAATCAGGCGCAGGCGCGGCGACCCCCGACGTTCGCGCGCTACGGCAGCGCGGGAGCTGGCTTGGGGTTCGGGCGCGATCAGGGTGCCCATGACGCCCACGCCCATGAGGACAGCGCCGACGATGAAGACCCCTGGCCAGCCCAGAACCGTCGCCAGCAGCAGTGCGCCGGCTCCGCCGGTCAGGGCGGCGGTGCGATAGCCGAGTTGGTAGATGGTCGACAGCAGGTCGATGGGCGTCGTCTCATCGGCGACCTCGATCCGCCAGGCATCGATGACGATGTCCTGCGTCGCGAAGGCGAAGGCGCCCAGTGCAGCCCCCATGGCCAGCGGTCCCAGCACTCCCGTGTCGGGATGCGACAGAGCGACCAGCCCCAGGGCGATGGCGATGATGACCTGAAGGACGATCAGCCAGCTGCGCCGGCGGCCGAACCGCTTGCCGATCACCGGCGGGGTCCAGCTCACGACGGGCGACCACAGGAACCGGAAGGCGCCGAACAGACCTATCCAGCTCAGGACGCCGATGGTCGCGACCGGAATTTCGGCCTCGGTCAGCCAGGCGTTCAGCGTGCCGATCAGCATGGCGAAGGGCAGGCCCGCCGAGAAGCCCAGCAACAGCATCGCCAGTGTCCGGCGTTCGCGGAAGGCGGCCTTCAGGACGGCCAGACCCTTGGGCGCGGGCGGCGGCGAGGCGGCCTCGGTCGCGGGCGTCGAGCTGTCGGTCATAGGCGTCTCCGGACGCCCCCGGCGTCTCTTGATTCAGACGGCGACCTTGGCGCGGACTTCGCGGTTCGTCCAGCGGGACAGGGCGGCCCGCATGGCTTCCAGTTCCAGCGGCTTGACCAGATGGTCATTCATGCCGGCCTCAAGGCAGGCCTTGCGGTCTTCGGCGAAGGCGTTGGCGGTCAGAGCGACGATGGGGGTGCGGTCGCCACGGGCCCGAAGGGCGCGCGAGGCCGTCGGGCCGTCCATGCCGGGCATCCGCATGTCCATGAAGACCAGATCATAGCGGGCGCGCTTCAGGGCGGCGAGCGCCTCGTCTCCGCTGGCGGCGGTCTCCACGGCGCAGCCTTCGCGTTTCAGCAAGGTCGAGGCCAGCAGGGCGCCGACGGGATTGTCCTCGACCAGCAGCACCCGCGTGCCCGAGAAGCGGCCGGGGAGAACCCGGTCGTCGTCGGCGTGCGTCGGACGGGCGCCGGACCGTTCCAGTGTTTGAACCCCGGCGACGGCCAGAACTCGCTCGGCCAGCGAGGCGCGTCGCAGTGGCTTGATGAGGTAGCCGTGGAAGCCGGAGGAACGGTAGCGGGCGATCAGGTCACGTTCGGAGGGCTTGAGCAGCACCACGGCCCGGCTGTCGGCGGGGCGGGCGGCGAGGCCGTGCGGACTTTGGCGCCCCGCGTGATCGACCAGCACAATGGAGGCGTCCGCCGCCACGGTCCCGCCTGAGGCTATGATCTGGGCCTCGGCGGCCTGACGGATGAACAGGTCGGGAGTGAGGACCGCGACGGAAACGTCCGCGAGGGGTTGTCCGCGCACAGTGTCCGGCGCCGCCGGGAACGGCGCCTCGAAGCGGAAGCGGGCGCCGGGGCCGTCGGGGCGGTCCGTGACGACGACTGTCCCGTCCATGGCGGCGGCCAGCTTGCGCACGACGGCGAGGCCCAGACCCGCCCCGCCGAAACGGCTGGCGTCGCTGGAGTCGACGTGGCCGAACTCCTCGAAGATGCGCTCGCGCGCCTCGGCGGGAACACCGGGGCCGGTGTCGTCGATGATGAAGGCAAGGCGCGGAGCCTCGTCTGTTCCCCCCGCGCGCTCGACGGCGATGCGCACACCGCCGGTCGTGGTGAACTTCACCGCATTGCCCGCCAGATTGAACAGCACCTGCCGCAAGCGACCCTCGTCGGCGAGCACGTCGGGGGCGTTGGCGGCGACTGACCAGGCGATTTCCAGGTCCCTATCATGGGCGCGGGGACTGAGCAGCTCGGCCACGCCGCGCACCAGCGCCTCCAGATCGACGGGGGCGGCGTCGAACTCCAGCTTGCCGGCTTCAAGACGAGCGTAGTCCAGCAGGTCGTTGACCAGGCCGAGCAGGTGTTCGGCTGAGGATCGCGCAGCCTCGGCATAGGCGCGCTGGGCGCCGTCCAGCCTGGTGCGGGACAACAGGCCGAGCATGCCGATCACCCCGTTCAGGGGTGTCCGCATCTCGTGACTCATCAGGCGAAGGAACTGCTGCTCGGCCGACACGATCTCGGGCGTCGCGGGGGCTGGCTGTTCGATCCGTCGCCGGGGCATGTCGGGTTCTCCTCGATCACACCGTGAACTCAAGACGTTAAGAGATCACCACGCGGGAAGGCCGGGCGCGGGAGCCGGGGCGGCCGGGCGGCGGGCGTCGAAGGCGGCGTTCGCGTCGGCGGTTGATCGACGATAGATCAGGGCCTCGGCGATATGGCGGCGCAGGACGCCGTCGCACCCGTCCAGATCGGCGATGGTGCGGGCCAGCCGCAGGGTGCGGGTCCAGCCCCGCGCGGTCAGGCCGCCGACCTCGCCCGCCTTCATCAGCAAGGCCTTGCCCGGCTCGTCCGGCGTGGCGAAGCGGTCCAGAAGATCGCCCGAGACCCGGGCGTTCACCGCCTGATCCTGCGCTGTGTCAGGATCGACGCCGGCGGCGTGCAGGCGGTCGGTCTGCATCTCACGGGCGCGCAGGACCCGGGCGGCGGCCTCGGCCGTGCCTTCAGCGGGCGGCGGCAGGGCCATGTCGGCTGCGGTGACCGGGGGCGCCTCCACCGTCAGGTCGATGCGGTCGAACATCGGACCGGAGATGCGGTTGCGATAGTCCATCTGGCACCGCGGCGCCTTCCCGCAAGCCCCGCGCCCGGCGCCGCCCACGCCGCAGCGGCAAGGGTTCATCGCCGCCACCAGTTGGAAGCGCGCCGGATAGCGGACATGGGCGTTGGCGCGAGCGACCACGATCTCACCGGTCTCAAGGGGCTGGCGGAGCGAGTCGAGGGCCTGGGCGCTATATTCGGGCAGTTCATCCAGGAAGAGCACGCCATTGTGGGCGAGGGAGGCTTCGCCGGGCTTGGCGCGCAGGCCGCCGCCGGTCAGGGCGGCCATGGAGGCCGAGTGATGCGGAGCGCGGAAGGGGCGGTCGCGGGTCAGGGCGCCGCGCTCGATCAGCCCGGCCACCGACCAGACCATGGAGGTCTCCAGCAACTCCTTCGGCGTCAGGGGCGGCAGCAGGCCGGGCAGGCGGGCGGCCATCATCGACTTGCCCGAGCCCGGCGGGCCGACGAAAAGCAGATTGTGGCTCCCTGCCGCCGCGATCTCCAGCGCCCGCTTGGCGCTTTCCTGTCCCTTGACCTCGCGCAGATCGGGCACGCGTTCGCCGCTGCGCATGGCGCCGGGATCGGGCCGACGGAGAACCTGTGCCCCCTTGAAATGGTTGACCAGGGCGATGAGGGACCGGGGCGCCAGCACGGCCACGTCGCCCGCCCAGGCGGCCTCGGGTCCATTCGACTCGGGGCAGATCAGGCCCAGCCCCATGCCGTCGGCGGCGACGGCGGCGGGCAGGGCGCCGCCGACCGGCGCGATCCGTCCATCCAGCCCCAGCTCGCCGATCGCAGCCCAGCCGGACAGGGCGTCCGGCGGGATGACGCCCATCGAGGCCAGCAGGGCCAGAGCCACCGGCAGGTCGAAATGGTTGCCCTCCTTGCGCAGGTCAGCGGGCGCCAGATTGGCGATGATCCGCTTGGACGGCAGGGCCAGTCCGATGCCCGCGAAGGCCCCGCGCACCCGTTCACGACTTTCCGCCACCGCCTTGTCGGCGAGGCCGACGATGGTGAAGGACGGCGTTTCCGCCGACAGCTGCTGGACCTCGACGTCCACACGCCGGGCGTCGACCCCTTCGAACGCGACTGTGACGACGCTCGCGTGCATGGCTCCCTCCCGCTATAGGAGAGGAACGAAACACGAACTCACAACCATTGCAAGAGCGACGTTATCCGGCGCGCTTGCTCTCGATGGCGTCCCACATCAGGGCGGCGGCGTTGACGCCGGTGAAGCGGAGCAGTTGCTGGGCGCCGGTGGGGGAGGTGACGTTGATCTCGGTGAGATAGTCGCCGATCACGTCGATGCCGACGAACAGCAGGCCACGTTCCTTGAGCGTCGGGCCGATGGCCTTGCAGATTTCCAGATCGCGCGGGGTCAGTTCGACCGGTTGGGCGGTGCCGCCGACGCGCAGGTTGGAGCGGACCTGATCCTTGGCCGGGACGCGGTTGATGGCGCCGACGGGCTCGCCATCGATCAGGATGATGCGCTTGTCGCCCTTGGACACCGCCGGAATGAACTTCTGGATCACCAGCGGATCGCGCGAGCCCATGGCGTGGATTTCAACCAGGGCGTCGAGGTTGGGGTCGTCGGCCTTCAGCCGCACCACGCCCGAGCCGGCGGCGCCGTGCAGGGGCTTGAGCACCACCTCGCCGTGGCGGCGGTGGAAGTCGCCCAGGGCGACCGGGTCCGAACTGATCAGGGTCGGCGGGGTCAGGCCGGGGAATTTCGTCACCAGCAGCTTCTCGGGCGCCGAGCGGACCTCGGCGGGGTCGTTCACCACCAGCGTCTTCGGGTGCACCGTCTCCAGCAGGTAGGTGGCGGTGACATAGGCCATGTCGAAGGGCGGGTCCTGACGCATCAGGATGACGTCGACGTCCTTCGACAGGTCCAGCTTCACCTCGTCGCCGAAGGTCACGTGGTCGCCCACGGTCTGGCGCAACGTCACCGGGCGGGCGCGGCAGAACAGGACGCCGTCTTCCAGCGCCAGGGTGCGGAAGTCATAGACCCAGAGCGGGTAGCCCCGGTTCTGGGCCTCCATGGCCTGCAGCCATGTGGTGTCGGACTCGATATTGACCCCTTCGATGGGGTCCATCTGGATCGCGACCTTCAGCATCACTTGTCTCTTGGCCTACCGCGCTTCGCGCTACTTGAGGCCGCCTCGCGGGCAGCAGCTTGGCTAATGGGCGCCGGACGGGCCGGGCGCAACCCTTTGGCGTCAGTTCAGCTGCAGCCGGACGCGATCCACGGACAGGCGGCGGCGGACTTCGGCGCCGTCGTCGAGCGAGCGGGCGCGGGAGAGGGCTTCGAGCGCCCCGGCCAGCGCGCCCTGCTTCTCGCGGGCGGCGGCGACGTCGAGCCAGGGGCGGTGGTCCTCGGGGTCCAGCAGGGCGCGGCGGACGGCCGACCGCTCGGCGCTCTCGTAGTCATGGGCGCGGATGGCGCGGATGAAGAGAAGGTTCTGCAGCCGGATCAGGGCCTGTCGGTCGCTGACCGGGGCCATGAGGACGTCCAGCCGATCCGCGACATGGGGCGTCAGGCCGGCGCGCAGGGCGCGCCGGGTCAGTTCGGACGGCATGACCAGACGCCCTTGGCTGAAGGGGTCCAGCGCCACCGGGCCCTCCGGCGTTTCGACCCGCAGCAGGAAGTGGCCGGGGAAGTCGACGCCCTGGGCCTTGATGCCCGCGCGGCGGGCCGCGTCGAGGTAGAGGATCGCCAGAGCCGCCGACAGGCCGCGACGCCGCTCGGCCACGTCTATGATGTCGGTGTTGCCGACGTGCTCGAAGTGGATCAGGTCGCCGTTCAGGCGCAGGTCGCAGGCCATGGTCTCGGCCAGGGCGTCATCCGGGCTTTCGCCGATCATCCGTTCGGTCAGGCGCTGGGCGGCGGCGGCGGCGAGAAGCCGGACCGGCTCCGGGTCGCGGAACGGATAGTCGTGAATGGCGCAGGCGATGGCCGCTTCCAGCAGGGGGAAGGCGTCGTCGTCGGCCAGTCCGGCCTCGCTCAAGCAGGTCTCAGCTTCGTTGCGCGTCACGACCGCCCCCGGTTCACACCCGGACGATGGCGCGGAAGGCGGCGGGGAGCCAGCGCCACAATATCAATCCGCAACAGATGTCCGGCCAAGCTGGGTCTTTGGCGCAACACTGCCCGACCGGCCGAAAGCAGCCTTTCGTACTGTTCCGGCTGAAGCGCCGCGAGGGCCTGTTCCATCGTGGCGCGGCGTTTGACCTCGACCACGGCGAGGGTCCGGCCGCGGCGGGCGAGGATGTCGATCTCGCCGGCGCGGGTTTTCAGGCGGAAGCCGAGGACCTGATAGCCCTTGAGCATCAGCAGGGCGGCGGCCAGCCATTCGGAGCGGTGACCGGCCCGGTGGGCGGCCTTGCCGAGGCTGACGCGCCAGCCGCGCGACGGCGTCTTCACGACCTTCGGCGCCTTGAGGCGGTCCGAGGGTCGCTTGCGGGTCACCGGCCCTGAAGCTCCAGCGCCCGCTTGTAGAGCGGCTTGCGGGGCAGGTTCAGCGCCTTCGACACCTCCGCCGCCGCCTCGCCGGGCGGGAGGCGGGTCAGGGCCTCGGTCAGGGCGGCGTCGGCGTCCTCCTCGGAGGCGGCCTCCACCTCGCCGGGGGCGACCACGATGACGATCTCGCCCTTGGGCGACTGGCAGCGCGGATCGACGGCCAGTTCGGGCAGGGCGCCGCGCACGCACTCCTCATAGAGTTTGGTCAGCTCGCGGGCGACCGCGGCGGGGCGGGGGCCGAGCACCGCGGCCATGTCGGCCAGGCTGTCGGCGAGGCGCGGGCCGCTCTCGAAGAAGACCAGCGTCTGGCGGGCGGTGCGAAGCTCCTCCAGCGCGGTGCGCCGCGCGCCCGACCTGGACGGCAGGAAGCCGGCGAAGGTGACGCGGTCGGCGGGCAGGCCGGCGATGCACAGGGCGGCCAGCAGGCTGGAGGCGCCGGGAATCGGATGGACCGGCAGGCCTTCGGCCAGAACGGCGCGGGCGACGACGAAGCCGGGGTCCGAGATCATCGGGGTGCCCGCATCGGACACCAGGGCGACGACGGCGCCGTCCTTCAGCCGTTCGATCGCCTGTTCGGCGGCGCGGGCCGAGGCGTGGTCGTCGCACCGCTCCAGCTTCGCCTTCAGGCCGTAGGCGGACAGCAGTTTGGCGGTGACGCGGGTGTCCTCGGCCAGCACCAGATCGGCGGCGGCCAGCACGTCCAGCGCCCGCAGGGTCATGTCGCGCAGGTTCCCGATGGGCGTCGCCACCAGATAGAGGCCGGGCGCGACGGTGCGCGCGGGCGGGGCGGTCGGCGGGAAGACGGACGGATCAGGCATCGGCGGGACCGTGCCTGACAGGGTCGGCCCTGTCAGGGGAAAAATGCCTGACTTCCGTCTTCCCGACACAGGCGCCGGGGTCGGGCGATAATGTGCACTCGAAAAAAATGCAGTGCACATCGTGCACATTTTCCCGTCAGACGAGGTGATCGGCAGCCGTTTCAACCGTGAATGAGGGCTCCGGGCACGACGTCAGGCGCCGGCGACAGGGCGTTTGGCGAGGTTTTCAGTGCGGCGGGGCATTCAGCCTGTGCTCAACCCGGAGGGAGCGTCACGGACCGCGATGTCAAAGACCGGCATCCAGTCTGACATGCCGGTGCGTCAAATTTGGACGTATCGCTTTCTTGCTATCGTCATCCCGGACAAGCGGTCGCGTAGCGGGCGCGCGATCCGGGACCCAGCGGCGCGCGCGAGCGCGAAGCTGTCAGGAGCGCCGGCGTCCTGCTTTGACCTTCTGTGTTTCGCCGCCGTCGCGGCGCCGCTGGTCCCGGCTTTCGCCGGGATGACGATAGAGGGGTTACGTCAGCAACGCCTTCAGCACCGCATCCAGCAGGGGACGGCCTGTGGCGGTGGCGGCGATGTGTTCGTCGGTGCGAGTGAGGAAGCCGTCGGCGAGCAGGTCGGCGAGGCGGCCACGGTCGGGGGACAGGTCGAGAGCGGCGAGGTCGGTGAGGGAGACACCCTCGACGGTGCGCAGGCCGAGCAGGAGGCGTTCCTCGGCGGCCTCGAGCGGGGACTGGTTGTCGCGCTCGATCCAGGGGGCGTTGGCGGCGACACCCGTGGTGTAATCGGCGATGCCGCGATGGGCGACCGTGGCGGTGCGGACGCCGTCCAGTGTCAGGCGGCCGTGGGCGCCGGGGCCGACTCCGACGTAGTCGCCGCCGCGCCAGACATGGAGATTATGGGACGAGCGGGCGGCTTCGCCCCGGGCGTGGTTGGAGACCTCATAGGCCTCGAACCCGGCGGCCTCGAGGACGGTCTGCGTGGTCTCATAGAGTTCGGCGGCGAGGTCCTCGTCGGGCGGAACCAGCGTGCCGCGCGCGAAGGCGCGGCCGAAGGCGGTCGTGGGTTCGATGGTCAGCTGGTAGGGCGAGACGTGTTCGAAGCCGAGGTCCAGCGCTTCGGACAGTTCCGCCCGCCAGTCGGCGACGCTCTGTCCGGGGCGGGCGTAGATCAGGTCGATGGACAGGCGCGGGAAGGCTCGGGCGGCCGTGGCCACGGCGCGGCGGGCCTCGTCGGCGGAATGGTTGCGGCCCAGCGCCTTCAGCGCGGCGTCATCCAGCGCCTGCACCCCCATCGACAGGCGGTTGATCCCGGCGGCGGCGAGGGCGGCGAAGCGGTCGGCTTCGGCGTCGGTGGGGTTGGCTTCCAGCGTGATCTCGATGGGGCCGCGCGGCTGGAACAGGGTCTGCGCGCGCGCGATCACCCGCGCCACGGCAGCCGGGTCCATCAGCGAGGGCGTGCCGCCGCCGAAGAAGATGGAGGCGAGGCGGCGCGGGCCGGTCAGGGCCGCCTGAGCCTGCATGTCGGTCAGGATGGCCTCGACCAGCGCGGCCTGTTCGTCGGTGCGTCCCCGGTCCCGCACGACGTTGAAGTCGCAATAGGGGCAGATCCGGGCGCAGTAGGGCCAGTGGACGTAGAGGGCGACGTCGCTGCCGGGGTCGCGAAGTGGCGAGTGGCGAGTGGCGAGTGGCGAGGAGGAAGAGGGCGTAGCGGGCATTCCACCCCAGGGGCGAGGCGATCCGGAGTTGGATTGATCCCTTACACGGTTTGGCGTGAGAACACTCGCCACTCGCCACTCGCCACTCGCCACTCGCCACTTCGGCCTTAGTCCATCAGCGCCGCCTTCAGCTTCTCGAACGCCCGCGCCCGGTGGCTGAGCGCGTCCTTCACGGCGGGGTCGAGTTCGCTGAAGGTCTGCGTCTGGCCTTCGGGGATGAAGATGGGGTCGTAGCCGAAGCCGCGGTCGCCGCGCGGGGGGAAGGTCAGCAGGCCGTGGACCTGACCCTCGACCACCACGGCGGGGCCGTTCGGCCAGGCGACGGCGAGGGCCGAGGTGAACCAGGCGCGGCGGTCATCGGACCGGATTTCCTCGAGCCGTTCTTCCACGCGACGCATGGCGAAGGCGAAATCCTTGTCCGGACCGGCCCAGCGCGCGGAAAAAATGCCCGGCGCACCGTCCAGCGCGGCGACCGACAGACCGGAGTCGTCGGCCAGGGCCACCTCGCCCGACAGGTCCGCCGCGTGGCGGGCCTTCAGCAGGGCGTTGCCGACGAATGTCGTCTCTGTCTCGTCCGGTTCGGGGATGTTCAGGCTTCCGGCCGTGACCACCTCGTAATGTCCGCCCAGAAGGGCCTTGATCTCCGGAACCTTGCCCGGGTTGTGGGTCGCCGCGACGATGCGCATCCCTTTGACAAGTTTCAGCATTTTGACCTCAAGCGACGCTTTAATGTTTCATTGCACAAGTTTAATATCGTTAAACGATATGTAACATGACTCACCCCGGTGCACGTCCTATCTATTATCTCAAGAACGGACGCCGCGACGTTCTCCGATACGAGCCAGACCGGCAAGATCGATGCAGCGGTTTCAACGAAGAGGGGTGAAAACATCCCTCACTCAGGATCACCGGAGAACGACTATGAACACCATGAACGCTTCCTACTTCGTCGAAAAGGTCGGCCACGGCGTGCTCAACACCTTCCTGCTGGCCGTCATGCCGGTCGCCTTCATCTCGACCCTCGTCCAGTTCTTCTGACCCGACCGGTCAGGGAGCTTTGACGAGCCGCATGACAATCGCGATTAATAAGACCGCGCGTGGGTTCGCCGGACCCCGCGCGGCGATCGCGCCCCGACGTCCGGCCTGAGAGAGCCTGACGTCATGCGTTTCCCGAAACCGCCCTCTCTCGGGATCCGCCTTCCGCGTCTGGCCCAGGGCCAGATGAGCCGGCTGCTCGGCGCCGTCCTCTGGGCCGCCTTCTGGGCCCTGACCCTGGCCACCGCCGCCTCGGTCTGTCTGTTCATCTTCATGATCTTCGTGCCGCTGGGCGTGGATGGCGTGCGTGTCACCACGGATTCCGGCGGCATCACCGTGCCGGTTCCGCGCGTCTATATCCTGTTCGCCGTCGGCGCGATCACCGCCTATCTGGGCGGCTTCTCCCTGATCCTGAACCATCTGCGCGCCATGGTGCGCGCGCTGCAGATGGGCGATCCCTTTCAGCCCGCCAACGTGAGCCGCCTGAAGCAGATCGGTCTGACCCTGGCCGTGGTGACCGGCGGCGCCTGGATCGGCCAGTATCTGGTGTCACGTCTGGTGCGCGGCGAGCTTGAGCCGCCCAGCGTGTTTGATCTGGTGACCCCCGCCTTTTCGGTGCTGGTCGTCTTCGTGCTGGCGGAAGTGTTCCGTGAGGGCGCGCGACTGCGTCGTGAGTCTGAACTGACCATTTGATGTGGCGGCGCGTCCAAAAGGCTCCGCCTTTTCGACCCGGCGCGCCGCGGGTCGACCCGCAGGGCGCCTGAAGCTAGAGAGTGTCCATGGCCATCCGCGTCCAGCTTGATCGCATCCTCGTCGAACGGCGCATGTCGTTGACGGAGCTCGCCGACCGCGTGGGCGTGACCTTGGCCAATCTGTCGATCCTGAAGACCGGCAAGGCGCGGGCGGTGCGGTTCAGCACCCTGGACGCCCTGTGCCGCGAGCTGAACTGCCAGCCGGGCGATCTGCTGGCCTGGACCCCGGGTCCGCAGGAGACCGCGCCGGACGAGGACCTCGACGGGACGTCATGAGCCGCCGGGACGATCTCAGTCCCGATGACCGCCGCATCTGGGCCCGCGTCACGGGCTCGGTGAAGGAGAAGGTCGCGAAGAAGGCGTTGCGCGTGACGCCGGGCATGGCCGAAGTCGATCCGCAGACTGTTCCGGTTTCGAAGGGCCTGCCGAAAGGCATGAGCAAGACGCCGCCCAAGGTCGCCAGACCGCGGCCCGCCGCCCTTCCGGTTTTCGCGGAGCCCGCGCCCGCGTCGCCGTCCCGTGGTCGGGGCGCGCCCGAGGAGTTGGAGCCGCGCCGCAAGCGCCGGCTGTCGCGCGAACGCGATCCGATCGAGGCGAAGATTGATCTGCACGGTTATGGCCGCTTTCAGGCCCAGGACGCCCTGACGGCCTTTCTGATGGGGGCGCAGGCGCGGGGCTATCGCTCGGTGCTGGTGGTGACCGGGCAGGGCCGTCGCGGCGGTACGGGCGTCATCCGCGCCTCGGTGCACGAATGGCTGGCCGCGCCGGGACTGCGGACGGTGGTGTCAGGCTTCGCCCCGGCCGCGCGCCACCACGGCGGCGACGGGGCGCTGTATGTGACGCTTCGCCGGAGCTAGAGACGGCCGGCAGTGTGCCGGGAAGTGATTGGTGATTAGTGGGTGGCCGGGACCACGGTCAGGGGCAAGACAACAACCACCCGTGACGCCGCGAACCACCAATCACCAATCACTTTCCGGGCTCCGTCGGCGAAGACCGGGCCCGGACGAGGCGGTCAGCCCAGAACCAGCCCGGCCTCTTCCGCCAGCGTCTTCAGCGACGTCATGGGACGCGGACCCCAGTGGGCGATGACTTCGGAGGCGGCCAGCGAGCCGAGCTTGCCGGCGTCTTCCAGCGACAGGCCGCGGGCGAGGCCGAGCAGCAGGCCGGCGGCGTACTGGTCGCCGGCGCCGGTGGTGTCGATGACCTTGTCGACCGGGAAGGCCGGAACAGCGACGCGCTGGTCGCCGAAAATGACCACCGAGCCCTCGGCGCCGCGCGTGACGGCGGCCACGTCAACCATTGAGGCAAGGCGGGCGGCGGCGGCGTCGAAGTCTTCGGTCTCGAACAGGGCGGCCAGTTCGGCCTCATTGGCCAGGACGATGTCGGCCGAAGCCTCGATGAAGGCCAGAAGCTCGGCGCGCCAGCGGTGGACGACGAAGCTGTCCGACAGGGTGATGGCGACCTTGCGACCGGCGGCGTGGGCGGCGGCGGCGGCGGCCTCGAAGGCGGCGCGGGCCGGGGCCGGGTCGAACAGATAGCCCTCCAGATAGACGATGGCCGAGGCGCCGATCAGGTCGGCGTCGATGTCGGCGACGGTCAGCTGGTTGGCGGCGCCCAGGAAGGTGCACATGGTGCGCTGGCCGTCCGGGGTGACGTTGATCATGCAGACGCCGGTGGCGTGGCCGGTCGCGGCGCCGTCGGCCAGGGCCGGGGTGTCGAAGTGGACGCCCGCCGCGCGGATGTCGTGGGCGAAGACCCCGCCCAGCTGATCGTCGGCGACCTTGCCGATGTAGGCCGCGCGCCCGCCGAAGCCGCCGACGCCCGCCACGGTGTTGCCCGCCGAGCCACCCGAGGCCTCCACACCCGCCTGCATGGCCGCATAGAGGGCGGCGCTCTGTCCGGCGTCGACCAGCTGCATTGAACCGGCGACGAGGCCCTGGGCGTCGAGGAAGGCGGGCTCGCAGGGGGCCAGCACATCGACGATGGCGTTGCCGACGGCGGTGACGTCGTAGAGGGGGGCGTTCTGTGTCATGGCGCGCCCATAGCGGGACGGAGGGGCTTTGACCAGACGGGCGGGGTCGTTAGGAACGCCGGATGACCCGTATCGCCGTCCTGACCCCCGATCCCGCCGATCCCTCCTATGCCGGCCAGTGGCCCGGCGTGCTGGAGCGGCTGGCGGCGGCTCTGGAGGCGGCGGGGGTGACCGTCGAGCCGACCCCGTGGACGGACCATGTCGAGGATGCGTCGGGCCTGACCGGTTATCCGCTGGTCCTGCCGGTGATCGTGTGGGGCTATCACCGCGATCATCAACGATGGATTCAGGCCTGCCGGACGTGGGAGGCGGCGGGCGTGCGGATGCGCAACCCGGCGTCGGTGATCGGCTGGAACTCGGACAAGAGCTATCTGGGCCGTCTGGCCGACAAGGGGGTGGCCGTGCCCGACACCATCTGGGTCGAGGCCGTGACGCAGGCGGATGTGGACGCCGCCTTCGACCGGTTCGAAACCGATGTGGTGGTGGTCAAGCCGCGCGTCTCGGGCGGGGCGTGGAAGACGCTGCGGCTGGCGAAGGGCGAGCCCCTGGAGGGCGCGCCGGAGGGGGCGGCGATGGTCCAGCCCTATCTGCCGTCCATCGAGACGGAAGGAGAAACCAGCCTGCTGTTCTTCGGCGGCAAGCTGAGCCACGTGGTGAACAAGCGGCCGGTGAACGGGGACTTCCGCATTCAGGTGCAGTTCGGCGGCCAGTATGTCGCCCTGCCGGAACCGCCGCAGGGCGCGCCGGCGCTGGCCGAGGCGACCCTGGCCGCGATCGGGGAAGAGCTGCTCTACGCCCGTATCGACATGGCGACGGCGCCGGACGGGACGTGGCGGCTGATGGAGGCGGAGCTGATCGAGCCGGACTTCTATCTGGGATCTGCGCCGGACGGCGGGCGGAATTTCGCGCAGGCCGTCCGGGCCATTCTCGACGCTTAGGGCTCAACGCTGGGTCAGGCGACCTCGCGCAGGGCCGGGAGCAGGTTGTCCAGCTCCAGAAGGCTGATCATGCCGCCGTCGACGGCGAAGATGCCGGCGATCAGGCCCTGACCGTCGCCCTGGCCCATCTCCGGCGTCTGCTGAAGGATGGCGTCGTTCAACTGCATGATCTCGGACACGGCCTCGACCAGCAGGCCCACGGTGCGCCCGCCGCAACGGGCGACCATGATGGCGTGCCGGGCCGAGGGCTCCGAGGTCGGCAGACCCAGACGCTCGGCCAGATCAATGATCGGCAGGACCGTGCCGCGCAGGTTGACCACGCCGGTCATGTACGGCGGCGCTTCGGGCAGGGGCGTGACCGGGGTCCACCCCCGGATTTCCAGCACCGAGGTGATGTCGATGCAGAAGGCCTGATCCCCGACGCGGAAGCCGACCAGCTCCCGCGTCCCGCCGTCGGCGAGGGCGGTCGTCATCAGAACTCCTCCCAGCCGGCGGCGACGGCGACCGGGCGACCGGCGCCGACCGCCATGCGGGGGCGGGAGGGACGGGCGGGGGCAGGCTCGGCGGCGAAGGCCGCGATCCGGGCTTCGGCGGCGCGGATCGGCGTGGGACGATGCGCCTCCTCGCTGACCTGGAAACGTCCGACCAGCTCGGCGAGGGTGGCGGCTTCGCGGGTCAGGTTCAGGCTGGCGGCGGTCGATTCCTCAACCATTGCCGCATTCTGCTGCGTGACCTGGTCCATGTCGTTCACGGCCGTGTTGACCTGGGCCAGACCGGAGGCCTGTTCCTGGGTCGAGGCGCGGATTTCGCCCATCAGTTCGGTGATCTCGCTGATGCGGCTGACGATGCCGGTCAGGGCCTCGCCCGACTGGCGAACCAGAACCACGCCGTCCTTGACCTGGGCGCCGGAAGCCGAGATCAGGGTCTTGATCTCCTTGGCCGAGTCCGCGGAGCGCTGGGCCAGGGCCCGGACCTCGGAGGCCACGACCGCGAAGCCACGACCGGCCTCGCCCGCGCGGGCCGCCTCGACGCCGGCGTTCAGGGCCAGAAGGTTGGTCTGGAAGGCGATTTCGTCGATCACCCCGATGATCTGACTGATCTGGTCGGAGGACCGTTCGATCTCGCCCATGGCGGTGACGGCGCGCTGGACGACCTCGCCGCCGCTCTGCGCCTGCGACCGGGCGTGGCCGACGACGGTGTCGGCGGACAGGGCGTTCTCGGCGGTCTTCTTCACCGTGGCGGTGATCTCGTCCAGGGCGGCGGCGGTCTCTTCAAGCGAGGCGGCCTGACGCTCGGTGCGGCGGGACAGTTCCTCGGCGGCGCTGCTGATCTCGCCGGCGCCGGACTGCATGGTTCCGGCGTTGTCGCGAATGACGCCCATCGCCTCGTCCATGGCGTTCATGGCGGCGTTGAAATTCTCACGCAGAGGGCCGTAGCGCCCCGGGAATTCGTTGGTGATGCGATAGGACAGGTCGCCCGCCGCCATGGCGGCCAGTCCGCGCCCCGTGTCCTCGACCACATTGGTCTGGATTTCGGCTTCCCTGCGGTCCGCCTCGGCGCGACGTTCGCGTTCGATTTCGGCGGCGGTGACGTCGGTGGCGAACTTGACCACCTTGTACGGCTTCCCGGCCGCATCGAGGATGGGGTTGTAGGACGCTTCGATCACCGCCCGCGTCCCGCCCTTGCCGTAGCGGGTGAATTTGTCGGCGATGAACTCCCCGGCGTTCAGGCGACGCCAGAAGGTCTTGTACTCAGGGCTGGCGGCCTCGTCAGGGTCCATGAACAGGCTGTGGTGACGGCCCCGGATCTCGTCCAGCTCGTAGCCGACGACGGACAGGAAATTGGGGTTCGCGGTGCGAACCGTGCCGTCGAGCTCGAACTCGATGACGGCCTGCGAACGATGAACAGCGGCCAGCATGGCGCGCAGCTCGGCGAGCTCACCCGCCGAATCAGCGGGGCGCGCGCGAAGGAAGGACTTCATGGCGTGTCTCGATATGGAGAGAGGGGAAACGCGAACTGCGTTAAGCCTGACCTTAAATGATTTATGCGCGGCGCCCGTTTGCTTAGCCCGCTATATATCATGGCGAGAGCTGGATTTTTCTCCCAACAAGGGCATGCGGTAACGCCGGAATCCGACGTGTGATACGGCGCGGCGTTTCACGCATTGTTACGCCGCCCGTCCCCTGGAGAGCCGTGCCGACTTCCCGCTACTCCCTGCAATTGAAGGTTGTGAACAGCGTCTCGCAGGCGGCGCGGCGTTGGCAGCAACGGTCCGCCGAGGCCTACCGGGGCGCGGGGCATGCGGGGGCGCCCATGAGCCTGTTATATGTCCTCGCGGATGCGCGACGGGGCCTGACCCACTCGGAGATCGCGGCGCGAATGAAGATCACGGGGGCCAGCGTCACCCGGCTGGTCGACTGGCTGGAGGATGCCGGTCTTGTGTCCCGACGTCGGCTGATCGGGGACGGACGGTCGCGACTGGTGGTGATGCAGGAAAAGGGCGCGACGGCCCTGGCGGCCTTCGACGGTCTGGCGGCGGCGATGCGGACACGGGTGTTTGACGGCGTGCCCGATGATGAGCTGGTCACGGCCCTGAAGGTGCTGGACACGCTGGCGACCCGCCTGCTGACCGATCCGGGCCTGCGGCCCGAAGACGCCGGGGCCGACGACGAGGCGCTCAATTCCTGAAGCGGTCAGGCGGCTTCGCCCAGCGCCATCAGCCCGGCGCGGGATGGACAAAGGTCATTGATCACACAGGCGGTGCATTTCGGCCTGCGCGCCGTGCAGGTGTAGCGGCCGTGCAGGATCAGCCAGTGATGCGCCTTGGGGAGCCAGTCCTCCGGCACGATCCGGTGCAACTGGGCCTCGACCTTGTCCGGCGTCGCGGCGTTGGCCAGCCCCAGCCGGTGGGAGACGCGGAAGACATGGGTGTCCACCGCGATGGCCGGTTCGACGCCCATTTCGTTCAGCACCACGCTGGCGGTCTTGCGGCCGACGCCGGGCAGGGCCTGCAGCTCGTCACGGTTGAGCGGAACATCGCCGCCGTGCTTCTCAAGCACGAGCCGGCTGAGGGCGATGACGTTCTTCGCCTTGCCCCGATAAAGGCCGATGGAGTTGATGAACGGGATCAGCCCCTCCTCGCCGAGCGCCAGCATCTTTTCCGGCGTGTCGGCGACCTTGAACAGCTTTTCGGTGGCCTTGTTGACCCCGACGTCCGTGGCTTGGGCCGAAAGCGCGACGGCGACCACGAAGGTGAAGGGGTTGGTGTAGTTCAGCTCGGTCTTCGGGTCCGGCATGAAGGCCGAAAGCCGCTCGAAGATGGTTTCGACCCGATCCTCGTCCGGCGGCCAGCGCAGCACCGGGATCGCCGCGCCGGTCATGACGGCGGGGCGTTTGGGGACGGGCTTTTTCGAGCGCTTCGGCGCGGGCGGCTTCATGCGCCTTCGTCGCCGGGGCGCGGCCCGGGATCAAGCCCCAGCGTCCCCATGGCTTCCCGCGCCGCCCGTTCACCTTCCATCCAGGCGCCGTGGGCGGTGCCGTAGAAGGCTTCAGCGGTGGCCTCGCCGGCGAAGAAGATGCGGTTCTCGACGGGCGTCTTCAGTCTGGCGCGATCCCCGGCGTGACCGGGCAGGGCGTGGGAGTAGGCGCCGAGCGACCATGGGTCGGCGCCCCACAGGGTCGCGACGACCGGGTCCAGCCGCCGGCGCATGTTCGAGCCCAGCAGGTGAACCAGTTCCTCCACGGCGAAGGCGAAGAAGGCGGCCTGTCCCTCGGCCTCCAGCCCACGCGCCAGATCGCCGCCGTAGTAGCCCTCGATCATCGCCCGGCCGAAGGGGCGCAGGTGATAGCCGCCGGTGTCGGCGGTGTCGGTGCGGCCCCAGAGCTGGCTGTTCTCGGGGAAGTCCTCTGCCCCGGTGACGGTCATGTGCATCTTGGACGCCAGCCCGAGCGGCACATTGTTCGCCGCCTCCAGAAGCGCGGGCAGGGGCGGGTCGAACTTCAGGGTCTCGCGGGCGATCAGGTCGGTCGGGAGAGTCACGATCACGGCGCGGGCCTCGATGACGCCCCGGTCGGTCTCCAGCCGCAGGACGGGACCGGTCCGGTCGATCTTGCGCACCGGGCAGTCGGTGATGACCGGGACCGGACGGCCGAGAGTCTCGATCAGCCGACCATAGCCTTCTCGCACGCGCCAGTTCACGCCGGTGTCGCGATAGGCGTCGTAGTCGAGAATGGAGACCTGGGCGAAGCGGGCGCCGTTCAGGGCCCCGGAGATGGCGTCCATCCGCCCGTTCCAGCGATTGCCGGGCTCCAGCAAGGCGGAGGCAGGGCCTTCACGACCGCCGGCGGCGGCCTCTGCGATGCGTTCGTCAAAGGCGTCCCAGGCGGCGCGGAAGTCGGCGATCTCGGCGTCGGTGGTCTCGTGATTGAAGGCCTGACCTTGCCAGGGCGGCGGGGTGCGGTCGAGGGTCAGGCCCGCCGGCTCGACCATGGTCGCCAGCGGATTTTCGTCCGCCGAGTGCAGCCAGCCGCAGCCCATGTCGAGGCCCTCGCCCTGGAACCGGATCGTCCATGCGCGGCCGCCGATGCGATCCCGGGCCTCGAGCACGGCGATGGTGAGGGGCTGGTGCGACAGGGCGCGGGCGGCCGCCAGACCGGCGGCGCCGGCCCCGACAATGACCACATCGACGAAAGCGGGAAGTGACACGGAAACCTCAGTCCTGATGGCGCGAAACATGACGTGTTGCGGCGCCGAAACAAGGGAGTTGATTTCTGGACAAGGCTGTCCATTTATGCGCGACGCTTTATCGCGCCTCCCCCCGTACTTCGAGTTCTGACATGGCTCTGAATCCCGCCGTCAAGAAACGCCTCCCCCTGATCGTCGCCGGTATCGTGGGCCTCGGCCTGATCGCCGGCGGGGTTGTCTGGTGGCAGGGCAAGCAGAGGTGGGAAGCCACCGACAACGCTTTCGTGCAGGCTGACACCACCTCCCTGAGCCCGCAGGTCGAGGGTTATGTGGTCGAGGTGCTGGTCGCCGATAACCAGCGCGTCGAGGCCGGTCAGGTGCTGATTCGTCTGGATGACGCCGACGCCAAGGTGAAGCTGGCGCAGGCCGAGGCCAATCTGGCCGCCTTGCAGGCCGGGGTCGCCAACGTGGACGCCCGCGCCGAACAGGAACAGGCGATGATCGCCAGCCGCGCCGCCTCGGTGGCGCAGGCCCAGGCCCAGGCCGATCTCGCCCGCCAGCAGGTCAACCGCTACAGCCAGCTGGCCGAGCAGGGCTGGGTCTCGCAACAGCGGATCGAGACCGAACGCGCCAGCGCCCGCACGGCGCAGGCCTCGGTCGCCGAGGCGCAGGCCGCGCTGGCCGCCGAGCAGCGCACCGCCGGTGTTCTGGGCTCGACCCGCGAGCAATCGGTCGCCTCGGTGGAACAGGCGCGCGCTCTGGTCGAACAGGCCCGTATCGCGCTGGAGCGCACCGTCATTCGGGCCCCCGTCGCGGGCGTCGTCGGCGCGCGGGGTGTGCGGGTCGGCCAGTATGTCCGTCCGGGCGGGGTGATCCTGTCGATCGTGCCGCTGGGCGACACCTATGTGGTGGCGAACTTCAAGGAGACCCAGCTGGACCGGATGCGTCTGGGCCAGCAGGTCGAGATCAAGGCCGACGCCTTCAAGGGCGAGCCTCTGGTCGGCCACATCGACAGCTTCGCCCCGGCGACCGGGTCCGAGTTCGCCCTGATCCCCATCGAGAACGCCACCGGCAACTTCACCAAGATCACCCAGCGCGTCCCGGTTCGCATCCGTGTGGATCGTCGCGAGGGCGCGGTGTTGCGTCCCGGCCTGTCGGTCGAGGTGAAGGTCGATCTCAAGAGCGAGGGCGGCCTGACCTTCGCCGAATCCGCCGCCGCCCCGGTCCAGACCGCCGCGCGCTGAACTCCGCCCCGAACGGGGAAGGCAGAACCATGACGTCCCAGTCCGTCACGCAGGGTCAGGCCCCGGCCCCCGCCGCAGCCGCCGAACCCCAGGTCAACTGGACGATCCTCCTGCTCGGCTTCGCCGGGATGGTGATCGGCCAGTTCATGGCCATTCTCGACATCCAGATCGTCGCCTCCTCCCTGCCGCAGATTCAGGCGGGGGTCGGGGCGTCGGCGGATGAAATCAGCTGGATCCAGACCGCCTATCTGATCCCCGAGGTCGTGATGATCCCCCTGTCGGGATACCTGTCGCGGCTGTGGGGCACGCAGAAGGTGTTCCTGCTGTCCTGCACCGGCTTCATTCTGATGAGCATCGCCGTCGGCCTGTCCGGGTCGGTCGAGCAGATGATCTTCTTCCGGGCCATTCAGGGTTTTGTCGGCGGGGCCATGATCCCGACCGTCTTCGCCGTGGCCTTCACCGCCTTTCCGCCCGCGCAGCGCGTGACGGCCAGCGTCATCATGGGGCTGATCGTGACCCTGGCGCCGACCATCGGGCCGACGCTGGGCGGACACCTGACCGAGCAGCTGAGCTGGCGCTGGCTGTTCTTCATCAATGTGCCGCCGGGAATCCTCGTGCTGTTCCTGGTCAGCCGCTACGCCAATTTCGACAAGGGCGATCCGTCGCTGTCCAAGGGCTTCGACTGGCTGGGTCTGGTCCTGATGGCGACCTTCCTGATGAGCCTTCAGTTCGTGCTGGAGGAAGGCGCCAGGAATGACTGGTTCGCGGACGAGGAGATCCTGCTGCTGACGGTGGTCACGGCCGTGACCGGCCCGGCCTTCATCTGGCGCACGTTGACCTACTACAACCCGATCGTGGAGCTGCGGGCGTTCGCCAATCGTAACTTCTTCGTCGGCGTGGTGATGACCTTCACCGTCGGCCTGGCCCTGTTCGGCGGGACCTTCCTGCTGCCGCTCTTCCTCGGGCGGGTGCGGGGCTATTCGGCGGCGGAGGTCGGGACCACCATGGTCGTCTCGGGTCTGGCCATGTTCGCCACGGGGCCCTTCGCCGGGCGACTGGTGCGGGCGGTTGATCCGCGTATCCTGATGTTCGGGGGCTTCATGATGTGCGCCTGGGGCATGTGGGACGCCCATGCGCTGACCAGCGAATGGGGCTTCTGGGAGTTCGCCGGAGTTCAGGCCCTGCGCGGGGTGGGGGTGATGATCGCCATGATCGCCTCGCAGCAGGTGACGATGTCGACCCTGCCGCCGCACATGGTCAAGAACGCCTCGGGGCTGGTGAACCTGTTCCGCAACGTCGGCGGGGCCGTGGGTCTGGCTCTTCTGAACACCTCGCTGACGACCAACACCGCCCTGCACATGAGCGAGCTGACCCAGGGCATTCAGAACACCAGCGGCGCCATGCAGGGCATGTTGTCGGCGATGCAGGAGCGTTTCGCCGACTCGATCGATCCGGCGGGTTCGGCGATGAAGGCCGTCAACGGGATGCTTCAGATGCAGGCGACGACGCTGGCCTTCGGCGACGCCTTCGCCATGCTGGCCGTCGGCTGCGCCTTCGCGGCCTTCGTGACCCTGCTGGCCAAGCCGGTGAAACAGCAGCCGGGCGCACCACCCGTGGCGTCGGACGCGCACTGATGTCCCGAGCACAGAATGCCTAGAATCGCCGGACAGGTCGACGAGGCCAAGACCGAGGCCATCCTGGAGGCCGCGCACGCCCTTTTCGCTGAAAAAGGCGTGTCAGTCTCGATGGAGGCCATCGCACGCACCGCCGGGGTCTCGCGCCAGACGCTGTACAACCGCTTCCCGTCCAAGCTGGATATCGGGCGGGCGCTGGCCAGTCGCCGGTCGGACACGATCAGCGCCCCGCTGCGCTCGGGGGGGGACGCCGAGGCGGTGCTGCGCGGTTTCGCCGGCCTGCTGCTGGAGAAGATCGCCGGCAATGACAGCAAGGGGTCGATGCGCGGGGTCGCCCTGCTGTCGCCCCAGGCCCCGGATATCGCGGCGGCCATCTATGAGGCGGGTCCGGCCGAGAGCCTTCGAAAACTGTCCGCCTGGCTGGCGGAACAGGATCGCAAGGGCGTGTTGTCGGTGCCCGAGCCCGATGTCGCCGCCGAGATGTTCTCCGGCATGGTTCTGGGCCACGGGCATCTGCGCGGCATTCTGGGCGTGCCGCATCCGGTGATCGATCCCGCCGCCCGCGCTGCCGAGGTCACGCGCCGCTTCATGCGGGCCTTCGCCCCGGAGTGAGGCGCCCCGGAATGACGGCGGCCCGGGATGGGTGTAGAGCGACCGCTTCCCCGGTTTGAGAGTTCCGCCCATGCTGATGCATCTGTCGTCCTGGCCCGAGATCGACGCGCGGCTGAAGACCGTGAAGACGGTGGTCGTGCCGATCGGCTCGAATGAGCAGCATGGTCCGACGGGCCTGCTGGGCACCGACTGGCTGTGCCCGGAGATCATCGCCCACGCCGCCGAGAAGGCGGACGAGCAACTGGTGGTCGCACCGACGTTCAACATCGGCATGGCCCAGCACCATCTGGCCTTCGCGGGAACCATCTCGCTGCGCCCCTCGACGTTCATGGCCGCGATCACCGACTGGGTGCATTCGCTGAGCCGCCATGGCTTCGAGCGAATCTATTTCCTGAACGGTCACGGCGGCAACGTCGCCACCATCGAGGCCACCTTCGCCGAGATCTATGCGGAGTGGTCGTTCGCGGAAGATCGCCCGCCGTTCGTGCTGAAGCTGCGCAATTGGTGGGACCTGCCGGGGGTGAACAGCCTGTGCAACCGGCTGTTCCCGGTCGGGCACGGGATGCACGCCACGCCGTCCGAGATCGCGGTCACGCAGGCCGCTTATCCGGACCGGATCAAGACCGCCGACTACAGCCCGAAGATCGCGCCGAACGGGCCGATCCGCGATGCGCTGGACTATCGCGCCCGGTTCCCGGACGGCCGGATCGGCTCCGATCCCATGCTGGCCAGCCCGGAGCACGGCCAGACGATCATCGATGCCGCTGTGCCGGGATTGCTACAGGATGTGGCGGACTTCTCGGTCGAGGTCTTGCCGTAAGGCCGGGTCAGGCGCACCGTCATTCCATGAGCCCTATCGACGAGGCCGCGCGGGCCGCCCGCGCCGGACAGGAACTGCTGGAAGCCTCGGGCGACGTCATCGCCCGGCGGCTGACCATCATGGCCGAGGCCGTCGCGAATCCGGCCGGCGCGGATATGGCGGAGCTGGCGTTGATGGGGTCGGAGAAACTGGACGCCATGTCCAGATCGGCCCGCATCGGTCTGAACGGCGCGGCGGTGCTGGCGCAGACGGCGCAGACGGTCGCCGCACGGGAAACCGCGGCGGCGGGCCGGGCCTTCGACGCTGTGCTGCGTTCCCGGACCCCGGCGGAGATGATGGCCGCCCAAAGCGCCTGGGCCGCCGACGCCTGGACCCGGTCTCTCGAACAGAGCTGGGCCATGGGCGTGGCCATGCTGAAGCTTCAGACCGACGCCCTGCAGCCGATCCACGCGGCGGCGACCGCCAATGCGGAACGGCTCAAGCGCTAGGACGACGGCTCAGGCTGTATCTCCTGTCGCCGTCGTCACAATTTTCGTCGTCCAAATATCCGTTCGGGCGTCTTCGAAATAGCGCCCGCAGTATCACCTACCGGAACGGAGGCTCGTCGAAGGCGCGGAGCTTGCGGCTGTGCAGGCGGTTGCCTTCGGCGCGCAGCAGGTCCACGGCCTGGATGCCGATCTGGAGGTGTTCCGAGATGGATCCCTCGTAGAAGCGGTTGGCCTGACCCGGCAGCTTGATCTCGCCGTGCAGCGGCTTGTCCGACACGCAGAGCAGCGTCCCGTAGGGCACGCGGAAGCGGTAGCCCTGCGCGGCGATGGTGGCCGATTCCATGTCGATTGCCACGGCGCGGCTCTGGTTGAAGCGCAGGGCCGACTTGGAATAGCGCAGCTCCCAGTTCCGGTCGTCGGTGGTGACGACGGTGCCGGTGCGCAGGCGACGCTTCACTTCCTCGCCCGGGGCGCCCGAGACGATCTTGGCGGCGTCGTACAGGGCGCGCTGGACTTCCGCGATCGAGGGGATGGGGATGTCCGGCGGCAGGACGGCGTCCAGAACGTGATCCTCGCGCAGATAGGCGTGTGCCAGCACATAGTCGCCGATGGTCTGGGACGGACGCAGGCCGCCGCAGTGGCCGATCATCATCCACGCATGCGGCCGGGTGACGGCCAGGTGGTCGCAGATGGTCTTGGCGTTCGACGGACCGACGCCGATGTTGACCAGGGTGATCCCGTTCCAGCCCGGCGCGGTCAGGTGGTAGGCGGGCATCTGGTGCTTTTTCCAGGCGGCGTCGGCGACGACGGCTTCCGGGTTCGGCGTGTCCCGCGTGACCACGACCCCGCCCGAGGTCGAGAAGGTCTCGTAGATGCTGTTCGGATCCTTGATCTGCTCCAGCGCCCAGCGGACGAATTCGTCGACGTAGCGGTTGTAGTTGGTGAACAGGATGTAGTTCTGCACGTCCTCGACCGGAGTGCCGGTGTAGTGGCGCAGGCGGGCCAGCGAGAAGTCGGTGCGCAGGCCGTCGAACTGGGCCAGAGGGAACTCCTCGTCCGAATCCCACAGGCCATCGGAGATCTCATCGCCGATGTGGGCCAGATCGGTGGTCGGGAAGTAGCGGGCGATCGACGCCGTCATGGTCGCGTCCAGCACCACGTCCGAGCCGTCCAGCACGTAGGGGAAGGGGATTTCCTGCGCCGACGGGATAACGTCGAAGGTCGCGCCGTAGTCTTGCTCCAGCAGCGCCAGCTGTTCCTGCAGGTACGAGCGGTACAGTTCCGGGCGGGTGATGGTCGTCGAATACACACCCTGTCGCGAGAGTCGGGCATAGGCGCGGGTGGCCAGATTGACCGGACGGTCGCCGAACCAGCTGATGCGGAGTTCAGGATAGGTGAAGAGACCCTTGGCCCGCGCCTCGGCGTCGGGACGCTCGCCCGTGGCGAGGAAGGTCTTCACAGCGTCGCGAAGATTGGCGACGGATTCGGAGTAGAGGGTTTCGAGGCGGTCCAGCGCCGCCTGTGCTGTCATCGTATTTGTCATGGCCTCCCTTAACGGAAGACGGTGACGTTGGCGAGACGGCCACGCTGAACACCGGTTACGGGGTGTGACCGCCCCCTGACGTCAGCCGAGCTCGCGCCGGAAGAAGGCGGTGACGTCGTCGAGAACCGGAGCCTTCTTGCGGAACAGCGGCGAGAAGGTCGCGATCAGGTCTTCGTGGGACAGACCGGGGTAGAGTTTGGCTTCGCAACGGCCGCCCACCGCCTGCATCCGGTCGCGCAGGATGGTGGTGTCCTCGGCGTGCACGACCGTGTCGGCGGTTCCGTGCCCCAACCAGAGCGGTGGGGCGTCGGGGCGAACGAAGCTGACCGGCTGGGTCAGGGTCAGGTCGGGCGTGCGGCCGAACGCGTTGATCGAGGCGGGAACGTCCAGCGGCAGAAAATCATAGGGTCCGGCCAGACCGGCGGCGGCCCGGATGAGATTCGGGGCTTCGGCGCCGGCCATGTATCGTCGGTCGAGTGCGATCATCATCGCCAGATGGGCGCCGGCGGAGTGGCCCAGAACACCGAGCCGGGCGGGGTCGCCGCCATACTGACGCGCGATGGTCCCGGCGAAGGCGGTGGCCTCGGCGCCGTCCTGGATGAAGGCGGGGAAGTGGACCTCGGGAACCAGCCGGTAGTCGGGAACGACCACGAGGAAGCCGCGGGCCGCCAATGCTTGCGCAGCCCAGCCGTAGAGGTTCTTGTACCCGTCGGACCAGCCGCCGCCGTAGAAGAAGACCAGAACGGGCCGAGCCATATCTGACGGATCGGTCTGCGCCCATATGTCGAGCGTCTGTCGCTCATCCGTGCCGTAGGCGATGTCGCGAGCCACGCGACGCACGCCGCCGTCCCTCGGCCCCAGCCCGTTCAGGAGGCCGAGAGGCGAGCAGGCCGCGACGAGAGCGCCGAGGGTGGATGCGAGAATGCCGCGTCGGGTCATGCTTCAGATACGCACGAAGACCCCTCGTGGACCAGAACGCCGGCGCTCAACGGGCCGAAGAAATCAGCGCGCCGCAGTTGGCGTCCTCGGCCAGGCCGGGGTCGACGAAGGGCAGCAGGGCGACCAGCGGATTGACCACGGCGCCCAGAACCCCCGCCAAACCGGCCTGACCGACCACCGAGCCGGTATCGATGCCAACGCGGGGCGCGGTCAACGGTCCTTGCACCGTGATCGGTGACCAGAGGCGAACCAGACGGGCCTCCTTGGTTTCGCCGTCGATGCGCAGGCTCAGGGTCTCGGCGCCCAGATCAAGGGTTCCGGTCCCCTGGGCCAGAACCGGGGTGGTGTCGATGACGAAGGTCCGCGCCGTCGCCGTACCGCCCGCGACGCGGAAGTCGGCGACGGCGCAGCGGATCTCCACGTCGGACTCATCCCCTCCGAGAAGGCGGAACAGACCGGCGCTTGCGTTGATGCCCAACAGTTCGGCGAAGGCTGAACGCATGCGGCCCTGCGGCACGACGACTGTGATCTGACCTTTTGAGGCGGCGGCGAAGTCGTGAATTGACGCGCCCGGTCCTTCGAGCTGGAGGCGCCCCAAGGCCCGACCGGTCACGGTCGGGACTCCGCCCTGGGCCGGGATGATGGATTCCAGCGGATAGCCGCGCAGGCGGAAATCGGCGGTGCTGTAAGGCGTGTCGCGGGTCGCGTTGATCCGGGCCGTTCCGCGCAGTTCGCCGCGATTGAAGGTGAAGGCTACCGGGTCGAGATCAAGGATGGCGCGATCCAGATCGGCGCCCAGCTCGACCTTGCGGATATCCAGTTCGTTCCGCTTCACCTGTCCCGCCGTGTAGCGCAGCGTGCCGTCCATGACGCGCAGGCGCTCGACGGCCAGAGGCGCGTCGGGAAGCAACCGGCCCGGCTGGCCGGATGTCACCACCGTATTGCCGGCGGGCGTGACCGTCGGCGTTCCGCCCAGAACCGTGGCGAGATCGTCGATGTCCAGCAGCCGGGAGTGCAGGACGGCGTCCACGCGCCGACGATCGCCGACCTTGTCGACCACCAGATCGCCGGACAGGTCCGACGATCCCACCTGACCGGCGAAGTCGTTGAAGCTGAATTTGGCGTCGTCGCGCGTCAGTCGGCCCGACAGCCGATAGGGCGGGGTGTTCGGCAGGGCGATGCCGGTCAGGAGATACAGATCCGCCAGATCGCGGCCCTGAAGGCTGAGGGTCGTCTGGAACTGTCCGAGATCGAAGGGTCGGGTGATGGAGCCGCGCGCCTCGAGCGTCGAGTTCACCCCCGCGAGCGAGGCCTGGAAGGGGTAGGGGCGGTCGCGACGGATATTGATAAAGGGGCCGCCCGCCACGGCCAGGGTCAGCGGCGTGCCGTTGATCGTGCCCTGACCGTCGAGCCGGAAACCGGCGCGCCCTTGGGAGCCCTCGCGGGCGGACAGGGTGGCCTCCATTCTTATCTTGCGGCGTTGCTCGTCCAGCGAAAGAGAGCCGTCGGTGATGATCAGCTGATGGATCGGCGGCAGCTTCAGGCCCTTGCCGTCGTCAGGCTTGTCCGGGTTGAGCTGCCAGCTGCGGCGACCGTCCTCGGTGGCGATCAGGACGACCTCGGGGCGGACGATGGCGACGCGCGGAACCTCGACCCTGCCGATGAGCAGGGGCAGCAGGCGGACCGAGCCCTGAAAATCCGCGATCTTCAGCGTGTCGCGGTCCCGCGCCCATGAGGGTCCGCCGACACGCAGGTCACGGACGTGGACAGAGGGGGTCCAGCTGAACAGCTTCACATCCAGGTCGCCGTTAAGCTCGATCTGACGATCATATCTGGCCGAGGCCCAGCGCCCGATGGGGCCACGCAGCAGATTCCAGTCGAGCAAGGCGAGGCCGATCGTGATCGCCAGCACCAGAACGAGGGCGACGATCCCGGCGACGCGGGTCTTTCGGCCCGGTCGCCAGCCTCTGGCCGCCGCGTAGGCGTTGACGCTCCGAACCCGCACCCATCGCCATGCCGGCAGCAGGAAACGGTCTCGGGCGGCGGGCCAGATCGGGCTGTTTTTCAACGGGTTGAGCAAGCGGGGAGGCTCCATCGAAGCCTGCACAACGCACGAGGTCGCGGAAAGGCCCAAGACCGCCTGAAACCGCCAATGTAAAATTTCATACTTCCAAACGTCATATAAGATTTACAAAAGACGGCGTTGGCGCATTATTCCGTCCGAGTCCTGAGCATTTCAGGCGTTCTGGAGGAAATCCCATGCGTGCAATTCGCGCCTTTGCGGCCCTCGCGGTCGCCGCTTCCGCCCTCTCGGCGGTCCCTGCTGTCGCCCACGAAACCGCGCAAGCGGCTCCGGCTCGTCCGGTTATGGTCTGCGCCACCGACGCCGCCACCCGTCGCGCCTTCACCCGTGAGCACGGCGCCGCGCCGGTCTTCATCACCGCGCGCGAGGTTCAGGCCCTGCGCCCGACCGACCCGACCTGGTCAACCCCGCGCTGCATCACCGCCAATGAGCATGCGCGGCTGATGAACCGTTCGGCCAACGCCCGCGCCCGCTGACCTCCAGCGAGACCGGGACATGACAAAGGGCGCTCCCGCCGGGAGCGCCCTTTCTCTTTGGTCTGACGCCGGGATCAGTTCGCCGGCTTCAGATACTTGTCCAGCCAGCCGAACACCTCGTTGTGCCATTGCAGGCTGTTCGCCGGCTTCAGCACCCAGTGGTTCTCGTTGGGGAAGAACAGCAGGCGGCTGTCGATGCCGCGACGCTGGAGCGCCGTGAAGGTCGACAGGCCCTGCGAGGTCGGGATGCGGTAGTCGAGGTCGCCCTGGACGACCAGCATCGGGTCACGCCAGTTGGCGACGTGGTTCACCGGGTTGAACTGCTCGTAGCCCTGCGGATTCTCGTACTGGGTGCCGCCGTACTCCCACTCGGTGAACCACAGCTCCTCGGTGCCGTAGCCCATGCCGCGGATGTCGAAGACGCCGTCATGGTTGACCAGGCATTTGAACTCGCCCGGCCAGTTACCGGCGATCCAGTTGATCATATAGCCGCCGTAGGAGGCGCCGAGGGCGCAGGCGTTGTCGCCGTCGAGGAAGCTGTATTTCGCCTGGGCGGCGGCCCAGCCCTTCTGCAGGTCCTCGAACGGGCGGTCGCCCCAGTGCCGGCTGATCGAATCCGTGAAGTCCTGGCCGTAGCCGGTCGAGCCGTGGAAATCGATCATCACCACCGCATAGCCCGCACCGGCATAGGTCCCGGGGTTCCAGCGGTAGGACCAGCCGTTGCCGAACGACCCCTGCGGTCCGCCGTGGATCAGGAAGGCGACCGGATACTTCTGGCCCTCGACATAGTTGGCGGGCTTGATGACGTAGGCGTGGACGGTCTCGTCATTCCAGCCGGCGAAGGTGAACTGCTCGGCTTCACCGAAGGCAAGGTTGTCCAGCTGCGGGTTCACATTGGTGATCCGGGCGGGCATTTCGCGCCCCCGGAAGGTCTTCACGAACAGCTCGCTGGGGCGGATCAGGCTGTCCTGGGCGAAGACGAAGCCCGAGGGCGTCTGCTGGAAGGCCGAGACGTGGCCCTCGCCGGTGATCGGGATCACCGTGCCGCGACGGACGTCGATGCTGAACAGGCGGGTCTGACCGACGTCGCCGGCGGTGGTGTAGAGGGTGCGGCCGTCGCGCGACCATTGGAGGGTGTCGGCCGAGCGGTCCCAGTCGGCCGCGATCTGGCGGGTTTCGCCCGTCGCCACGTCGCGCAGGAAGATCGAATATTTGTCGGCCTCGAAACCCGGACGGGCCATGGCGCGATAGGCCAAGGTCTTGCCGTCCGGCGAGAAGACCGGGCCGGTGTCCCAGGCGTCATTGGCGTCGGTCAGATTGGTCAGCTGGCCGGGCGCGCCGATGGCGACCTGATAGAGGTCGAAATTGGTGCTCCACGGCTCGGTCTTTCCGGCCTCGCGGGCCGAGAAGACGATGCCCTGGTTGTCCGGGGTGAAGACGAACTCGCTCTCGTCGCCGAACGGCTTGGACGGAGTGTCGCCGTCGAAGCCACGGGTGACGTGGACGGGCTGGCCCGAACCGTCGGCGTTGAGAACGAACAGATGGTTCTGGGTGTGATCGTTCCAGGTGTCCCAGTGGCGCACGAACATGCGGTCGTAGGTCTGGCCGGTCGAAGGATCGTCAGCGACAGCCTTGTGGCGATCCACGGTGCAGGCCAGGTCGGCGCAGTCGGGGAAGACCGCCAGCGAGACCGCGACCTTCGAGGCGTCGGGGCTGATGCGGTAGGCGTTCACGTCGAGCGGCAGGTTGGTGACCTGAACCGGAGCGGTCCCGTCGGCTTCCGCGCGCCAGACCTGGCTGGAGCCCGACCGGCCCGAGAGGAAGTACAGCTTGCCGTCCGAACCCCAGCGCGCGGTGTTGGCGCCGCCCTCGTTGATGGCCAGACGACGGCCCTCGCCGGGGCTGCGCAGGTCCTGGATGAACAGGGCGCCCGCGCGGCGGTTGGCGGCGACGTCCGTGGTGGTCACCGAATAGACGACCCAGCGGCCGTCCGGGGACACCTGCGGATCGCCCAGCCGGTTGGCCGAGATCATGGCGCGGTAGTCGAAGGCCGGTTGCGCGGCCTGGGCCGACGCCTCCGCCGGAGCCGGGGAGACGGTCGGGGTCTCGGCCAGGGCGGGGACTGCGGTCGACAGCGCGATGGCGGCGACGGCGCACGAAAGCAGGGAGCGGTGACGCATGGGCAGGTTCCTTTGTCTTCGGCGGGTGGCGTAGCACCGGGGGGCGGCGGGCGGAAGCGGCGCCGCCTGTGCTCACAAAGGCGTGCGATGCGGTCGCCAAGCCGCTTGCCGTCCTTCGCGGGAGCGGCGACAACCGGCGTCGCATGACGACCCCCGAGACCCTGCCCGCGCGACCTGAGCCGCACATCTGCGACGTGCTGATCGCCGAGCGCGCGCCGCGGCTGACGCAGTCAGCGGTCTGGCCGCTGGTGCGGCCGCTTCTGTACCGGCTGCTGAACTATCCGCAGGCGGTCCGCATGGCCGACGCGGTCAAGCCGCTCTCGGGCGGGGCGGCGCTGGACTATATGAGCAACCTGCTGGACCTGAAGGTCTCGGTGCTGAACGCGGATCGCATCCCGGCGACGGGGCGATGCGTGGTGGTGGCTAACCATCCGACGGGGATCGCCGACGGGATCGCCGTCTTTGACGCCATCAACAAGCGGCGGCCGGACGCCATTTTCTTCGCGAACGCCGACGCCCTGCGGGTCTCGCCCCGACTGGCCGAGGTGATTATTCCGGTGGAGTGGGTTCATGACAAACGCACCCGCGAGAAGACCCGCGCCACACTGCAGGCGGCGAAGGCGGCGTTTGAGGCCGAGCGGTGTCTGGTGATGTTCCCGGCCGGGCGGCTGGCGCGGATCGCGAAGGACGGGTCGGTCACCGATCCGGAATGGGCGCCGACCGCCGCGTCCCTGGCGCGGAAGTATGAGGCGCCGGTGGTGCCGATCCATGTGGCCGGTCCCTATTCGCGCCTGTTCCACTGGTTTGACCGGTTCTCCGAGGAACTGAGGGACATCACCCTGTTCCATGAGCTGTTGAACAAGCGCCGGACGGCCTTCCAGATGAAGGTCGGCAAGCCGATCCCGCCGTCGCGTCTCGACATCGATGCAGGCAAGGCGACCTATGCGCTGAAGGCCTTCACCGAGCGGGTCCTGCCCGCCCAGCCGGACGCCGACTTTGCCTGATCTGACCCTGACCCTTCCGGACGCGGACGCCACCGGGCGGCTGGGCGCGGCCATCGCGCCCCTGTTGGAGCCGGGTGAAAGCGTCCTGCTGTATGGCCCGCTCGGCATGGGCAAGTCGACGTTGGCCCGCGCTCTGATCCGCGCCCTGACCACGCCGGATGAGGATGTGCCGTCGCCGACCTTCACCCTGGTTCAGTTCTACGACAGCGAGCCGCCCGTCGCGCATTTCGACCTCTACCGGCTGACGCGGCCCGAGGAGGCCGCGGAGATCGGTCTGGACGAGGCGTTGGATGAGGGTTGCGCCGTCATCGAATGGCCGGAACGGCTGGGTGATGATCCCGGCGCCTGGCTGGGGCCGGATCGACTGGTTGTGACCCTGTCCGAACAAGGCGAGGGAAGGGGGGCGACCCTGTCCGGCGCGGGGGCGTGGGAAGAGAAGCTGAAGGACCTGCATGTCTGATCGTGAAGCCCAACGTCTGGCGTTTCTGAAGTCCGCCGGTCTGGCGGATGCGGCGCGAGATCCCTTGCCCGGCGACGCCTCGACCCGCCGGTATGAGCGGCTGACAACAACGGACGGACGCTCACTGATGCTGATGGATCAGGCGGCCAGCGCAGAAAGCCCCCCCGCCGATCCGTCGTGGACGCCGGAGCAGCGGCTCGCCTCCGGCTGGAACGCCACCGCGCGTCTGTCCGCCGGCCGGATCGAGGCCTTCGCCGCCGTGGCCGCGCATCTGAAAGCGCTGGGTCTGTCCGCGCCGGAGATCCTCGCCGTGGACGCGGCGGCGGGTCTGGCCGTTCTGGAGGACTTCGGCGACGCCCTGTTCGCCCGTGTGATCGAGGCCGGGGAGGCGGAGGCGCCGCTGTATCTGGCCGCGGTCGAGGCGCTGGCGACCCTGCATGACGCGACGACGCCGGAGCGGCTGTCGGGCGCGGCGGGCGACTGGCCCTTGCTGGTCTATGACGAAACGGCCTTGCAGGGCGGAGCCGATCTGTTCGTGGAATGGATGCCCAAGCTGGACCCGGCGTTGCGCTTCGATGAGGCGGCGATCGCAGGTTGGCGCGAGGCGTGGCGTCCGGTGGTCGAACGCGGCGCGGCGGGGGCGAGCGTGATGGCGCACCGCGACTATCACGCCGAAAATCTGATCCGGCTGCCGGGGAAGTCGGGCGCGTCCATGGTCGGGATGATCGATTTCCAGGACGCGGTGCGCGCCCATCCGTCGTGGGATCTGCACTCCCTGCTTCAGGACGCCCGCCGGGATGTTTCGCCCGCGCTCGAGACGAAGGCGCTGGATCACTATTTCAGCCTGCGCCCCCAGGTGGACCGGACCGAGTTCATGCGGGACTACGCCGGTCTGGCGGCGCTGAACGAGGCGCGGATTCTGGGCGTCTTCGCGCGCCTGATCGTGCGCGACGGCAAGCCGCGATACGCCGCCTTCATGCCGCGCATGTGGGCGCATCTGAACGCCAATCTGAAGTCGCCGGGCCTCGAGACCGTCGCGGACTGGTTCAACGCCCATGTGCCGGAGGCCAGCCGCAAATGACCGACGCGCCGAAGACCGCGATGGTGCTGGCCGCCGGGCTGGGCACCCGGATGCGCCCCCTGACGAATGACCGGCCCAAGGCGTTGGTCGAGGTCGGCGGGCGCGCCCTGATCGACCATGTGCTGGATCGACTGGCGGATGCGGGGGTCGCGAAGGCCGTGGTCAATGTCCACTGGTTCGCTGACCGGCTGGAAGCGCACCTGGCCGCGCGGGGGCGGGGACCGGAGATCGTCATCTCGGACGAGCGGGAAACCCTGCTGGAGACGGGCGGCGGGCTGAAGAAGGCGGCGCCTTTGCTGGGGAGCGATCCTGTCTTTGTCGCCAATATCGACAGCGTCTGGGTTGATCGGGGCGAGGCCCTGAATCAACTCGCGCGCCTGTGGAATCCGTCAATCATGGATGCCGCGCTTCTTCTCGCGAAGCGCGAAGGCTCGATCGGATTTGAAGGCGACGGCGATTTCTTCCTCGATGAAGGCGGACGGCTGACCTTCCGGGGCGAGGCGCCGTCAGCCCCCTTCGCCTATATGGGCGTGCACATCTGCAAGCCGGACTATGTCGCTGACGGGCCCGATGGTCCGTTCTCGCTGAGCCAGTTCTGGCGCCGGTCCGCCTCCGCCGGGCGGCTGTACGGGGTGGTGATGGACGGCGACTGGATGCACGTCGGTGATCCGCAGGCCCGCGCTGAGGCCGAGGCGAGACTGGCCGGACGCCCGTGACGTCACGGTTCGATCCCTTCGCCGGCGACCGACCGCGCTGGTACGCGGTGGAGGCTTGGCGGCCATTTCTGGAAGACCTCGCCGCGGGGGTGCTGGACTGGCTGGGCGATCATCCGCCGGAGGCCCTGTCGGATGCCGTGATCCTGCTGCCCAATCGCCGGGCGGCGCGCGCCTTCACCGGGGCACTGGCGAAGCAGGCGGGCGGGCGGGCCATTCTGCTGCCGCAGGTCCGGCCGTTGGGCGATCTGGAAGAGGACGAGCCGCCGTTCGCGCCGGGTGAACTGGGACTGGACCTGCCGCCGGCCATCGCGCCCCTGACGCGTCGCTTCGAGATGGCGCGGATGATCACCGAGCAGTTCCGCGCGGACCTGTCGCCTCTGCGGGCTCTGGAGATGGCGGACGCGCTCGGCGGCTTCCTCGATTCCTGCCATCTGGAGGAGATCGAGGACATCGGTCGGGTGGCCGGTCTGGTCGAGGGTGATCTGGCCGAGCACTGGCAGGAATCGGCGCGGTTCCTCGGGCTGGCGGTCGAGGTTTGGCCGAAACGGCTGAAGGCGCTGGGGCTGGTTGATCCGGCCTGGCGACGGGCGAAGCTATTGCGGTTGCTGGCGGACAGCTGGCGCGACCGACCGCCGGAGCAGCCGGTCATCGCCGCCGGATCGACCGGCTCGGCCCCGGCCGCCGCGGATGTTCTGAACGCCGTCGCGAACGCGCCGCAGGGCTGTGTCGTCCTGCCGGGGCTGGATATGGATCTCGATCCGATGGTCTGGTCTCGCCTGCGGGACAGCGAGCAGCACCCCCAGAACGCCCTGTGGCGGTTGCTGGACGGCCGGGTTGACCGCGAGGGTGTGCGGCCCTGGTTCCGCCCACCCGTTGAAGCCGCCGTCGAGGCGCGCGGGAAAGCCCGCCAGAGACTGCTGAATGAGGCCTTGCGGCCCGCGGACGCTACAGACGACTGGCGCAACCTGATCCGGGGCCTGCGGGCCGACGCGGCGGGCAAGCAGTCGGCGGACCCGATCGCGGAGGGGCTTCGTGGCCTTTCGGTCGTCACGGCGCGCGCCGAGGAAGATGCGGCGGCGGCCATCGCCCTGATGATGCGAGAAATGCTTGAAACGCCGGGGCGGACCTGTGCGCTGGTGACGCCCGACCTCGATTTGTCGCGGCGGGTGGCGGCGCGGCTGGAACGCTGGGGCGTGAGCGCTGACGTGTCCTCCGGTCAGCCGCTGACCCGAATGTCCGCGGGACGTCTGGTCGATCTGGCGGCGCGCTTCATTGCGGACCCGCTGGACCCCCACACCCTGCTGGGGCTGTTGAAACACCCGCAGGTGCGGCTGGCGCTGGAGCCGTTCGACTATGATCGCGCGGTCAGTGCGTTTGAGCGATACGCCCTGCGTGGTCCGCGCCGACGCGACTGGAGCCGTGCGCGAAAGGCGCTACTCGAGGCGGGCAAGCCGAGAGACGACGGGCGGGTCGCGTCGGAATTCACAGTATCGGGACTTGCGGCCGCCGGGGCCCTGCTGGACCGACTTGAAGCCCTGTCCGGCGTGGCGCGTGCGCCGTTCGCCGAAGCCGCCTTACCGGACGCAGCCGCGGGAGCCCTGACCGGACTTGTCGAAGCCCTGGCAGGGCAGGACGCGTGGGGCGGGCCCGACGGTGAGGCCGCCGCCGCCCTGCTGTCAGCCCTGATCGAGGGCGGAGGGTCGCTGGGTGCGGTGAACCGGAGCGAGTTCGCTGATCTGGTCCACGGCCTGCTGGCGGACGAGACGGTGCGGACCGGCGGGGCCAATCAACCGCGTCTGCGTATCCTCGGAGCCATCGAGGCTCGTCTGGTGCGGGCCGACCGGATGATCCTGGCCGGACTGGAGGAAGGGGTCTGGCCGAACGCCGCGCCGACGGACCCTTTCCTTTCGCGTCCCATGCGCGAGACACTTGGTTTGCCACCACCCGAACGCCGTCTGGGTCAGACGGCGCAGGATTTCGTACAGGCGGCGAGCGCCGATGAGGCCATTCTGGTTCACTGTGAACGCAGGGGGGGGCAGCCGGCGGTGAAGTCGCGCTGGCTGTGGCGGCTCGAGATGCTGACCCGAGGGGCTCACACAGACGAGACGCCCGTCTCCATCGCACGACCTTCCGAGGCGCTGGAACAGGCCCGGAGGCTGGATGCGCCGGCCTCGTCCCGTCCGGCTTACGCGCCACGCCCCGCACCGCGCCCGCCGGTCGAGCGGCGGCCGAGAAAGTTGGCGGTTACAGGCGTCGAACGCTGGGTGCGCGATCCCTATGCCGTCTATGCACGCTATGTCCTGAATCTGCGACAATTGGACCGGCCCGGTCAGGCCGCCGAAGCCCTCGCGCGTGGGGACGCGGTGCACAAGGCGATGGAGCGGTTCGCCTTGCTCTGGACCGAGATCCCTCCCGAAGACCGCGCCGACCGGCTGGAGGCGTTCCTGCTGGAGGAACTGGCGACCGCCGGTTTCGAGGACCCCGCCATGGCGCGCGAGGCGCCGCTGGCGCGCAACGCGGCCGTGTGGCTGGCCGGGTTCGAGGCGGAGCGTCGCGCGCGAGGTGTTGAAATCCGGGTCGAGGAAGGGGTGGAAATGGTCATTCCGGGGCCTGCCGGGCCGTTCCGCCTGACGGCAAGGGTCGACCGCATCGAGTTGTCGGCGACGGGGGCGGCGGTGCTGGACTTCAAGACCGGCTCCGTTCCCAGCGCCAAACAGGTGAAGACCGGCTTCTCGCCCCAGCTGACGCTGACCGGGGCCATTCTGGCGGAGGCCGGGCTGAAGGACACGGGACCGGTCGAGCCGGAAGAGCTGACCTATGTGCGGGTCGTCGGGCGCAAGGAGCCGGGGAGCAAGGTGGTGCGTGGCGAAGGGGCCGAAGCGATGGCGCTGTGCGAGGCCGCGCTGGCCGGCCTGACCGCGCGGATCGCCCGTTTCGACGAGGAGGTGACGCCCTACCTCAGTTGGACGGCCCCCCAGTTCATGGGCAATTTCGGCGGCAACTACGATCATCTCGCCCGGGTGTGGGAGTGGCATGTGGTCGGCGGTGAGGACGGGGGGGACGCCGAATGAGCGCGCGTATCCTGCCGGACCCCGCCCAGATCGCCGCGGCCGATCCGGGCCAGTCGGTCTTCGTCACGGCCAACGCCGGCTCGGGCAAGACCTCGACCCTGGTGGACCGGGTGGCGCGGTTGCTGCTGCGTGAAGTGCGACCGGGCGAAATTCTGTGCGTCACCTACACCAAGGCCGCCGCCGCCGAGATGCAGGCGCGTCTGTTTGATCGGCTGGGCGAATGGGCCGTCCTGGATGATGACAGGTTGCGGGTGTCGCTCGCCGATCTGGACGGCCGCGATCCGGCCAGTCTGTCGGGGCCGGAGCTGTCGGACGCCCGCCGCCTGTTCGCCAAGGCGCTGGAGACCCCGGGTGGGCTGAAGATCCAGACCATCCACGCCTTCTGCGAGAAGCTGCTGCGGCGGTTTCCGATCGAGGCGGGCGTGACGCCGGGGTTCACGGTGCTGGAGGATCAGGCGGCGGTGGCCCTGTCGCATTCCGTGCGGGAGGAACTGGCCCGCGCCGCCCTGGAGGACGCGGACGGCCCTATCGGTCGGGCCTACAGCCATTTCGCCGTCGAGCTGGACTGGGGCGCATTCCAGTCGCTTCTGGCCTTGATCGAGACGGACCGGGACAAGTTGGCGGACTATGTCGACAGGGTCGCCGAAGGTCGGGCGCCGGCCCCCCATCTGCTCGTGGGCGCTCACCCGGAGCAGACAGCCGAGGCGGTGGAGGGCGATTTCATGCGCTTCCTCGACCGCGCGGAGTGGCTGGAGACGGCCTCCGCCATGGCGACGGGCGGGACCAACGACCAGAAGTGCGCTGACCGGATGCGGGCCGCGGACTGGACCTTCGCCGGGATCGCCGAGGTCTTCCTCACCGGAGGCGAGCCGCGCAAGGCGATGGCGACATCCAAGGCTCCCCCCACGGCAGGGGGCTGGCTGGCCGATCTGCAGATGAAATACGTCTCGACGCTGGAGCAGGTCCGGCGTCTGCGGGTGGCGCGGGACACGATCCATGTCCTGACCCTCGCTGCGGCCCATGCGCGGCTTTACGAGCAGGCCAAGGCCGCGACCGGGGCGCTGGACTTCGGTGATCTGGTCGCAAGGACGGTTGAGCTTCTGACCCATCGGGCTTCGGCGGCCTGGGTGCTCTACAAGCTGGACGGCGGCATAGAGCATGTGCTGGTCGATGAGGCGCAGGATACCGCGCCCCAGCAGTGGGACATATTGAAAGCCCTGACCGAAAGCTTCTTCGCAGGGGAAGGGGGGCGACGGTTCACGCCTCCGCCGCCCTCGGGCCAAAGGCTGGACCGCACGGTCTTCGCGGTGGGCGACGAGAAGCAGTCGATCTATTCCTTCCAGGGCGCCCGTCCGGAGCGGCTGCGTCAGGAGTCCCAGCGCTATGACATGATGGTGCAGGGCGCCGGATCGGAATTCAGGGCTGTAGAGCTGGCCAAATCCTTCCGCTCGACCCCGGATGTGCTGGGCTTTGTGGACGCGGTCTTCGCCGGACCGGAGCGAGCCGCCGCACTGGTCGGTGAAAGCCTGGCGGCCGTGCCCACTCACACCGCCATGCGGTCGGGACAGGCCGGTTCGGTCGACCTCTGGCCTCTGCATCAGGAGATCAAGGGGCCCGACCGCGAGGCATGGGACGCGCCGGTCGATCAGGAATCCGCTGTCTCGGCCCGCAAGCAACTGGCGGCCGATCTGGCTAGCGATATCCGGCTGCAGGTCGAGACCGGGGTCACGGTGTATGATCGGAAGACCCGCGAGCCTCGCCCATCGGGCTATGGCGACTTCCTGATCCTGGTGCGTCGTCGCGATGCGACCTTCGAGGAGATCATCCGGGCGCTGAAGACGGCGGGCGTGCCCGTGGCGGGGGCGGACCGGCTGAAGCTGTCGTCGCACATCGTCTTTGATGACCTGATCGCCCTGGCCCGCTTTGTCCTCTATCCGGACGACGATCTGTCGTTGGCGGGCCTGCTGCGCAGCCCCCTGTGCGATGTGGATGAGGACGGACTGTTCGCCCTCGCGGGCGCAAAGTCTGAACGTCGGCGGCTGTGGCGGGAATTGACGGACCGCGCCGGTGAGCGGCCGGAATGGTCCCGAGCGCGGGACATGCTGGACTTCGCCCTGTCCATGAGTGACCGCGATCCTTTCGCCTTCTTCTCCGCCGTGCTCGGCCGGGTGGACGACACCGGCGTTTCGGGACGGGCGCGGATCCTGCGGCGTCTGGGCGCGGAGGCCGAAGAGGCGATCGACGAGACGCTGAACCAGGTGCTGGCGGCCGAGGGCCGTGGCGCCATCGACCTGGAGACCTGTCTGGCCCGCCTTGAAGCCGCTGACGTGGAGGTGAAGCGTGAGCTGGAGGGGCCACGTGGCGAGGTTCGCGTCATGACGGTTCACGGCGCCAAGGGGCTGGAGGCGCCGGTAGTCATCCTGCCGGACACCACCAGCCGGGCGAAGGCTCAGGGGCCGTCCCTCATGCCTGTGGCGCTGGAGAATGGCTCCGAGGCCTGGCTGATGTGCCCGGGCAGCTCGAAGGAGGACTGCGAAGCCTCGCGCGCCGCGCGCGACGCCCGGCAGGCCCGGGCGGACGCCGAGACCCTGCGTCTGCTCTATGTCGCCCTGACCCGCGCCCGGGACCGGATCGTGATCATGGGCAAGGGCAGCGCGAAGACAAAGGCCGGCTTTGACGAAGGCAGCTGGTGGGATGTCCTGACCCGCACCTTTGACGGTCTGGAGGGACAGGTCCGGATGGTGGGCGAGCTGCGCCGCTACGGGGTCGATCCCGGCCAGGCGCCGCCGAAAGGCGCGGCTCCGGCCGGGCGTGTCATCGCGCCGGACTGGGCCCGCGTTTCTCCCTCGCCTGACGCCGCCGCCCGGATCGCATCACCCTCGCAGATGGACGAGGTGCTGCGCATCCCGGCGCCTTCGCCTCTCTCTATGGGAGGCGGCGGCCTTGGGCGATTCCGGCGGGGCGACCTGATCCACCGTCTGCTTGAACGATTGCCTGAAGTCCCGTCGGACCAACGTCCGGCGATCGCCGGACGCCTGTTGTCCCGAGAGCGGGATTTGAGCGGAGAGCAACGGGCGGAAATGATCGGGGCGGCGCTGATGGTTCTCGACCATCCGCTGTTCGCGCCGGTCTTCGGCCAAGGTTCCCGGCCCGAGGTCGCGCTGACGGGAAGGGTCAACGGGGTGACCGTCTCCGGTCGCATGGACCGATTGGTGGTTACACCTGAGCGGGTTCTGGTGGTCGATTACAAGACCAACCGCCCGGTGCCCTCGAGGATCGAGGATGCGGACCCGGCCTATGTGCTGCAGTTGGCGGTTTATGTCTCCATCTTGGGACAAATGTATCCTGATCGACCGGTGGCGGCGGCTCTCGTCTGGACGGACGGGCCGCAGCTGATGCCGGTTCCGCAGGCGATGCTGGAGGCGGCGCTGATCCGTTGATTTTGGGGGCCCGGTTTCCCACATCGGCTGCAACGGGCCGGAATCACCCTAAGGTGTCCGGCTGACATTCATGCGACGCGGTCCCGCGCGGGCCGTCAGGAGAACATCCATGGCCACCGTCAAGGTCACTGACGAAAGCTTCGAAACCGACGTGCTCAAGGCGTCAAAGCCGGTGCTGGTCGACTTCTGGGCGGAATGGTGCGGCCCGTGCAAGCAGATCGGCCCTGCGCTGGAGCAGATCGCCGACGAACTGAACGGTCAGGTCACCATCGCCAAGGTGAACATCGACGACAGTCCGATGACGCCGTCCAAGCTGGGCGTGAAGGGCATCCCCACGCTGATGCTGTTCAAGGACGGTCAGATGGCCTCGATGAAGGTCGGCGCCATGCCCAAGGGCAAGATTGTCGAATGGCTGGCCGAGGCCGGGGTGAAGGCCGAGGGTTGATCGCCGCCGCTTTGTCGTCACTTCAGACGCGCCCGTCCGGCCTCGCCGGGCGGGCGTTGTTCTGTCCGGCTCAGGTCGGCCAGGTCTCGGGCGACGCGCCCAGAACCTCGCCTGCCAGATAGAGGGAGCCGCAGATGACCACGCGTCCCGCGCCCAGCCGCAGGGCTTGCGTCAGCGCCTGATCGACGGAGCCCGAGACCGCGGCGCCCAGTCCATGGCCACGTGCGACGGCCGCCAGCGCTTCCGGGTCTGCCGCCGCGCCCTCGAAGCCGACGGTGAAAACGGTGGCGTCGGATGCCTTCAGCGCCTCGAAGAAGCCGCCCGCATCCTTGTTGCCCAGCATGCCGACGATCAGGGCCGTGGGACGGGGCGCTTTCGCCTGTCGGGAGGCCAGCGCCGTCGCCAGCGCCCGGGCCGCATGGGGATTGTGCCCGCCGTCCAGCCAGAGCTCCGCGTCCGCCGCCCTCGCCGCCTCGCCGTAGGGACCGGCGGTCAGGCGTTGCAACCGAGCCGGCCAGCGCACCGTCTTCAGGCCCTCGACGATGGCGGTTTCGGGCAGGTCCAGTTCCAGCGCGGCGGCGACAGCGAGACCAGCGTTGTCGATCTGATGCCCGCCCGTCAGCGCGGGCGCGGGGAGGTCGAGAAAGCGCTCCTGGTCTTGGAAGGCCATGCCGCCTCGCTCGGCCCAGGCGTCGAAGTCCACGCCCATGACGGTCAGGGGTGCGCCAACAGCCTGGGCGACCACCTCGATGGCGGCCATGGCCTCTTCAGCCTGTCGGGCGATCAGGCCGCGCGCTCCGGGCTTCAGAATGCCGGCCTTTTCGATCGCGATGCCACGCAGGGACGTGCCCAGAAACTCCGCATGATCCAGATCGACCGGAGTGATCAGGCTGAGCAGCGGACGCTCGATCACATTCGTGGCGTCCAGCACCCCGCCAAGCCCGACCTCGATGATGGCGAGATCGGCCGGGGTCTCGGTCATGGCGACGAAGGCGGCGGCGGTCGTGCTTTCGAAGACGGTCGCTTCGCCCGATACGGTCTCGATCCTGTCGAGGATAAGGTTCAGGGCCTTGTCGGTGATCAGTTCGCCGGCCAGCCGGATGCGCTCGTTGAACCGCACCAGATGCGGGGAGGTATAAACGTGGACCTTGAGTCCCGCCGCCTCGGCGATGGCGCGCAGCAGGGCCACGGTCGAGCCCTTGCCGTTGGTGCCCGCCACATGGATGACGGGCGGCAGGCGATCCTGCGGATCGCCAAGCGCCGCGCACAAGGCCTTCATTCGACCCAGTGACAGGTCGATGCGTTGCGGATGCCGCGCGCGAAGGCGTTCGGAGATCGGGTCCATGACCGCTATTACGCGGCCCGGCGCTTCCCGCCCATCAGGATCGACAGTATCTGGCCGAGAGTTTCAGGCAGATCGCCACGGGCGACGACCTTGTCGACCATGCCCTTTTCCTGAAGGTATTCGGCGCGCTGGAAGCCCGGCGGCAGTTTCTCGCGGATGGTCGCCTCGATGACGCGCGGACCGGCGAAGCCGATCAGGGCGCCGGGCTCGGCCAGATGGACATCGCCAAGCATGGCGTAGCTGGCTGTGACGCCGCCGGTGGTCGGGTCGGTCAGGACGACGACGAAGGGCAGTTGGGCGGCCTTCAGTTCCTGGATCGCCAGCGTCGTGCGGGCCATTTGCATCAGGCTGAGGGCGCCTTCCTGCATACGGGCGCCGCCGGCGGCGGTGAAGCAGACCAGCGGCACGCCGCGTGCGATGGCGGCGCGAGCGGCGGCGATGAAGGCTTCGCCCGCGGCCATGCCCAGCGATCCGCCCATGAAGGTGAAGTCCTGGACGATGGCGACGGCTTCGGTCCCGTCGATCTCACCAAAGCCGATGGCCATGGTGTCCTTGCGGCCGGCGGCCTTGCGCGCGGCGTTCAGGCGATCCTTGTACGGCTTGCCGTCCGAGAATTTCAGCGGGTCTTCCGGCACGTCGGGGGTGTCGATGGACTCGTACTGGCCGCCGTCGAAGGTGAAGCGCAGGCGCGTCGGCGCGTCGATGCGCATGTGACGGCCCGAGGGGGTCACCCAAAGGGCGTTCTCGAGGTCCGAGCGATAGAGCATCTCGCCGCTGTCCGGGTCCTTGACCCAGAGATTGTCAGGCGTGTCCCGACGGCTGACGATCTTGCGGACGCCGGGAGCAAAGCGCGACAGCCAGCCGCCGCGCTTCTCTTGCTGAGGTTTGTTCTTGTCGACCATGCGGGGCGCTTTAGAGCATTTTCGAGCCAGATGCGACGCATCTGGTCTCAGAACAATGCGGTTCAGATCAGACGGTTTCTGTCGCGCGCGCGCCCTTCACCGCGTCGGCGAGGCTGCGCACCTTCGCCAGAACGCGCGGAGCGGCGGGTTCGTTCGCTTCAAGAGCGGCGGCGACTTCGTCCACCAGCACGGAGCCGGCGACGACGGCGTCGGACACGCGGGCGACCTCGGCCGCCCGTTCCGGCGTCTTGATTCCGAAACCGACAGCGACCGGCAGGCCCGACGCCTTGCGCACTCGCTCGACCGCGGGAGCGACCGAACCGGCCTGGGCTTCCTTGACCCCGGTCACACCCGCGACCGAGACATAATAGACGAAGCCGGAGGTCCGCCGGGCGATCACCTTCAGGCGGGCGTCGTCCGAGGTTGGGGTCGCCAGCCGGATCAGGGAGACCTGGTGGGGGTCCAGGGCGTCGGTCAGAGGATCGGCTTCCTCAGGCGGGCAATCGACGATAATCACGCCGTCCACGCCGCTGGCCGCGGCGTCGCGGGCGAAGGCCTCGTAGCCGTAGCTTTCAAGCGGATTGAGATACCCCATCAGGATGAGCGGGGTATCCGCATCGCCTTCGCGGAAGGCCTTGGCCAGATCAAGCGTGCCCTTAAGCGTCAGACCGGCCTTGAGGCCGCGCAGGGCAGCCCGTTGGATGGGGGGGCCTTCGGCCATGGGGTCCGAGAAGGGGAAGCCCAGCTCGATGATGTCCGCACCCGCCGCCGGAAGTCCGCGCAGGATTTCAAGGGACTCATCGCGCGAGGGGTCGCCGGCCATCACATAGGCGACAAAACCGGCCCGGCCCTCCGCCTTGAGGGCGGCGAAGCGGGCGTCGATACGGTGTGTGGTCATTGGGCGGTCGCAGCGGGGGCGGCGGCCGGTCCCGACAGGGCGGCCAGGGCAAAAGGGGTCGGCATGAGCGGCGCCGTCAGGGGTTGGCGGGCGTCGGTGCGGGGTGAGCCGCGCAGACATCGCCGGGAATGGCCGCGAACGCCAGCCAGGCCGGAGCGCCGGGCGCCTGTACGCGGGATTCATCGGCGAAGGCCAGCATCTGGAAACCGTCGCAGCCGCCGCCTTCCTTGCGCTTCACGTAGACGACCCGATTGTCGCTTCCACCGGCGGCGATCCACCCCTGACGGCTGAAGTCGGCGGTAAAGGTGTCGACCACGGTCGTGATCGCCGCCTGCGTCGTCGTCACACAGAAGGCCTGTTGCGCCAGACCGGCGTTCCCGCCGCAGGTCGGATCGGCGCTGACGGAGGCGACCTCGGGGATCTCCACGTTCAGTCGGGGCGTCGGCGCGGTCTGGGCCAGAGCCGGCGCCGCGATCAGGGCCGCCGTGGCGGCCAGAATGAGGGTCTTCATGGTGTCCTAGAGCTCCACGCCCAGATGCTTCGCCACGGCGAAGATGTCCTTGTCGCCCCGCCCGCACATATTCAGCACCACATCGCCGCCCTTGCCTACTTCTTTCGCGATCTCGCCGATGCGGGCGAGGGCATGGCTGGGCTCCAGGGCCGGGATGATCCCCTCCAGCCTGGAACACAGCTGGAAGGCCTCAAGGGCCTCGGCGTCGGTGGCGGCGCGGTACTCGGCGCGGCCGATGTCTTTCAGCCAGGCGTGCTCGGGACCGATGCCGGGGTAGTCCAGACCGGCCGAGATGGAGTGGCCCTCCAGGATCTGGCCGTCGTCATCCTGCAGCAGATAGGTGCGGTTGCCATGCAGGACGCCGGGGCGGCCGCCCTGGATGGAGGCGGCGTGATCCGGGCCGTCCAGTCCGCGACCGGCGGCCTCAACCCCGATCAGACGCACGCCGGCGTCACCGATAAAGGGGTAGAACAGGCCGATGGCGTTCGAGCCGCCGCCGATGGCCGCCACGCAGGCGTCCGGCAGCTTCTCCTTGCGAGCCAGCATGGAGGCGCGGGTCTCGCGGCCGATCACCGACTGGAAGTCCCGCACCATGGCCGGATAGGGATGCGGTCCGGCGGCGGTGCCGATAAGGTAGTAGGTGTCCTCGACATTGGTCACCCAGTCCCGCATCGCCTCGTTCATCGCATCCTTCAGCGTGCCGCGACCCGAGGTCACCGGGACCACCTCGGCGCCGAGCAGCTTCATGCGGAAGACGTTCGGGGCCTGACGCTCCACGTCGGTGGCGCCCATGTAGACGATGCATTTCAGCCCGAAGCGGGCGCAGACGGTGGCGGTGGCCACGCCGTGCTGGCCTGCGCCGGTCTCGGCGATGATCCGGGTCTTGCCCATCCGCATGGCCAGAAGAATCTGGCCCATGCAGTTGTTCACCTTGTGGGCGCCTGTGTGGTTCAGCTCGTCCCGCTTGAACCAGATGTCGGCGCCGCCGTGATGGGCCGTCAGACGCTCGGCGAAATACATCGGGCTGGGGCGACCGACATAGTCGGTCAGGAAGCTGTCCAGTTCGGCCTGGAACGCCGGATCTGCCTTGGCCGCATCGTAGGCGTCATTCAGCTCGTGGATCAGCGGCATAAGGGTTTCGGCCACGAACCGTCCGCCATAGGGACCGAACCGGCCCTCCGCGTCGGGGAAGCTGTAGTCGTTGGGTATGATGGCGTTCACGAGGGCAAACTCACGCGGGCAGGCGGCGGAAATCAGGCGGTGGATACGGCGTTCAGAAACGCCGCGATCCGGGCAGGGTCCTTAACACCCGGGGCGCTTTCCACGCCAGAGGACACGTCCACCAGGGGCGCGCTCGCGATGCGGACCGCGTCCGCGACGTTGTCGGGGGTGAGGCCGCCGGCGAGGAACCAGGGCTTTGCGAAGGATCGGCCGGCCAGCAGGGTCCAGTCGAAGGAGGCGCCGACACCGCCGGGCAGGAATGAGCCCTCGGGCGGCTTCGCGTCGAACATCAGGTGCTCCACTTCGGGCTCCCAGGCCTTCGCGGCGTCGATGTCGGCCGCGTTGCGGACGGACAGGGCGCGGATGATGCCCGCATCGGTCAGGCTCCGGACCTGTGCGGCCCGTTCCGGGGGCTCCGATCCGTGCAGCTGGATTAGGTCGGGCTTCAGTATCAGGGCGATCTCGGTCAGCAGGGCATCGTCGGCATCAACCGTGACGGCGACGATCTTCGCCTTGCCCCGCGCGCGCTCGAACAGGGTGGCGGCGTGCAGGGGTGCGATGTGGCGAGGGCTTTTCGGGAACACCACCGCGCCGACGAAGGCCGCGCCGCCGCCAAGGGCCGCGTCCAGCGTATCCGGCGTCGTCAGTCCGCAAATCTTCGCCCGGGTCATGGCAATGGCGGTGCGCCCCTCGGGCGACCGGGTCAAGATCGGTACAGATCCGCGTCCGTATCAGGCTTTCCACGTAGCGCCGAGGACACGATCTGGCTGGCGATCACCGAATAGGTGATGCCGTTGCCGCCGAACCCCATAACGGCCCAGGCATGCTCCATGCCCGGCACGGGGCCGATGGACGGCAGGCCTGTGCTGCTTTCTCCAAAGGCGCCGGCCCAGCTGTAGTCGATGTCAAACTCGACCATCGGCAGCAGGCGCTTAAGCTTTTCGGCGATGGTGGCGCATTTGCGCTTCAGCTTCGCCCTGTCGGCGTGGGCGGTGGATGATGCCTCATCCTCGCCGCCGACGATCAGCCGACCGTCGCGGCTCATGCGCAGATAGAGGTACGGGTCCGCCGCTTCCCAGAGGAGAGTGTCCTTCAGCCAGCGGGGACAGGGCGTCCGGGACTTTGAGGCCAGCGCCCAAGTCGAGATCACCTCGGCGCCGGGGGTCGGCACCGCCTTGGGAAACTCATATCCGCAGCAGAAGATGACGGCGCCGGCGCGAACCGGTTGTCCGGCGTCGGTCAGCAGGGTGACGCCGTCCGGGTCGCTGACGGCCTCGAGCACCTCAACCGGAGAATAAATTCCGGCGCCGTCCGCCGCGGCCCGTCGGAGCAACCCTGCCGCCAGACGGGCAGGGTCGCCGCTCGCCGAGCCCCGGCTCAGGATGGCGCCGGTGCGGTCGATGCCGAACCGGTCGCGAAGGTCCGCAGGCCTGATGTATCGACTCTCCAGCCCCAAGGCGGCGCGAGCGTCCGCCTCCGCCTCCAGCGCGCGATGGCCATACGCGTCTCCGGCCAGATAGAGCGTGTCCTTGTCATGCAGACCGCAGACGATCCGCTCCTCCACCACGATCCGCTTCAGGTCTTTTATGGCGCGCCGGGATCGCAGGTAGGCCCGCTTCGCGCTGGCCGCGCCGATCCTCTCGGACAGGGCGGTCAGGGGAAGGTCGATCTCCCACTGCAACAGGGCCGTCGAGGCGATGGTCGAGCCGGAAAGCGGCGGGCGCCGGTCCAGCACCGCCACGGAATGATCGCGCGACAGCTCGCGGGCCATGAAGGCCGCGCTGATCCCCGCGCCGACGATAGCGACGTCGACGGAGATAGCCTTGCCGAGCGTACGCGTGTGGACGCCCAGCCCCGGACTGTCAGCCCAGAGAGACCGCCCGGTCCTGAGGTCACGTTTGAGGGTGGCGCCGGTCATCGGTTCTCCGTCGAAGCTGAGCCTTAGCGGACAGACGGGGACGGAGTTCCGTCAGCCGGTGAAGATGGCGTCGATCTCGTCTTCGGTCAGCAGTCGCCACTGCCCGGGGGGCAGGTCGTCGGGCAGGGACAGACCGCCCAGCCGTTCGCGGTGCAGGGCCTCGACGTGGTTGCCGACGGCGGCGAACATCCGGCGGACCATGTGGTAGCGGCCCTCGGTCACGGAGACGAGGGCTTCGGTCGGGGAGACGATCTCAAGCCCGGCGGGCTTCAGCGGGCGGTCGTCGTTCTCGAGCAGCAGCTCACCCGAGGCGAACAGGGCGGCCTCGGAGCCGTCCAGCGGGCGGGCCAGCCGGGCGCGATAGATTTTGGCGACGTTCTTCTTCGGCGAAATGACCCGGTGCAGCAGGTCGCCGTCGTCGGTCATCAGCAGCAGGCCGGAGGTCTCCTTGTCCAGCCGTCCTATGGTCGAAATGGCCGGGTCGCGCCGCCGCCAGCGGTCGGGCAGGACGTCATAGACCAGCGCCCCGTCCTCCTTGTGCGAACAGGTCATGCCCAGCGGCTTGTGCAGAAGGATGACCACGCCCTGCGGCGGGTCCAGCGGCTCGCCGTCGATCTCCATTCGGGTCGGGAGGTCCGGCGTGACCGGAATGCGTTTCGACACATCGGTTATGTCGACGCCATCCAGGACGATGCCGCCCGCCCTGCCCATGCGCGCCATCTCGGCCCGTGAGCCGTAGCCCAGCGAGCCCAGAAGCTTGTCGACGCGGCTGGTCGGGGTCTTTTTCATTGCCCTATCGCCCGTCGGGCTACTTGAGGGCGGCTCACTTCACCGCCTCGAAGACCTTGTAGCCGCCGGTGTCGGCGACCATCCGGACGCGTTTGAAGGCCTCGTTCAGTTCGGCCTCGTAGGGCAGGTGGCGGTTGGCGACCAGCCACAGGGTTCCGCCCTTCTTGAGCATGCCCGCGGCCTGACGGATGAAGGTCTGGCCCAGTCGCTTGTCCTCGGCGCCGCCGTCATGGAAGGGCGGATTGGTGACGATGAAGTCCAGATCGCCTTCGGTGGGCAGGTTGCGGACGTCGGCCTGCTCGATGACGGCGCGGCCGTCCTCGACATTCCTGCGCGCGGCCTCCACCGCGCGGCGGTCCAGATCATAAAGGCGCAGGGCGGTCACGGCGGGCGAGCGCAGCACCACGGTGGCCAAGGCTCCATAGCCGCAGCCCAGATCGGCGCCCAAGCCCTTCAGGGGTGGCAGGGTCTGGGCCAGCAGGGCAGAGCCCGGGTCGATCCTGTCCCAGGCGAAGACGCCCGGTTGGGACCAGGCGTCCAGGCCCGGAACGATGCGGGGCGCGCCCGCTTCAATGGCGGCGTCCAGACCCGTCAGTTTGTCCGTCTTGATCACCACGCAGCGGCGGTGGTGGGCCTTGGCGCTCTCGCCCACTTCCGCGCCGAAGGCTTCCAGTTCCTTCTTCAGTCGCGAGCCGCCCTTGTCCTTGAGGGCCATGACGTCCAGTCGCCCGCCGGGTTTAAGGGCTCTCAGGGCGAGAGCCAGGGTGTAGCGCCGCTCCAGCACGCCGGGCGGGGCATAGATCATGATCGAGTCCGCGCTGTTCTCCGGCAGGGATTCCAGTGCTGTCGCGCCCGGAATCAGGGGCGAGGTCTGGGTCGCGGCGCCGGGCGGATCGAACACCGCCGGGGGGCGGCCATAGAGAAGCGTGGTCATGGCTGCTCCTCTAGCGGACCACGCTTCACGGTGACACCCCGGAACAGATCGGGCACAACCCCGCCATGCTCCCCGACTCAGTCTCCGCTCCGACCATGGCCGATGCGCGCGCCACGCTGGAGCGCGTCTGGGGCCACGCAGACTTCCGCGGCATGCAGGCCGGGGTGGTCGAGGAAATCCTGTCCGGCCGCGATGTGTTGGCGGTTCTGCCGACCGGCGGCGGCAAGTCGGTCTGCTACCAGATCCCGGCGATGCTGCGGACGGGCCTCGGTCTGGTGGTCTCCCCCCTGATCGCCTTGATGACCGATCAGGTGGAAGCGCTGAAACAACAAGGTGTCTCGGCAGCGAGACTGGATTCGGGCGTGTCGATGGACGACCGCTCGGCCATCTGGAGGGCCGTGCGGGCCGGTGAACTGGACCTTCTTTATGTCTCGCCTGAGGGACTCGCGCAGCCACATCTGATCGACCGGCTGCATGAACTGCCCCTGAGCCTTATCGCGATTGATGAAGCACACTGTGTCTCGCAATGGGGACATGATTTCCGCCCCGACTACCGGACGCTGGGCAAGCTGGCGGAACTGTTCCCCGGCGTGCCGCGTATCGCCGTCACAGCCACCGCGGACGCGCGGACGCGGGAGGACATCGTCCGGTCCTTGCGGCTCGAGGGGGCGAAGGTCATCGTCGACAGTTTCGCTCGCCCGAACCTGCAGCTTTCGGCCATCCGCAAGGAAAATGGTTCGCGCGCCAAGACCGACGCGGCGGTGATTGATCTTGTACGTCAGAGGCGAGGCAAGTCGGGGGTCGTCTATTGCGGCAGCCGCGACGGCTGCGAGCGTGTGGCGCAGGCCCTGAGGGACGCCGGAACCAACGCCATCGCCTATCACGCAGGCATGGAAACCAAAGAGCGGGACAGGCGGCTCGAGCGGTTCCTGGCCGAGGACGGGGCTGTGATGGTGGCGACCATCGCCTTCGGCATGGGGGTCGACAAGGCGGACGTCCGCTTCGTGATCCACGCTGACCCGCCCGGTTCGCTGGAAGCCTATTGGCAGGAGATCGGCCGGGGCGGCCGGGATGGAGAGCCCGCCGAGGGCATCACCCTGTACGGTCCGTCCGATATCGCCTGGAGCCTGCGCCGCCTTGAGGGTCGGCCGATGGCGGAAGAAGTCAAACAGGTCCAGACCCGCAAGGTTCGTCAACTCTTCGCCATGCTGGACGGCGCGACCTGTCGTCCGCAGACGGTGCGGCGCTATTTCGGCGAAGTCGGTGCGGATCGCTGTGGAGTCTGCGACATCTGCGGTGATCCACCCGCCCTGTTCGACGCCACTGTTCCGGCCCAGAAAGCGCTGGCGGCGGTTCAAAGGCTGGGCGAACGCTTCGGAAAGACGCGCGTCGTCGATCATTTGCAGGGCAAGACAAAGGATGTTCAGCCTTGGGAGACGGCCCTGTCCACTTGGGGCATCGGTGCGGATATCGCCTCGCATACCCTGAGGGATGTGATCGACCACCTGATGTTCGAGGGCCTGCTGGTCGAGGATCCGAACGAGGGCAAGCCGCTGGTTCGGTTGGGTGATCCGGAGGCGGTGCGCGCCGTCTATCGCGGCGAGCGGGTGATTGAGGTGCGGCTGTCCCCGGCGCGTGTTTCGGCTCCGCGAGAACGGGTCCGCAATGGTCGGAACGCCGCGCTGGAAAACATGGACGCCGACGTGCGGGCCCGGTTCGAAGTGCTGCGCAATTGGCGACGCGAGCGGGCGGCGGAGCAGCGGGTGCCGCCCTATGTCATCTTCCAGGACAAGACCCTTCTGGAGATCGCCCTGGCGGAGCCGGGCGATCTGCGGGCGCTTGAACACATTCCCGGTGTCGGCCAGTCCAAGCTGGACCGGTACGGCAAGGGTGTGCTCGAGGCGCTGTCGGCCGCAGCCTAGATCAGCTCCAGGGACCCCGGCGGACCGGCGGTTCGCCGGAGGTCGGGACGGAGGTGGTCACCGGCCGGGTCGCGGCGGGTTCAACCACAGCGGGGCGGGGCGGGGCCGGACGACGGCCCATCTTCACCGCCAGCTCCATCAGGGCGTGGACGCGGTTGCCGGTGGCCGGGTGGGTCGAGAACAGGTTGTCCGCCCCCTTGCCCGCCAGCGGGTTGATGATGAACAGCTGGCCCGAGGCGGGATTGCGCTCGGCGGTCGGGTTGTGGATGCGGTGGGCGTAGGCCTCGATCTTCTGCAGGGCGGAGGCGAGGGCGTTCGGATCGCCCGCGATCTCCGCGCCGACGCGGTCAGCCTCGTACTCGCGCGAGCGGCTGATGGCCATCTGCACCAGACCGGCGGCCATCGGCGCCAGGATCATCAGGGCCAGCGTCCCGATGATACCGCCGGGACGTTCGCGGTCATCCCCTCCACCGAAGAAGAGGGCGAAATTGGCGAGCGCCGCGATGGCGCCCGCGATGGTCGCGGTGACCGTCATCGTCAGGGTGTCGCGGTTCTTCACGTGAGCCAGCTCGTGCGCCATCACGCCGCGAATCTCTTCGCGGGTCAGCATGTCCAGCAGGCCGGTGGTGGCGCAGACGGCGGCGTTTTCCGGATTGCGGCCCGTGGCGAAGGCGTTCGGCTGATCGTTGGGGATGATGGCGATCATCGGGCGAGGCATGCCCGCGTCTCGCGCCATCTGCAGGGTGTCGGCGACATAGGTGCGGACCACGGCGTTCGGATGGCTCTCGTCCACCGGCTGGGCGCGGTACATCTTCAGCACGATCTTGTCGGCATTCCAGTAGCTGAAGATATTCATGCCTCCGGCGACCGCCAGCGCGATCAGCATGCCCGGCACGCGGCCGATCATGTAGCCGACGCCCATGAACAGGGCGGTCAGCACGGCCAGAAGGGCAAAGGTCTTCAGGTGGTTCATCGGGATTCGACAGAGGGGCGGATGGCGCCGGTTGGGGAGACTTCCAATTTGCGAATTGCAACGCATTGGCTCAAGGCGAGAACGCTGTGACCGATCATCCCACCCCCGAGACCGAATCCGCCCCCGTCTTCAACGAAGATGTCCCGCACGCCACGCCTGAGCGGCCCTTGAGCGAGGCCGCGCGCCGCGCCCTGCTGGAGGCGGCGGATCGTCGCGCCGCATCGGAAGCGACGGAATTGGCGACCGAGCATGGCGGTCCGCGCGGGCCCGAGCCGACCCGTTTCGGCGATTGGGAGAAGAAGGGCATCGCGGTCGACTTCTGACGGCGAAGGCTGACCCGATGCGGGCAGGGTTAATTTGCACCCTGTCGGGCGAATGCGCGGCCGAAGGCTCCCCCTGACGGTGCAAGGTCGGGCGGCCCCTGTCCTGTGCGCGCCATAACGGCTCCTGAAACGGAGTCCGTGACATGCGTATGCTTACCGCCGCGGCCGGAGCCGCCCTGTTGATCCTCGCCGCTTCGCCCGCCTTCGCCGGTGATCGTCGAGGCGGCGGCGGACATCAGCCCCAGCCGCCGACGCCCTGCTGTCATGGCGGCGGAGGCGGCGGTCATCGTCCGCCCGCGCATGGCGGCGGCAATACGAACATCAATGTGAACGTCAATGCTTCGGCGCAGGCCTATGCCTCGGCCGGGGCTTCGGCGCGCGGTTATCTGAACGCCCGAACCTATGACGTCGGCGGCGCCCGGGGCGGCTATGCCGGGGGCGGAATCTTCTATGTCGGTGGCGGCTATGGCGGAGACGCAGGCGGCTACTACTCCGGCGGCCCGGCGATCTATGATGAGCGCGTGCTTTCGCGCCCGGCCTGCCCCTCGGCGCCGTTCGGCTATGTGGTCACCGGCATGGGCCGGGACGACTATCGCCCGTCGCGCTGCGGCTACCGCTATGACGACGCTGGCTACGACCGCGACCGGGGCGGCCGCTATGGCTACAGCGAGCGCCACGATCGCTATGAGAGCCGAGAGGAAGCCCGCTACGAGGTCCGCGAGAGCTACAGCGAGTACGAGGCGTACGAGGGCGGCTATGTCCGAGAGGACGCCCGCCGGTATGAGGCCCGTGACGATTACAATCGCCGCGACGACGACCGGTACGAGCGTCGCGATTGCGGCTGTGATCGCGACCGTCCCGCCGCGCCCTATCCGCCCGCCTACCTGCCTGAACCGCAGCGCTACGACCCGCCGGCCCGGATCGAGCCGCGCATCGAGCGTCCGGCCCAGCCGCAACGCCGTCGCCTGCCGCGTCAGGAATACCGTCAGGAGCCCGGCGAGCGGGGTTAGGCCCCGATCGCGACACCGTCGATCGATTCGACGATGGCCGAGGCCGCCAGAAGCGGATTCCCGGCTCCGACGACCGGACGGGCGACGACCAGATGGGTCGCGCCGGCTTCCAGCGCAGCGCGGGGCGTGGCCACGCGCTGCTGATCGCCCTTGTCCGCGCCTTCGGGGCGAACACCCGGGGTGACGATCAGGAAGTCGGGGCGCCCGGCCTCAAGCGCGATCTCGCGCACGCGGGCGGCCTCCAGCGGGCTGGAGACCACGCCGTCCACGCCGCAATCCAGCGCCTGTCGAACCCGCCGTTCAACCAGCTGGGCTGCGGTTTGGCCGTAGCCGATGTCGGTCAGATCGCCGTCCGACAGGCTGGTCATCACCGTCACCGCCAGAAGCTTGGTGCCCGATCCGGCGGCGTCGCGGCCCTTGACCGCACCGGTCATCACCTGCGGCTCGGCGTGGACCGTCAGCAGATCGCATCCGCCCTCGGCCACCGCGCGGGCCGCGCCTTCGACCTGGGCGCCGATATCGTGCAGTTTCCAGTCCTGAAACACCATCTTGCCCGCCGTCCTGAGCTCGTGAGCGAAGGCGACACCGCCGGGACGGGCCAGCAGGGTGAGGCCGATCTTGTAGGAGGTCACCGTCGCGCCCAGCCGCTCGACCATGGCGCGGGCGGCGTCCAGCGAGGGCAGGTCCAGGCCGACGATCAGGCGCGGGTCGGTGAGCACGGGCGTCATTCGTCGATCTCCTTGCCCGCCGGGGGTGGACGCGCGCGGGCGGCTCAGCCCAAATGGGCGGCTTGGTGAATTAGGGGCGAGGGCAGGTCATGGACGCGGTCGAACTGGGGGTCAACCTGTTCGTGACGCTGTTCGCGTTGCTGGATCCGGTGGGGAACCTGCCGATCTTCGCGGCGGCGACGGCGGGCGCGACCCTGCGCCAACGCATTTCGGTTTCGGCCCTGATCTGCGCCTTCGCCGCGGCCTTCCTGGCCTTCTTCCTGTTCACGGGTCTGGGGCTGCTGCAGTTCTTCGGCATCTCGCTGGCCGCCTTCCGGATCGCGGGCGGCATCCTGTTGCTTTTGCTGGGCCTCGACATGGCGCGGGAGGACTTTCTGGCGACTTTCGCCGACAAGGACGCGGCCAATGATCTGAAGGATGTGCGCGGCTATGCCCGTCGGCGGTTCCAGCGGCTTGTCGTGCCCTTCGCAATTCCGCTGATGATCGGGCCGGGCGCCATCTCGGCCATCATTATTCAGGCGGGTGAGGCGCAAAAGATCGGCCCGACGGGGACGGCGGCGGCGCTGGTGGCCATCGCGGCGGCCTGCATCGTCTCCTTCGTCAGCTTCGCCCTGACCGGCCCCATCAGCCGTGTACTGGGCGATGTGGGTCTGGCCATCGTGGTGCGTGTGCTGGGCCTGATCCTGTGCGCGCTGGCGATCCAATTCATCCTGATGGGGCTGGGCGAGGCTATTCCGGGCATGATCAGCTCCGGGGTGACGACGCCCTATCCGAGCGGCGGCCACTAGACCAGAACGGGGGAGGGGGCGGTGGACGGATCGGCGGGGGTGAGATCGTTCCGGACGCCGGAAATCCAGCGGCTCGACGCCTTCGTCGACGCCGCCTTCGCCTTCGCCGTGTCCCTGCTGATCATCGCGGGGGCGGAGCCGCTCCAGTCGTTCGCCGACCTCGCGCGGGCTTTGGCGCGAATTCCGGCCTTCGCCTGCGGTTTCGCCCTGATCGCCTTGTTCTGGCTGGCCCACCGGACATGGTCGCGGCTGACGCCGGTGCGCACCGGCTGGACCACCTTCCTCAGTCTAACGGTGGTGTTCGCGGTTCTGGTCTTCGTCTTCCCGCTGCGCCTGCTCACCGAGACGGCGACCCATTACATTTCGGGCGGACTTCTGCCGGGCGGACGGCTGATGTCGGGCCTGACTGACCTGCGGTGGACCTATGTGATCTATGGCGCAGGCTTCGCCATCCTGTCGGGGCTTAACGCGGCCCTGTTCGCGCACGCCGCCTGCGCCTTGCGGGACGGCGATCCGGCGGCGCGTCGCGCCGGCCTGCAATGGGCGGGCACCTGGACCATCGCCACGGCGACGGGGCTGATTTCAGCCCTGATCGCGGCGACGCCGCTCCTGCGCCTCGCGCCATGGCTGCCGGGGGTGATCTACAATCTGATCCCGCTGGGCGTGGCGGTGATCACCCTGCGCAAGCGCCGGGCGGTCGCTGCCTAGAGACCCAACGCCGTCCGGATCTCGCGCCAGTCGACGTATTTGAAGTTCTGGGTCCCGACGTCGTTCACGTCGTCCTGAATGACGACCACGCCTTCCGGGAAGCGGTCACTGACCCGCCCGCCGAGCGCGTCCAGACCGTCGGTGCCGGTGATCCCGTCAACGCCGTTTCCGTCCGTGACCACGAAGCGGCCCTTGTACTCGGGCGCCGCGCCGTCGATGCGCCAGACCGGGAAGGTGGAGTCGCCCTGACTGGAGCCGATCAGATAGCGCGCGGCTCCATCCGCCAGAATGGTCAGGCCCTCCGCGTCGGCGACCAGAACGCCGGGCGCGATGGCCTGGACCAGGGTTCGGGCCGCGCCCGAGGCCGGGTCCAGTCCGTAGCGCCAGACGCCGACGTTTTCCTCGGCGATGTAGAGGGCGTCGGTGGCCTCGTCGGCGGCGCAGCCTTCCGAGATCGAGCCGACCTCCGCGCGGCGCACCAGACGGGCCGAGGGTTGGCCATCGCTGCCGACGGTCAGGACGAACTGGCGCAGCTCCCCCTCATGACCCACCAGAATGGCATGAACCTCGGCGCCGCGGCGGGCGAAGCAGAATCCGTAGGGCTCGACCACATCGGTGGCGATGTTTCCCCACAGGCGCACGCCGTTGTCGCCGGTTCCGGCGGGGTCGAAGGCGTAAAGCGCGATGCCGGTCTTGCCCGGCGTGCGGTCGCTGGCGCCCAGAAGCACCTGCGGACGGCCGCCGAGGCTCAGGCCCTCGACCACGTCGACATTGTTCAGCAGACCCTCCGGCAGGAACTGAAGTATCGCGCCGTCGAGACCGTAGATATAGAGACCGGCTTTCTTGTCGGTTCCGGCGACCCAGCCGCCGACCCGGGCGCCCTTCACATTGACCGGCGTGGCCGAGGCCCAGACGGCCGGATCATCGGCGGCGTCCTCGCCTGCGGTGCCGACTGACGGTGTTTCCAGCACGGCATGAACGGGAGCGCCGGCCCCGACGACGCCCGCGCCTTCGCCCTGGTAGTCGACCTCGTGGGTGGCGCAGGCCGCCAGCAGGGCCGTGGCGACGACGGCGGTAAGCAGGGTCCGGACAGTCATCGCGCCCTCCAAGGCATCTGAACGCGCGCGCCAGACCACGCCTGCCGGGAAACCGTCAAGCAACGCACCATGACGGTCCGGAGGCACATTCGTGACGAACCTTCCGTGGGGCGATCAATCGTCATAACGGCGTTCAAAATTCGAGAGGTCAGCGTCTTCGTTCCGTCGCTTTGCCGTTGTCGCCCGGCGCTATGCGCGGCTCCCAAGCCCACGGCGAAACGCCGGGGATGGGGATCATCGAAATGAAGCTGCACCTGCTCATGAGCGCGAGCGTCCTGACGTTCGCCGCCGCCAACCCGGCTATGGCCGCCAGCGACGACGCCGCCATGGTGGCCGCCGCCCCGACCGTCTACGGTCGCGTCATCAACGCTGAAGGCGCGCCGCTGGCCGGAGCCGAGGTCATCGTGCGCGGTTCGGGAAGCCGCGTGGTTTCGGACGCCAACGGCCAGTTCATCCTGACCGTGCCGGAAGGCCAGACCACCTTCGACGTGCGCTACATCGGCCTGCCGACCGTCGCCCAGACGATCACGGCCACGGGCGGTGAAGCGGTCAGCCTGTCGATCACCCTGGGCGTCGCCGACGCGGCCAACCTGGAAGACATCGTCGTCACCGGCGTGATCACCGACGGCGTCGCCCGCTCGCTGAACCAGCAGCGTAACGCTGACGGCACCATCAACGTCCTGTCGGCCGACGCCATCGGTCGCTACCCGGACCCGAACGTCGCCGAATCGCTGCAGCGCGTAGCCGGTATCGCCATCCAGCGCGACCAGGGCGAGGGCCGTTACATCAACGTCCGCGGGGCCCCGTCGGCCTTCACCGCCGTGTCGGTGGACGGCGTGACCGTCCCCGCCGTCGATCCGGGCACCCGCGCCGTCGATCTGGACACCCTGCCCAGCGACATCGTCTCCAACATCGAGGTCTCCAAGACCCTGCTGCCGAGCCAGGAAGCCGACTCGATCGCCGGCGCCGTCAACATCCGCACCCGGTCGCCTTTCGACCGTCGTCGTCTGGTCGTGAACGGTTACGCCGGCGGCAGCTATAACGACTACGGCGGTTCGGACACCCGCGCCGGCGCGACCGTATCGAACGTGTTCGGCCCGAACGGGACTTTCGGCGCCCTGCTGTCGTTGAGCTATTCGGAAACCAACCGCCGTCCCGAGAACATCGAGAACGCCTGGGTCATCGAGGAGCAGGGCGGCGCTGACGTCTTCGTGCTCGAGGAGACCCTGTTCAAGCAGTACGAAACCCAGCGCACGCGTCAGGCCCTGACGACCGCCCTGGAATGGCGCCCAACCGACCAGACCCGTCTGTTCGTCCGGGGTTCGTACGCTGATTTCGAGGATGACGAGTACCGGAACACCCTGATCCTCGCCTATGCCGACGGCACGCTACAGGCCGGCGCGACGGACACGACCGCGACCTACACCGGTGCGCGTATTTACCGGGGCCTGCGTCACCGGACCCAGAACAACGAAATCTACACCGTGGTCGCCGGCGCCGAGCATACGTTCGACAACGGCATGACCTGGGACGCCGATCTCGCCTGGGCCAACAGCGAACAGACCTATCCGCACCGTGACGAGCTGGTCTACCGCTCGAGCTCGACCACGCTGAGCTACGACACGACCAACCACTACGCCCCGACCTATTTCTATGCGCCGGGCAACCCGATCTTTGGCGATACCGCCACCGGTTTCTTCGCCAACCCGGCGAGCTTCTCGTTCCGTGAGAACACCTTCCGTTCAAATACGACCCAGCAGGAAGACGTCGCCTTCCGCACGAACCTGGAACTCCCGAGCCAGTTCGGCGGTCTCGATGTGAATTGGAAGTTCGGCCTGAAATTCAGCACCCGCGACGTCTCCGCGGATGAAGAGCGTCAACGCAACCGCGACGCTTCGGCCAACCCGGGCACGCTGGCCTCGCTTTGGGGGACCGAGCAGGGCCGGAACTTCGGTTACCATCTGGGCACCCAGTTTGATAACAGCCTGGTCGACGCCTATCTGGCCGCCGCCCGCGCCGCCTCGCCGCGCCGGATGCCTGACTCGGTGGTCGCGGATTATGAGGCCCAGGAAGACATCATCGCCGGTTACGGCCAGGCCCGCTTCGACATCGGCTCGACCAACATCATCGTCGGCCTGCGCGTTGAGCAGACCAATTTCGACGGCTCGGCCCCGACCGTGATCGAAGGCGCCCTGTCAACCGCTGCGGTCAGCCGTGACGACACCGAGTTCTTCCCGAACCTGACCGTCCGCCACGCCTTCAACGACAACCTGATCGGCCGTTTCGCCCTGACGCGCTCGATCTCGCGTCCGGAGTTCAGCCAGATTGTTCCGCGTCGTGTCGAGGAAACAGACGGCACCAACATCTCCTACGAGATCGGCAACCCGGACCTGCAGCCCACCCTGTCGAACAACATCGACGTCGGTCTGGAGTACTATTTCGCCTCGCTGGGCGTCGTGTCGGCCAACGCCTTCTACAAGGACCTGACGGACTACCGTTACATCCTGAAGTACGAGGACACCGTCACCATCGGCGGCTCGACCTTCGACGCCGACTTCGAAACGCCGATCAACGCGCCTGACGGTCACCTGATGGGTCTGGAACTGAACTGGCAGCAGAAGTTCGGCTTCCTGCCGGGCTGGATGTCGGGCTTCGGCGTGTTCGCGAACTTCACGGTCACGGACGCCGAGATCAAGACGGCCCAGAGCTACGGCGGTCGCAACACCTTCGCCCTGCCGGGTCAGTCAGAGACCAACTACAACGCCGCGCTCTTCTACGAGATGGACGGCTTCTCGGCCCGTCTGTCGTACACCAAGCGCAGCGACTATCTGGAAGAGATCAACGCCGATACGGCTGACCTCGACCTGTGGGTCGAAGGTCGCGAGCAACTGGATTTCACCGCCAGCTATGACTTCGGCAACGGTGTCGAGCTGTTCGGTGAAGCGAAGAACCTGACAGACTCGGCGGGCATCAAATACTACGGCTCGCGTGAGCGGACCTATGAATACGAGAAGTTCGGCTACAACGTCTTCGTCGGCGTTCGCTTCAAGCTTTAAGGGCGCCAACGTTTGCGGCGCGGCCGCTCTCTTTCTGAGCGCGGTTTAGCTGCCCTCGCTCAGGTGGCGAGGCTCCGCGAGCCGAGCATAGCGACAGAAGATGAGGGGCCGGACGGCGACGTCCGGCCCCTTTTCTTGCCTGCACACAACAAGGTTAACCGACCGGGGTGGACCGTCGGATCATCCCCCGCTAGGTCGCCTTGGGGGCGAAAGGCGGCCGTTGCGGTTCGCCGTTTGCAAGGTGTCTCCCGAACCGGCGCAGAGGCGCCAGAACGGGACAGTCAGGTCGAATGTTTCTCGAAGGCCAGATCAATTGGATGTGGGTGCTGGGCGCTGTTGCGGTGGTCGGCTGGCTCGTCGGGCTGATCGCTCTGGGGTTCGCCTTCAAGAAGCGGGGTCAGCATGTCGACGCCTCGGGCCAGCTGGATCTGGTCCAGCGCGTGGCGGAGGATTCCCAGAAGCGGCTGTTCGAGACCCTGAACGCCATCCCCGTCGCTCTGGTCGAGACCGACAAGCAGGGCAAATTTGTCTTCGCCAACCGCGCCGCGCACCAGCTGCTCGGGCGTCGCGACGCAGAACTGATCGGCCTTCGCTTCCATTCGGCGACCTGGGGGATCACCTTCCCGGACGGGCGTCCGGTGCCGCCGGACCTCCTGCCCAGCGCTCGCGCCCTGCGGGGCCAGACGGTCAAGGGCTTCCACCACATGATGTCCAACCCCGCGACCCGTCGGAAGATGCTTGTCTCGGTGACCGCCATGCCGATCGAGAATGAACTGGGCCAGATCACCGGCTCCACCGCAGCCATTGTCGAGACCGAAGGGCTGCAGACGCCGGAAGTCCTCGTGCCGGAAACGGTGGTGATTGAAAGCGATCTGACCCGCCGGGTCTTTGACGCCGCTTCCAGCGCCCTCGTGGTGGTCGCCGCCAACGGTGTTGTGCGCGAGGCCAACCGCACCGCCCTGCTGGTGCTGGGCCGGGATGTCGCCGAAGGCGATTTCGCGGACCTGTTCCTGGCGGAGGACGAGCGCGTGGAAGCTCGTCAGGCCCTGCGCGCGGCTCTGTCGGCCCCCTCCGGTGAGGCGGACGCCTTCACGTCCCGAAATGGGGCGCCGGAGGGTATTCGCTGGTCGATGCTGCCGCTGACGGATGCGAACGGTCAGGTCGACGCCCTGCTGCTGGCCGGCGAACGCGCCGAGCCGGTGGTCGAGGACGTTCCGGTCGAGCCGTCTGTCGAGGCGCCGGTCGAGACCATCGTCTTCAGCCCGCTGCCCGAGACGATCATCGAGAGCGAGCCGAGCGCGCCCGCGATCTCCGAGGAAGAAGTCCAGACCCTGCGCGAGCAAGCCGAGGCCGCTCGCTTGCAGGCCGAGGAAGCCCTGACCGCCGCGGCGGTCGCGCGCGAGGACGCCGAGACCGCCCGCGCCATCGCGCGCAAGGCCAGGGAGGACGCCGAGGCCGAGCTTCAGGGCGGACGCCGCATGGAGAGCGTCGGCCGTCTGACCGGCGGTCTGGCGCATGATTTCAACGCCCTGCTGGGCGTCATGACCGGTGCGCTCGATATGATGCTGCGTCAGGCGGATGACCCCGCCCGCGTGCGTCGTCTGGGGCAGGCCGCACTGGCCGCCGGTCAGCGCGGCGAGCAATTGACCCGTCGTCTGACCGCCTTCTCGCAGGGCGACGACGCGCCGGTGTTCCAGACCTTGGACGCCGGAGTTCTGCTGCGCGGAATGGAGACCCGACTTCGCGCCATGGCTGGGCCGGATATTGATCTGATGATCGAGGGGCCGTCGGGAGATGCGCCCGCCCGGCTGGATCCGGTCGCCTTCGAAGGCGCGGTGCGCGCGCTGACCCAGAACGCGGTCGAGGCGGTGGGCGCCAAGGGCTCGGTCGCGGTGCGTCTGGAGGCCCTGCTTGAAGGCGGTCTTCGTCTGAGTGTCCGGGACACCGGACCGGGCATGGATCGCGATCTGGCGGCCCGCGCGGTCGAGCCGTTCTTCACCACGCGTGAGGGCGCAGCGGGGCTGGGCCTGTCACAGGCCTATGCTTTCGCGCGCCAGTCGGGCGGCGTCCTGTCCATCGACGACGTGCCGGACGGCGGCGCCGAGGTGTCCATCACCCTGCCTCAACCGGTGCTCCAGCCCGAAGGCCAGAGCGCCTGACCCGAAGCGCGGCCACGTCTGGCCCGTCTATCGACGTTCTGTGCGTGAGGTGTAGGGTGGTTAACGCCCCCTACGGAGACCGGTCATGAAGGTTCTGCGCTTCCTCGTCGCCCTTGCGATCCTCGGCTATGTCGGCTGGCTGGCCTGGCCGTTCCTGTCGCCGCTGGTCAGCGGCGGCGCGCCGGACGTCGGCGCCATGCGGGCAGAGGCGGAAGCCGCGACCGGGGGCAACCTGTTCGGCGTGATCCCGGCCTGGGCGCTGTGGGCGGGCGCGGTGGTTCTCTATCTCATCGCGGCCCTGATGCTGGGGGCGGGGAACGCCCGGGCTTCCATCGCCTATTTCCTGGGTTTCATCGCCGACGCGGTCCTGCGACTGGCCATGGACCGGAACGGTGGCTCCGCCGACATCGCCGCCCGTTCGGCGCCGTCCGCAGGCGGCCTGCCGTTCGATCCGCTGTGGTTGATCCTCGGCGGATTGCTGGTGCTCGGCGTTCTGGTGATCGTGGTCGCCCGCCGCCAGCGCAAGCACCGCATTCCGGGGCAGCTGTCCTTATGATACGGACGGATCGTCACCATATGCCTGTGGATGGTTGACCCCCGCGGTCTTGCCGTTAGGTTCCGCGCGCCTTCCCCGCGCCCAGACAGAGCATCAGAGAGACCCCATGGCCGAAGCCGCTTCCCCCAGCACCGCGTATGACGTCGTCATCATCGGGGGCGGGCCGGGCGGCTACAACGCCGCGATCCGCGCGGGTCAGTTGGGTCTGAAGGTGGCCTGTGTCGAGATGCGCGACACCCTCGGCGGCACCTGCCTGAATGTCGGCTGCATGCCGTCGAAGGCCCTGCTGCATGCTTCGGAACTGTTTGAGGTCGCGACCAAGGAGTTCTCGACCCTCGGCATCGAGGTGGGCGAGGCCAAGGTCAACCTGCCGCAAATGATGAAGCAGAAGGCCGACAGTGTCGGCGCCCTGACCAAGGGCATCGAGTTCCTGTTCAAGAAAAACAAGGCCGACTGGATCAAGGGCAAGGGAAAGATCACCGGCCCCGGCGCGGTTGAAGTCACCGCCGCCGACGGAACGGTGACCCGGCTGACCGCCAAGGACATCGTCATCGCCACCGGTTCGGAGCCGACCCCGCTGCCGGGCGTCGACTTCGTCGAAGGCAAGGTCATCGACTCGACCGGCGCCCTGTCGCTGCCGGCCGTGCCGAAGCACCTGATCGTGGTCGGAGCGGGCGTGATCGGCCTCGAGCTCGGCTCGGTCTGGCGTCGTCTGGGCGCCCAGGTCACCGTGGTCGAGTTCCTGGACAAGGTCGGCGCAGGCATGGACGCCGAGGTCGCCACCGCCTTCCAGCGCGGCCTGACCAAGCAGGGCATGACCTTCAGGATGGGCACCAAGGTCACCGCCGCGAAGACGGGCAAGGACGGCGTCGAGCTGACGCTGGAGCCTGCCGCCGGCGGCGCCGCCGAAACCCTGAAGGGCGACGTGGTTCTCGTCGCCATCGGCCGCCGGCCCTACACGGCTGGTCTGGGTCTGGAGACGGTCGGCATCGAGACCGACAAGCGCGGCTTCCTGGCCAACGATCATCTGAAGACGGGCAAGGCCGGCGTCTGGGTGATCGGCGACGTCACGACCGGCCCGATGCTGGCGCACAAGGCGGAAGAAGAAGCCGTCGCCGTCATTGAATACATCGCCGGCAAGGCGGGTCACGTCGACTACGATCTGGTCCCCAGCGTCATCTACACCGGCCCGGAAGTGGCCTGGGTCGGCAAGACCGAGGAGCAGCTGAAGGCGGCGGGCGTCGCATTCAAGAAGGGCAAATTCCCCTTCACCGCCAACAGCCGGGCCAAGATCAATCACGAGACCGAAGGCTTCGCCAAGGTTCTGGCTGACGCCGCGACCGACAAGATTCTGGGTGTCCACATCTATGGCCCGCAGGCCGGCGAACTGATCGGTGAAGCCTGTGTGGCCATGGCCTTCGGCGGCGCGGCGGAAGACATCGCCCGCATCTGTCATGCGCACCCGACCCGTTCGGAAGCCGTCAAACAGGCGGCCATGGGCGTCGACAACTGGACCATGCAGGCCTGATCAGGCCCCGAGTTCGTCCTCGATAGTCCGCGTCGTCTGACGGCGAAGGCCCTCGAAGGCGATGGTGTTGCCGGGGAAGTCGAGTGTGACTCGCCGGAACCGACCCAGAAGGTCCGCCCCCACCAGCAGGGCGGGCCGGTCGGCCAGTTCCAGCGTCCGGAAGCAATGCAGGTCGGCGAACAGCAGGGGCGTCTGGCCGAGTCTTGACCAGCCCAGACGAATATCCTCCACACGTGCGATATCAGCCGGCAGGCTCTGGCCGGTGACGCCATAGAGCAGGATCTGGCGATACGGGCGGGGTACGTTCGCGCGCCGTGTCGTGATGGCCTGCCGCAGGGCCTCATTCCCGATGGAGTACTGGGCGCCGCTATCGATAAAGGCGGCGGTCTCCACCCCGTCGACCAGAGTCCGGGTCAGAAGCAGTTGCCCGAAGCGACCGCGGACGGAACGCACGCCGTTTCTCTGGAGCCTCGTGCCGGTGTTCATGTCGGCGCCGCCCATCAGTATGCGGGCGCCTCGCCCGTTCAGGGTGGCCGAGCGGCGGTCCACATTGAAGCCCAGTCGGTAGCGTCCCAGAACGTCCAGTCCCAGCAGACCATCGGCCCCCAATTGGTCTGCCGGCAAGATCGGGCAGCGCAGATCGCGGAAACCCAGACCGCTCAGAAAAATCCGGTTCACGTGGACGCTGTCGGTCCGGGTCGCGGCAGTGATCCCGTGAACGGTCACGGGCTCCATCACCGGTAGACGCAGTCGCCCGGCAAGGGTGTCGGCGATCGACGTCCGGCCTGCGCCCGTGTCGATGACGAAGGTGAAGGGTCCGTGATCATTGATGGTCACGGACGCAGCCACGCGAGTGAACAGATTGGCCAGAAGCGGGATTGCGGCCGGTTCGTCCGGCGCCTGCGCGGGGGCGCCAGAGGACCTGCCCCACGCCAGGGTGGCGGCCAATCCAGTCAGAAGCAGTCGGCGATCCGGACCCGGTAGGCGATACAGGGGCAACGGCGTTTCCCTCTGTCTTTTCAGGGCACCTTACGCCGATCTCGCACGCTGGCGAGTCCGTGTTCGCTCACGCCCTCGGATGCGCCGCCGCATAGACGTCCAGCAGGTAGGCGGCATCGACGGCGGTGTATTTCTGCGTCGTCGACAGGCTGGCGTGGCCCAGCAGTTGCTGGATCGAGCGCAAGTCGGCGCCCGCGCCCAGCAGGTGGGTCGCGAAGCTGTGGCGCAGGGCGTGGGGCGTGGCGCTGGCGGGCAAACCCAGCCGCCCGCGCAGGCGCTGCATGGCCGCCTGCACCTGACGCGGTCCCAGCGGTCCGCCGCGCTTCGCCCGGAACAGGGCGTCCGACGGCTCAAGGGGGTGGGGTTGAAGCGCGAGATAGGCGTCAACCGCCTCGCGCACGGCGGGCAGGACCGGCGCCATCCGCGTCTTGCCGCCCTTGCCGGTGATCCGCAGGGTTTCGGGCAAGGGAGCGTCGGCCCGGATCAGCGACAGGCCCTCGGAAATCCGCAGACCGCAGCCGTACAGCAGGGTCAGAACGGCCCGGTCCCGCGCCGCTTCCCAAGGCTCCATATCCGGATCGGCCTCGCTTTCCTCCAGCAGGCCGCGCGCCTGATCCTCGCTGATCGGGCGGGGCAGGGAAGGCTTCACCTTCGGTCCGTGCACCAGAGCCAGTTGAGGCGCAGGCGTGTCCAGTCTCCGGTCCAGGAAGCCGTGAAAGGCGCGTATGGCGGACAGGGTCTGGCTGATCGAGCGCGCGTTCAGGGGGTGGTCGCCCGAGCGACGCTCGGCCAGATGGGCGCGCACTTCCGCAGCCGTGATCGCGCCGAGGCCCTTAAGCCGCTGGGGCTCGCCCCGATGGCGCTCAAGGAAAGCCAGATAGAGCCGCCCGATGTGGCCGTAAGCTTCCAGCGTGCGGGGTGACAGGCGCCGCTCGTGCGCCAGATGCTCCAGCCAGGCGGCGAGCGCCTCGTCAGCCGTTAGTTCAGAATGGGCCATCGTTCGGCCGTGCGCTCGACCACCCGGGCGATGAAGGCCACCAGTTCGCAGCCCATGGTCGGGGTGAACCCGTCTTCTTCAGGTGATCCGAAGGCGCAGACGGCGTGGCGGCCGGGGGTGTCGTCGCCGGGGAAGTGCGGGGCCATGCGGATGAGGGCGACCGACTTTACCTCTCCGTCCGTCGCGCCGAACAGATTCAGCCCATCGAAATTCGGGCCCAGCCAGGTCAGGCCATGCTCGCCCAGCAGGCCATCGACGCCGCCCGCGTCCAGCGCTTTCCAGCCGAACGGAACGCCGCCGGGCTTCTCCATGGCGATGGCCGCGCCGGCAAGGCCGAACCGTCCCTGCGCCACTGCGTCCAGGCGGCGGGCCAGATCGGAAGGATTGCGGGACTCCATCAGGTCCAGAGCCGCAACATGGGTCTGGGTTTGGGCGGCGAAATTGGCGCGGGCGACGGCCTCGATCCGCTTGCGGGCGTCGGCTTCGCGCTCAACGGCTTCTTCCAGCTTGGTCAGGGCGGCGCGGCCGAACTCGACCACATTGCGCCCGTGCGGCTTCAGCCCGATCTCTTCCAGCAGGGAGCGATCGTCCAGCAGGGTCTGGGCGTGCGCCTGAAGCCAGACGCGGACGTCCGGCCAGTGAAGCTCGTCTTGCTTCGAAAAGAGGTCAGGCGAAACGCTCACTAACCTCTCCCCGAGGCGCCAGTTCTAAAGGATGGACTGACCGGTCTTGCCCCAGTCCGCCAGGAAGGCATCAAGCCCCTTGTCGGTTAACGGGTGTTTGACCAGGGCCTTGAAAGTGTCGGCCGGGAGGGTCGCGGCGTCGGCGCCGGCGAGGGCGGCGGCCGAGACGTGGCCCGGATTACGCAGGCTGGCGGCCAGGATTTCGGTTTCGAAGCCGTGGATGTCGTACAGGGTGCGGATCTCTTCCAGCAGGCCAATCCCGTCCGCACCGTGGTCTTCCAGGCGCCCGACGAAGGGCGAGATGAAGGTCGCGCCCGCCTTGGCGGCCAGCATGGCCTGGGCGGCGGAGAAGCACAGGGTGACGTTGGTCTTGATGCCCTTGTCCGAGAAGTTCCGCGCCGCCCGCAGCCCGTCCCAGGTCAGCGGCAGCTTCACCACCACGTTCGGGGCGATGGCGGCCAGCTTGTCGCCCTCCTTGACCATGGTCTCATAGTCGGTCGCGACGGCCTCGGCCGAAATCGGACCCTCGACCAGGGCGCAGATTTCAGCGATGACCTCGGCGATGTTGCGCCCGGACTTCGCGATCAGACTCGGATTGGTGGTCACGCCGTCGACCATGCCGGTCGGCAGCAGGTCCTTGATGACGGCGACTTCGGCGGTGTCGAGGAAGAGTTTCATGTCGGGGCTTCTAGCGGAGAGGGGGCAAGGGTGAAAGTCGCATCCGTCCTGATTCCTCTGCCGGTGCCTGAAGCCTTCGACTACGAAGTTCCCGACGGAGTCGAGGTCGCGCGCGGCGATCAGGTCGCCGTGCCGCTGGGACCGCGCCTGATCCGGGGCATCGTATCGGAGGTGCGCGAGACGACCGGCTCGAACCGGCGACTGAAGACGCTGGATCACGTCCTGGACGATCCGCGCCTGCCCGGGCGCACTGTCGATTTCGTTGAATGGGCCGCGCGCTGGACGCTGAGCGCGCCGGGCGAGATGGCGTCGGCGGCGCTGAAGGGGTTGCGGGCGCCGCGTCCGCGGCCTGAGCGCCGGGTACGCCGGGTGGGCGATCGTCTGCCCGCCAGACCGACTGTCGCCCGGACCGCGGTGTTGGAGCTTCTGGGTCAAAAGTCCATGCCGGGCCCCGATCTGGCCCGCGCCGCCAATGTATCGTCCGGCGTGGTGAAAGGCCTTCTGGATGAGGGGGTGCTGGAGATCATCGAGATCGAGGCCGTCGCGGCTTTCGATCCTCCCGATCCGGATCATGCGCCCGCGACCCTTAACCCGGATCAGGCCGCCGCCGCCGAAGCCGTCGCAGAGGCGGTCGGCTCACTCCGCTTCGTACCGATGCTGCTGGACGGGGTCACAGGGTCCGGCAAGACCGAGGCCTATCTGGAGGCCGCCGCCCGCGCGCTGGGAGCGGATCCCACCGCCCAGATTCTGATCCTGCTGCCCGAGATCGCCCTGACGCAGGCCCTGATCGAGCGGATCAGCGCTCGCTTCGGGACCGCGCCCGCCGAATGGCATTCGGGGGTGGCGCCGCCGCGCCGACGTCAGGTCTGGGAGGCCGTTCAGGCGGGGCGCTGCAATATCGTGGTCGGCGCGCGTTCGGCCCTGTTCCTGCCCTATGCCAATTTGCGCCTGATCATTGTTGATGAGGAGCACGACGGCTCGTTCAAGCAGGAGGAGGGGCTGGTCTACCATGGCCGGGACCTCGCCGTGGCCCGCGCCCGGATCGAGGGCGCGACAGTGGTGCTGGCCTCGGCGACGCCGTCGCTGGAGACGCTTTGGAACGCTCATCAGGGCCGGTATCGCTGGCTGAAGCTGGGCGCGCGCCACGGCGCGGCGGTGTTGCCGGATATCGGGTTGCTGGATTTGCGGGCCGCGCCGCCGGACCCCCAGACCTGGCTGTCCCAGCCCCTGCGTGAGGCGATCGGCCAGACGCTGGCGCGCAAGGAGCAGACGCTGCTGTTCCTCAACCGGCGCGGCTATGCTCCCGTGGTCCTTTGCCGCGTCTGCGGCCACCGCCTGACCGCGCCCGACACCGACAGTTGGCTGGTCGAGCATCGCTACACCGGACGGCTGGTCTGCCACCTGACGGGCTTCTCCATGCCCAAGCCGAAGGCCTGTCCATCCTGCGGCGCCGAGGACAGCCTCGTGCCGGTCGGGCCGGGTGTGGAGCGGGTCGAGGAAGAGGTGCGCCAGTTGTTCCCGCAGGCCCGGACCGCCGTGTTCAGCTCGGACACTGTCCCGGACGGCAAGTCCGCCCGCGCCCTGATCCAGTCGATGGCGGAGGGGGAGATCGATATCCTGGTCGCCACCCAGGCGGCGGCGAAGGGGCATAACTTCCCCCATCTGACGCTGGTCGGGGTGGTGGATGCCGATCTCGGTTTGCGCGGCGGTGATCTGCGGGCGGCCGAGCGGACGTTTCAACTGTTGACGCAGGCGACGGGCCGGGCCGGGCGGGCAGACAAACCCGGGCGGGCGCTTCTACAGACCTGGACGCCTGAACATCCGGTGCTGATGGCTCTGGCGGCCGGTGACCGGGACGCCTTCGTTGACGCCGAGATGGCCGAGCGCGAGGCGGCTTCCCTGCCGCCTTACGGTCGGCTGGCCGCCCTGATCCTGTCCGGCGAGAACGCGCAAGCAGTCGAGAAGGTCGCCCGCGATCTTGCCGAGGCCATTCCCAACGCCGAGCGGCTGGAAGTTTATGGCCCCGCCGACGCGCCGCTGGCCCTGGTCCGGGGGCGTCGCCGCAAGCGCCTGCTGGTGCGCGCCGACCGGGACGTGGACCTGCAGGGCTTCCTGCGCGTCTGGCTCAGTCGGGTGAAGGTGCCGGCCTCGGTGCGTCTGAACGTGGACGTGGATCCGTATTCATTCCTTTAGGGCGCTATCGCTCGCCGCGCGGCGGCTCGCTGCTCAAGCGCAGATCGGCCAACCTTCAGGGACTGGCGGCGCGCGAAGCGCCAAGCCGCGCCGGGTCGAAAAGGCGGAGCCTTTTGACCGCGGTCCCACATAAGTGCGCTGAATTTGCGAAGCGAGATCAGCGCGCTCCGGTCAGTCTGATCTCGAACAGGCTGGGCCAGTTCTTGCCGGTCACGAACAGGCGGCGACCTTCCGCGTCCCATGCAATGCCGTTCAGAACATCGTCGCGAGGGTCCATGCCGGTCCGGTCAGGCAGCAGGTCGGTCAGGTCTATGATGCCGACGATGTTTCCGGTCCGCGGATCGATCCGGACGATGAAGTTGGTCTGCCAGATGTTGGCCCAGACCTCTCCGTCGATCCATTCCAGCTCATTCAACTGACCGACGCGGCGACCATCCAGCGTGACCGGCACCGTCCCGACGGGCTGCAGCGTCTGCCCGTCCAGGAAGCGGAGATGCGGGGCGCCGTCGGACAGGATCAGCCGGGTTCCGTCGGTGGTCAGACCCCAGCCTTCGCCCTCGTAGTTGAACTCGCCCAGCAGGCGCAGGTCGGCGGGGTTCCAGAGATAGCCCTTGCCGGTGGTCCATGTCAGGCTGATCAGGCGCCCGTTCAGTTCGGTCAGGCCCTCGCCAAAGAGGGCTGGATCCAGCTCGCGGCGTTGCAGGACGGCCCCGTCCTCGAGCCGAACCTTTCGAATGGTCGAGGGAGACCGGCCCGTGCTCTCGTACAGGACGCCGTTTCGCCAGATCAGGCCCTGGGTGAAGGCGTGGGGGTCGTGGGGATAGGTCCGTACCACCTCGACGCCATAGACCGGGACCGCCGCACGCGCGGGAGCCGCCTGGGCGGCCGGGGGCGCCGCCGACGCAGGGGTCTGCGCCGGTGCGGCGGTGGGGAGGACAAGGGCGGCCGCGAGAAGAAACAGCCGCCTCATGCTCACACTCCGGGTTCGGCCGTCTCGGCCTTGTTGAGCTTGTCCTGATGGGCCTGCTCAGCGGCTGCCTTCCGCGCGGAGGACCGACGGGACAGCATGTTCAGGCCCTCCACCATCGCCGAGAACGCCATCGCTGCATAGATGTAACCCTTCGGCACGTGCACGCCGAAACCATCGGCGATCAGAACCGCGCCGATCATCAGCAGGAAGCCCAGCGCCAGCATGACCACGGTCGGGTTCTTGTCGATGAACTCGGCCAGCGGGTCGGCGGCCAGCAGCATGGTCAGGACGGCGACGACGACGGCGATCATCATGACGACGACGTGGTCGGTCATGCCGACGGCGGTCAGGATCGAGTCGATCGAGAACACCAGGTCCAGCAGGATGATCTGGAAAATCGCGGAGCCGACGTTGTTGATGACGACGTCCTTCTTGTCCTTCTCGAGAAGGTCATGGGACGGGGTGGTGTCCGTGGCGTGGTGGATTTCCTTGGTGGCCTTCCAGATCAGGAAGAGGCCGCCGGCGATCAGGATCAGGTCGCGCCAGCTGAAGGCGGTGTCGAAGCTGGTTTCGCCATGACTGTTGACGGCGCCCTGGATGCCCAGATCGAAGACCGGCGCGGTCAGGCCCACGATCCAGCCGATGGTGGCCAGCAGGCCAAGGCGCATGACCAGCGCCAGGCCGATGCCGATCCGGCGGGTGCGCTGACGATGCTCGGGGGGAAGCTTGTTCGACAGGATCGAGATGAAGATGAGGTTGTCGATGCCCAGCACCACCTCCATCACCACCAAGGTGATGAGCGCCGCCCATACGGTCGGATCGGTGAAGAAGACGGAGAAGTCGAACATCGGGGGCGTATCATCCTGTGAGGTTTGGGCTGAAATGCCTGTGTAGCGTTGCGGTTGCGGGTGCGGCAATGCGGCCCAATGTGGCGGCCTGTCCCGGTTGCGACGGAAGGGCAGGGGTGCTATCAGGCGCCCGGCTGAGCCGGAGGGCGCGTTAGTGAACGCGTCCCCAAAGTGCTTTCTCAAAGCATTTCAAGCCTTTGGTCGGCGCGGGCGCGCTGTCGGCCACGACCCGAACGCTAACTCGCGTGGACCTTATAAGTGGCTGACGATTTCAGAACGACGGAAGTCGGCGAGCGCTATGCACAAGCGCTGTTCGACCTGGCAGACGAAAAGGGCGCGCTGGACGCCGTGCGCGCGGACCTGAAGTCCCTGCGCGCCGCCTGGGTTGAGAGCGCTGACCTGCGCCGCCTGGCGACCTCGCCGGTGCTGGCCGCCGAGGATCAGGTCAAGGGTCTCGTCGCCATCGCCGCCAAGGCGAAGTTCAACGGCGTGACCGCGAATTTCCTCGGCCTGTTGGCCCAGAACGGCCGCGCCCGTGATCTGACCGCCGTGATCGCCGCCTTCGAGGCGCTGTACGCGAAGAAGACCGGTCTGGTCGCCGCCGAGGTCGTGTCGGCCCAGGCGCTGACCGTCGCGCAACTCAAGACCATCCAGACCACGCTCCGCGCTTCGCTGGGCAAGGATCCGGAACTGACGACCCGTGTCGACCCGGCGATCCTGGGCGGCCTGAAGGTCAAGGTGGGCTCGAAGCTCTTCGACGCCTCGCTGAAGACCAAGCTCGACCAGATGAAGTTTGCGCTGAAGCGCGCCTAACCCAATACGGCGCCTCACCGCGCACCAAGAGACGAAGACAGAGAGATCCAAATGGACATCCGCGCCGCCGAAATCTCGGCCATCCTCAAGTCGCAGATCGCCAACTTCGGCGTTGAAGCCGACGTTTCCGACGTCGGTCAGGTGCTGTCGATCGGCGACGGCGTGGCCCGCATCCACGGTCTGGACAATGTTCAGGCCGGCGAAATGCTGGAGTTCCCCAAGGCCGGCGTGAAGGGCATGGCCCTGAACCTCGAGCGCGACAACGTCGGCGCCGTGATCTTCGGCGCGGACACCGCCATCGCGGAAGGCGATGAAGTCCGTCGCCTCGGCGAAATCGTGGACGTGCCGGTCGGCAAGGGTCTGCTGGGTCGCGTCGTGAACCCGCTGGGCGAGCCGATCGACGGCAAGGGCCCGATCGTCGCCACCGAGCGCCGCCGCGTGGACGTGAAGGCTCCAGGCATCATCCCGCGCAAGTCGGTGCACGAGCCGATGCAGACCGGCCTGAAGGCGATCGACACCCTGATCCCCGTCGGCCGTGGTCAGCGCGAACTGATCATCGGTGACCGTCAGGTCGGCAAGACCGCCGTCGCCATCGACACCATCCTGAACCAGAAGTCGGTCAACGCCACGGACGACGAGTCCGCCAAGCTTTACTGCATCTATGTCGCCATCGGTCAAAAGCGTTCGACCGTGGCCCAGATCGTGAAGACCCTCGAGGAGTCGGGCGCTCTGGAATACACCATCGTGGTCGCCTCGACCGCGTCGGAACCGGCCCCGCTGCAGTTCCTGGCTCCGTTCGCCGGCACCGCCATGGGCGAATTCTTCCGCGACAACGGCATGCACGCCCTCATCGTCTATGACGATCTGTCGAAGCAGGCCGTGGCCTACCGCCAGATGTCGCTGCTGCTGCGCCGCCCGCCGGGCCGTGAAGCCTATCCGGGCGACGTCTTCTATCTGCACTCGCGCCTGCTGGAACGTTCGGCCAAGCTGAACGCCGACTACGGCTCGGGCTCGATGACCGCCCTGCCGCTGATTGAAACCCAGGCCAACGACGTGTCGGCCTACATCCCGACCAATGTGATCTCGATCACCGACGGCCAGATCTTCCTGGAATCGGACCTGTTCTACCAGGGCATCCGTCCGGCCGTGAACGTCGGTATCTCGGTGTCGCGCGTGGGGTCGTCGGCCCAGACCAAGGCGATGAAGAAGGTCGCCGGCACCATCAAGGGCGAACTGGCCCAGTACCGGGAAATGGCCGCCTTCGCGAAGTTCGGCTCGGACCTGGACGCCTCGACCCAGAAGCTGCTGGCCCGCGGCGCCCGCCTGACCGAGCTGCTGAAGCAGCCGCAGTATTCGCCGCTGACCATGGAAGAGCAGGTCGTGTCGGTTTACGCCGGCACCCGCGGCTACCTGGACGGCATCGCCGTCTCGGACATCGGCCGTTACGAGTCGGAACTTCTGGCCCGTATCAAGTCGTCGAACCCGGGCCTGCTGGAAGGCATCCGCACCAAGAAGGACCTGACCGCCGAGCTCGAAGCTGAGCTGAAGGGCGTTCTGGAAGCCTTCACCAAGACCTTCGCCTAAGTCTGACCCCCGGAAGCTGAAAGAGTAGCGCCCGATGGCCAGCCTCAAGGAAATGCGCAATCGGATCGACAGCGTGAAGTCCACGCAGAAGATCACGAAAGCCCTGAACATGGTCGCCGCGGCCAAGCTGAAGCGCGCCCAGGATCAGGCCGAAAGCGCCCGTCCCTATGCGAAGAAGATGGCCGCGGTCATCGCCAACCTGGCCGCCGGCGTCTCGGGCGACAGTGCGCCCAAGTTGCTGGCCGGCACGAGCGCGGATCAGAAGCACCTGATCGTCGTCGCAACCGGCGACAAGGGTCTGGCGGGCGGCTTCAACTCGAACGTCATCCGCGCCGCGCGTGAGCGGATCAACAGCCTGATCGCCAACGGCAAGGATGTCCGCATCGTCGCCGTGGGCCGCAAGGTTCGTGACGGCTTGACCCGCCTGTACGGCGACAAGCTGATCCGCACCTTCGAGCTGAGCGAACACAAGGTCATCGGCATGGCTGCGGCCGAACCGATCGCCGCCCTGATCGCGGAAGAGTTCGAAGCCGGCCACGCCGACGTCGTGACCCTGTTCTACAGCCGCTTCCAGTCGGTGATCTCGCAGGTTCCGACCCCGCGCCAGCTGATCCCGGCCGTGGTGGACGGCGACGCCGCCCCGATCGATCTGAACGGCGCCGTCTATGAATACGAGCCCTCGGAGGAGGAAATCCTCGAGACGCTCCTGCCGCGCAACATCACGACCCAGGTGCTGGCCGCCCTCTACGAGAACCAGGCCAGCTTCTTCGGGGCCCAGATGGGCGCCATGGACAACGCCACCCGCAACGCCGGTGACCTGATCAACAGCCTGACCCTGCAGTACAACCGCAAGCGCCAGGCCCAGATCACCACCGAACTGATCGAGATCATCGCCGGCGCTGAAGCGCTCTGATCCCGACCCCGCACAGACAAGACCTTCCGAACGGAACGAACCGATGACCGACACCGCCGCCCCGAAGAAACCCGCCGCCAAGAAGCCCGCCGCCCCGAAGGCGCCGGCTGTGGCGAAGAAGCCCGCCGCTCCGAAGGCTGTCGCAGCCGCCGGCGCGGGTCGCATCGCCCAGGTCATCGGCGCCGTCGTCGACGTTGAGTTCGACGGCCAGCTGCCGGCGATCCTGAACGCCCTGCACACGCAGAACACTGACCAGAAGACGGGCGAACCCTTCACCCTGGTTCTGGAAGTCGCCCAGCACCTCGGCGAGAACATGGTCCGCACCATCGCCATGGACACCACCGAAGGCCTGACCCGCGGTCAGCCGGTCACTGACACCAGCACGTCGATCATGGCGCCGGTCGGTCCGGGCACCCTTGGCCGCATCATGAACGTCGTCGGCCAGCCGATCGACGAGCAGGGCCCGATCAAGACCGACATGTACCGCCCGATTCACCGCGAGGCGCCTTCGTTCGAAGAGCAGTCGACCTCGTCGGAAATCCTGGTCACGGGCATCAAGGTCATCGACCTGATGTGCCCCTACACCAAGGGCGGCAAGACCGGCCTGTTCGGCGGCGCCGGCGTCGGCAAGACCGTGACCATGCAGGAACTGATCAACAACATCGCCAAGGCTTACGGCGGTTACTCGGTTCTGGCCGGCGTGGGTGAACGCACTCGCGAAGGCAACGACCTGTATCACGAGATGATCGAGTCCAACGTGAACGTGGACCCGACCAAGAACAACGGCTCGACCGAAGGCTCCAAATGCGCCCTCGTTTACGGCCAGATGAACGAGCCGCCCGGCGCCCGCGCCCGCGTCGCCCTGACCGGCCTGGCCCAGGCCGAGTACTTCCGCGACGAGGAAGGGAAGGACGTGCTGCTGTTCGTCGACAACATCTTCCGCTTCACGCAGGCCGGTTCGGAAATGTCGGCTCTGCTGGGCCGTATCCCGTCGGCGGTGGGCTATCAGCCGACCCTGGCGACCGAGATGGGCAACCTGCAGGAGCGCATCACCTCGACCAAGAAGGGCTCGATCACGTCGATCCAGGCCATCTACGTCCCGGCCGACGACCTGACCGACCCGGCCCCGGCCGCTTCGTTCGCCCACCTGGACGCCAAGACCGTTCTGTCGCGTGACATCGCCGCCCAGGCCATCTTCCCGGCCGTGGACCCGCTGGACTCGACCTCGCGGATCATGGACCCGCTGGTCATCGGTGAGGAGCACTACCGCGTCGCCCGTTCGGTCCAGGAAGTGCTGCAGCAGTACAAGGCCCTGAAGGACATCATCGCCATCCTGGGCATGGACGAGCTGTCGGAAGAGGACAAGCTGATCGTCTCGCGCGCCCGGAAGATCTCGCGCTTCCTGTCGCAGCCGTTCTTCGTCGCCGAGCAGTTCACCAACTCGCCGGGCAAGTTCGTCTCGCTGGAAGACACCATCCGCTCGTTCAAGGGCATCGTGGCCGGTGAATACGACCACCTCCCGGAAGCCGCCTTCTACATGGTCGGCCCGATCGAGGAGGCCGTCGCCAAGGCCGAGAAGATGGCTTCGGAAGCCTGATCGATATGGCCGACAAGCTGAACTTCTCCCTCGTCTCGCCGGAACGCGAGGTCTTCTCGGGCCTCGTGGACCAGGTTGACGCGCCGGGCGTCGAGGGCGACTTCGGCGTCCTGGCCCATCACGCGCCCTTCATGACGGCCCTGCGCGAAGGCGTGGTGACCATCATCGACGGTTCGAACCGTCGTCAGTTCGAGGTTCACGGCGGCTTCGCCGACGTGACCCCTGCCGGCCTCACCATCCTGGCCGAACAGGCCGCGGAAGTGGCCTCGGCCTGAGGCTGACGTATCGCATATGAAAAGCCCCGGTCAGCCTTGCTGGCCGGGGTTTTCTTTGGCCGGCGCGCGGTGATTGGTTGTGCATGCCATCCCTTGACCCCCGGGCAGGGCGCCCTAGATAGCCCTGCAAGACGAGGCCACGTCCTCGCTCCGCGCCTTCGGGTGTGGACCAAGTCCGGGACGGCCCGGCCCTTTGCAAGGAGGGCCGTATTCCGATGGCCTGGATTTCACTTCTCATCGCCGGCGTTCTCGAGATCGTCTGGGCCTACTTCATGAAACAGTCCCACGGCTTCACCCGCCTGTGGCCCAGCGTCGCCACGCTCGGCTTCATGGGCGTCAGCTTCGCCCTGCTGTCTTTCTCGATGAAGACCCTGCCCATGGGCACGGCCTACGTCATGTGGACCGGCATCGGTGCGGTGGGAGCCTTCATCGTCGGCGTCGTCCTGTTGGGCGAGGAGATCAACCCGCTGCGCATTCTGGCAGCGGTTCTGGTGGTGTCGGGACTGGTGCTGTTCCGTCTGGCCCCGGGTGGTGGCGCGCACTGACGTTGCGGTGAGCCAGAGCGGGTGTCAGGGTCTCCGCAGGGAGGCCCTGATGCTCGAACTGCGCCCGAACTGCGAATGCTGTGACCGCGACCTGCCGCCCGAGAGCGCGGACGCCCGTATCTGCACCTTTGAATGCACCTTCTGCGCTGACTGCGTGGAGGGCGTGCTGAAGGATGTTTGCCCCAACTGCGGCGGTGGCTTCACGCCTCGCCCGATACGTCCGGCGGGTAGGTTGGCGAAATATCCGCCGTCGACAAAGCGGATCATCCGGCAGGGATGTGTGGCCGCTTGATCAACCTGGCCCGTCATCACGTCCGGGGGCCAGCGATCTTCCGTTCGGCAGTCAGATCAGCAGCGCGCTGAACGTCGACACCACCGCTTGATAGGCCTCGCGCTTGAACGGCACGATCAGGTCAGGGGCCTCGTCCAGACGGCCCCAGCGCCAGGCGTCGAACTCGATCTCCTCGTGCTGTTCGAGATCGATCTCGGACTCCGCGCCGGTGAAGCGGAAGGCGAACCATTTCTGCTTCTGGCCCTTCCAGCCGCGGGCCTGCTTGCTCCCGCCATAGCCTTCGGGGAAGTCGTAGGCGATCCATTGGCTGATTTCGCCGATCAGCTCGGCGGAAGAGACGCCCGTCTCCTCGGCCAGCTCGCGGCGGGCGGCGGTCAGATAGTCCTCGCCTTCATCCACGCCGCCTTGCGGGAACTGCCAATTATGCGGCCCCGGCGTTCCGGCGCGCCGCCCGTACCAGACGCGCCCGTCCGGATGGAACAGCACGACGCCGACGTTGGGACGGTACTGGGACAGGTCGGTCATGGGAGGAGGGCTTGGGGCTTAGGAATTGGGAATTGGGAATTAGGGAGGACGGTATCAGGTCGCCCGTCTGCGCCGCTAATTCCTAATTCCTAAGCCCGAATTCCTGCGCCTCAACGCCCCGGCCGTGACGCCATCGCGCTGGCGGGGGCCAGTTGCAGGCCGCGAGCATCCAGACCGGCGGTCCAGCGGGCCACCGCCTCGACCGTGACCGGATAGCTGAAGCCCGAGCCTATGGCTGAGCCACGCGCCTTGGCGAGGGCTTCCAGCGCGTTCAACTGGCCGACGATGGCGGCGGGGGATTGTTCCTCGTCGATGACACGATTGGCGCTGGCGCGGGCCCAGGCGCCCGGCTTACGGCTCATGGAGCCGTCATCTATGAAGGCGATACCGCGCGACCGCAGCAGGCCAAGGAAGGTGTTCATGCCCTGATCCGAGGTGGCGAAGCGGTCGCCCAGATAGTTGGTCACCGCGAAATAGCCTGTGGCCCGGCTCAGCAGCCAGTTCATCCGGGCGGTGATCTCCGCGTCGTCCGCCGATGACAGCAGGGTGTAGGGGCCGGGATCATTGGCCGGGTAGCCGGTGGGCTCCATCGGCATCTCGATCATGACCTCGTGCCCCTGAGCGCGGGCGGCGTCGATCCAGCCCTGCAGCCCTTCGGCGTAGGGGACGAAGCTCAGGGTCACTTCCGGGGGCAGGCGTTCGATGGCGGCGCGGGTGGTCACGGCGTTCAGGCCCAGACCGCCGACGATCACCGACACGCGGGGTTTGCCGTTCGAGCGGAAGGGGCGGGCGTAGGCTTGGGCGGGAACGCGGCCATCCGGCGCGATGCGCGGCAGCTGACCGTCCGGGCCCGGCTGATGCAGGGCGGCGATGGGGGCCGGTGTCAGGGGCTGGGCCGGGATGCGCGGAGCCGTCACAGGGGCGCCGTCGCCCGAAACCGTGGCGCCGTCCGGCAGGGTGATCACGGCCTGACCCATCAGGGCCGGGTCCAGCGTTCCGTTGCCGGTCAGGTCCTGATAGGCCCCCATGGAGAAGGCTTCCATGCCCGAGGGTGCGGCGGCGGGCGCTTCAGGTTGGCGGTGCAGGGTGGCGCGGGCTGACGGCGCGCCTGCGCGAGGATCGCCCAACACAGTGATGAACAGGGCCGCGGCGCCCATCAGCAGCAGGCCGGCGCCGGCCACGGCGATCGGCGGCTTCTTCAGAATGCGGCCGACCGGTGCAAGGCGATCACGCAAGGGGACCTTCACCGGCGGGGCTCCGGCGGTGGCGGCGAGGGCGGACTGACGCTTGGCGAACATGGACAATGAGCGCGCTCGAGGGTGGGGCCCACGCGGACCCCTTCGAGGCTCACATTGCCGGGCGCCGGTTAAGAAATCCTAACGGCGCGTTAGCCATGCAAACGCTTATTGCGCCGGGGTTTCCCTCGATCCGTTATCGGCCAGAACCGTGCCGGGGGCCGAGATGACGATCCCTTCCGGAGCCGCCGCCAGTCGGGTCAGGACGCCACCGGCGCGCAGCACGTCGAAGGCGCGCTCCAGCTGGTAGTCCTTGTCCTTGTCGTAGGACTCGCCCGGCGCCTCGTGCGGCACGTGGGCGCCCTTGCGCTCGGCGCCGATGGAGGCGTCCAGCGCCGTGGCGTAGGCGGCTTCGGAGTAGATGAAACTGGACCGCGACACGATCCGGGCCTCGGCTTCCGAGCGGGCGACTTCCAGATCGGGCTCGATGCCTATCTTCTGGATGGAGGCGCCCGACGGCGTGAAGTAGCGCGCCGTGGTGATCGACAGGGCGCCGTCCGCGCCGTTGCGCAGCGGGATGACCGTCTGCACCGAACCCTTGCCGAAGCTGGTCAGGCCGACAACGGTAGCGCGCTGGTGGTCCTTCAGGGCCCCCGCCACGATCTCCGACGCCGAAGCCGACCCATAGTTGATCAGCACCACCAGCGGCAGGCCGCCCGTCAGGTCGCCCGGGCGCGCGGCGTAGCGCTGGATCTGATCCGGCTTGCGACCACGTTGGCTGACGATCTCACCGCGCTCCAGGAAGGCGTCGGACACCGCGATGGCCGCGTCCAGCAGGCCGCCGCCGTTATTCCGCAGGTCCAGAACATAGCCCTTGATGGCCGGGTTCTCGCGCTTCAGGCGGTTGATGGTGTCGGTCAGTTCGCGGCCGGTGTTCTCGTTGAACGTCGAGATACGCAGATAGCCGAACTCGCCCTCGACCCGTCCGGTGACGGAATCGATGCGGATGATCTCCCGGGTCAGGGTGACCTCGCGGGGCTCCTCGCCGTCGCGCAGGAAGGTGACCTTGACCGAAGTGCCGACCGCGCCGCGCAGCTTGTCGGACACCTGGCTCACCGTCAGGCCCGAAGCGCTCTGGCCGTCGATGGCCGAGATGACGTCGCCGGCGTTAACGCCCGCGCGCGCCGCCGGGCCGCCGTCCATCGGCGAAATGATCTTCACCAGCCCGCCTTCCGACGAAATGGTCAGGCCGACGCCGGAGTACTGGCCCTCGGTACGCTCCCGCAGTTCGCCATAGCCGTCCGGCGGCAGGTAGTTGGAATGCGGGTCCAGCGCGCCCATCATCCCCTGAAGGGCGGCTTCGATCAGCTTCTTGTCATCGACCGGCACCACATAGGCCTGCTCAACGATGCCCAGCACGTCGCCGAAGAGGCCGATCATGCGGAAGGCCTCGTTGCGCGGCGTCTGCCCTGCGGCGGTGGCGGCCCCCAGGCCGATCACGGTGGCGGCGGCGGCGCCGATCATCAGCAGCTTACGCATTCGTCTTCTTCTTCAGCGGGCCGGGGAGGCGACCTTGTGGGCGGCAGTAACATACCGGCGCGCGACCAAATCGTGGCCTGTCCGGGCACGGTGGATAAAATCAGCGTCATCGTCGGTTGGAAAGCGGATTCGCGGAGAAGGCGCGCTCAATCCAGCCAGGGCGCCGGGTCGATGGCGCGTTCGTCGCGACGCAACTGGAACCAGACCTCGCCGTCGGCGCCGGTTCGGCCCAGGGCCTGCCCGTCCGCGACGCGGGCGCCGGTCGTGACCGAAAGCTCCTCCATGCCTGCGATCACCGCGCGCCAGCCGGGGCCCAGATCGACGATAACCACCTCGCCCCATCCTGACAGCGGTCCCGCGAAGACCACCCGACCCGCAGCCGGAGCGCGCGCCTCCTGTCTGTCCGCTCGCCAGCGCCATCCTGCCGCGCCCGGGCCGAACCTGATCGAGGGCGCGCCGTCGACGGGCGCGGTCAGACGGTTTCGACCCGCGGGCAAGCGCGCCACCGTCGCGGGCGCGTCCGCGTCGATGGTCGGAACGGTGGCTCCGAGGGTGTTCAGTCGGGCTTCCAGCGCCCGACCTGAGCGTTCGGCCTGGGTCGCTTCCGCACGCAGTACAGCCCGCAGCGCGGCCTTGCGTGCGCTCAGCGTCTCAATCTCGGCCCGGCGGTCGCCGCGCTGGCTCTCGGTCGTGAACAGTTGCTCGCTGTTCAGCGCGGCCAGCCGTCGGACCCGGGTCAGTTCCGACTGTTCGTCCATCAGAGCCTGTGTCCGCGCCCGCAGTTCCGGCGCGATGGCGCGCATCAGGATGGAGGCGCGAACGGCGTCGACGGCTTCGTCCGCCGGGACCAGCAGAGGGGGCGGCGGCTTGCGGCTCATCATCTGAAGCGCCGACAGCAGCCGGGCCTGTCGTCCGCGCGCCGCCGACAGCTTCGCCACCAGAGCGGCCTCCCGCTGACCCAGTTCACGCAACCGCGTCCGCTGGGCGCTGATCAATTGATCGTCGGCGTTCACGGCGGCGGTCAGGCGTGACAGTTCGCGCTCCAGCCCGGCGATCTCGGCCGCCGCTTCCTCGGCCTCGGCCCGCAGGCGGCGCGCCCGCGCCAATTCATCCCGATACTCAGTCTGCAGGCGCGCGACCTCGCCCTGCTCCTGCGGGGCCGCGGCGGCGACGGGCAGGGCGATCAGGCTCGCCAGCAGGATAGGAAGGACGGGACGCATCAGATCATTTTTGCTTCGGATTGAATCCCAATCCGAATCCAAAAAATGGTCCGGATTAAACTTGAGCGAAATCTGAGCCCGGATGCGAAGCATCCGGGCCGATTTCGCCTAGTCCCGATGATAGGGCGAGCCGGCCAGAATGGTCACGGCCCGATACAGCTGTTCCGCCAGCATGGCCCGCGCTAATGCGTGCGGCCAGGTCTGGGGGCCGAACGCAAGGGTCGAACTCGCGGCCGCGCGCACGCTGGCGTCCAGCCCGTCCGCCCCGCCGATGGCGAAGACCAGCCGTCGTTCGCCACGGTCTCGCAGCATGGCGATATGATCGGCGAAGGCGCGGCTGGAGTAGGTCTTGCCCCGCTCGTCACAGGCGATCAGGCATGCGCCCTCGGCGGCCTTGAGGATCAGTTCAGCCTCCGGCGCCTTGCCGGGCTTGCGGGGCTCAAGGTCGATCAGCTCCAGCGGGCCAAGCCCCAGCGCCCGCCCCGCCAGGGTCGCGCGCTGGGCGTAGTCATCCGCCAGCATGGCTTCAGGGCCGCGCCCCGGCTTGCCGATCGCGATGACGCCCAGCTTCATGAAGTATTCGACCGATCAGACGCGGCTGTCGGTGCGGTGGCCGCTGTCGACCGACCAGATCTTCTCGATGTTGTAGAAGGTACGCACTTCGGGGCGGAACAGGTGGACGATCACGTCGCCTGCATCCAGCAGAACCCAGTCGCAGTGCGGCAGGCCCGAGACCTTGACCCGGCCCAGACCCATTTCCTTCATCAGGCGCTGCAGATGGTCCGCCAGCGCACCGACGTGGCGGTGCGAACGGCCCGAGGCCACGATCATCGCGTCCGACATGGGGCTTTTGCCGCGCAGGTCGATCAGCACGATGTCCTGCGCCTTGTCCTCGTCAAGCTTGGCCACAATGGCGTTCTCGAGCTCGGTCAGGCCGACGGGAAGGGGCGCCTCGTGACCATCTTCGGAGTGGACGGGTTCGATCTCGTCCATCTCATGCGCCGTGTTGGAAACGGCGTCGTCGTGCGCGTCATACGCGGTAGAGGGGGTCAGCGGAGGGCTCCGGGGGTAGTTACTAAAGCGGCAGTCTAGCACAAACCCCGCCGGGCGTCACCCGCCCCGGCCTTTCGCCGCCGCGCGCAGGGCCGTGGACGACCGCGGATTGAGCGGCGCCGTCAGATAGGTCCAGGCCGGAGCCTCCAGATCAGGCAGGAGGCGGGCCTTCTCCGCAGCGACCCGCGCGCCCGCGAAACGAGATGCGGCGGGGGCGGTCCGGCTGTCCAGCAGGGAACCCGGCCGGGAGATCACCGCCATGGGCATCAGGCGCATGATGTCGGTCCAGCCGCGCCATTTGTGGAAGCTCGCCAGATTGTCCGATCCCATCAACCACACGAACCGCACGCCCGGATGCCGCGCGACCAGCGCGCGCAGGGTATCGACGGTCCACTGGGTGCCCATGCGGGTCTCGACATCCGAAATGATCATCGACGGTCCGCTGGCCGCCAGTTTCGCGGCCTCGGCGGCGGAGGTCATCCGGTCGGCCAGAGGCGCGCTGTCGCGCGCGTCTTTTAAAGGGTTTTGCGGCGAGACCAGCCAGACCACCCGGTCCAGTCCCAGACGGCGCAGGGCGGTCTCGGCGACGTGGGCGTGTCCGTCGTGGGCAGGATTGAAGGAGCCGCCGAACAGGCCGACGGCCATCCCGGGGGTCAGGTCCAGACCGTCGCGGAGCGCGCCCGGGCGGGGACCGGGTTTTTGCGGCGCGGGACCGGCGTGGAAGAAGGACAAGGCGGGCTCGCGCGACTTATGCTCACCCGCGCCCTAACACGTCGAAAAGGCTCTGTCGCGCTTCATCAGTGTGGAGACCGTTTGAAGGTGTCGCCGATCTCGGTGGCGTCCGGTCCGTCAGGACCAGCCTTGCGACGTGACGCCTCGCCGGTGCGCTTCACCTCGGCGTCAGAGGTCGTCTGGTCAGGCTTGCCGCCCGGCATGGCGCCGTTGGCCCTGCGGCCCTCGCTCTGTTTCGGATCAGCCATGTCGGTCTCCCTTTCGGGAAGGGAAACGACGGCGCCGGAGTCTGTTCCTTCACCCTGCGAAATCCGCACAGTACTGGTGCATATGGGCCTGATACTCCGCCAGCGACCCGATCTCGGCGACCTCGCGCAGGGCCTCGACGCCCGCCGGGTCTTCAAGGTCGTTCGGCTCCCACCGGTTCCGCGCCACGCAGCGTCCCTGTGTGCCGTAGCGCTGGGGTCGTCGCTCGGACACGGCGATCCGGTCCCACAGATAGGCGTAGTTGGCCTTCGAGACCTCCCCGGTCGAGACCAGAGGCTCCATCAAGCTGAGCACATGCCGCTGGAAATCCCGGTCACGGTCGGCGTGCTGGGCCATCAACCATGCGGAGCTCGACGCCCGCGCGCCGCTCGCTGAAATCGTGAACCAGCCGTTGGCCGCGACGTCGGCCTTCAACCATTCGGTATTGTCCCGATCCACCACACAGGTCGCTCGCATCAACCTCGCGAGGACCCGGCTCCGTGCACCGGGGTTCAACGGTCCCCACACCTGCTCGCCACCGGTCCAGCTATGGCGGTACATCTGATCTTTCGCCGTCCGGCGCAGCAACTCAACGGAGCGAGGATTGGTCTCTTCGGAGATCTCTGCATAGCGGTCCGAGACCCATTTGAACGGCGGCTCGGTGGCGATCTGGCCATGCTCCAGGCCCTCGGAGAACAGGTTCCATTTCGCCCAGGCCTCCGCCGCGGCCGCCCGGTCGTCATCAAAGGCCGCGCGATCCGTCGCCTCCGCCGCCGCAGCCAGATTTTCCTGAAGTTCGGCTTCCGCCTCGGTCAGACAGCGGGGGTCGGAACCCGCCACCACCGCGCGCCGATAGACCGCGTCGGACATCGCCTTTAGGTCCACGCCTTCGGCTTTCAGGGCCATGTAGTCGAAGCCCTGCGCCGCACTCGCGTCCTCGGCCAGCACCGCGAGCGCCGGACTCAACTGCGGCGGCGCCGGCGCGGTCTGGAATCCCGCCATCAGGATCGACACTGCTGCCACGGCAGCTGTCACCATGGTGCGTTGAAGCATCGGCAGCCCTCCCGTCGAACGCAGAACAGCCAAGTTTCAGGGCAGGATCAAGGCAGAAAGACTATGGCTGCCAGCCGCCGGGCGTTTCGATGACGCCTTCGTCTTCCGCATCCACGCGCGTCAGTTCGCCCCGCGTCTTGCGGACCTCGTTCCAGGCGGCCCGAAGCAGTTCCTTCACACCCTCGCCCGACACGCCCGACACCAGATAAGGCGTCTTGCCCGAGGCTTCCTTCAGGGCGGCGGCCTTCTCTTCGCGTTCTTCTTCCGACAAGGCGTCGATCTTGTTCAACGCCAGCAGCTCGGTCTTGTCCGCCAGCCCCTCGCCATAAGCGTCCAGTTCGCCGCGAATGATGCGCCACGCCTCGACCACATCCTCCTGCGTTCCGTCGATCAGATGGATCAGCGAGGCGGAGCGCTCGACGTGCCCGAGGAAGCGCGTGCCGAGGCCCGCGCCTTCCGATGCGCCTTCGATCAGCCCGGGAATGTCGGCGATGACGAACCGTTCGGTCGGGCTCAGGTCCACCATGCCGAGATTGGGCGCCAGGGTCGTGAAGGGATAGTCGGCGATCTTCGGCTTGGCCGCCGAGGCCGCCGACAGGAAAGTCGACTTGCCCGCGTTCGGCAGGCCCGCCAGGCCGATGTCGGCGATCAGCTTCAGGCGCAGCCAGATCCAGCGCTCCTGACCTTCCTGACCGGGATTGGCGTAGGTGGGGGCCTGATTCTGCGGGCCCTTGAACCGGGTGTTGCCCCAGCCGCCGTTACCGCCCTTCAGCAGCATCTCGGTCATGCCGGCGCGATCCATATCCAGCAGGACGGTCTCCTTGTCCTCGTCCAGCACCTGGGTGCCGACGGGAACGCGCAGGACGATGTCCTCGCCCTTGCCGCCATGCATCTGGCGGCCTTGGCCGTGATGGCCGGTCTGGGCCTTGAAATGTTGCTGATAGCGATAGTCGATCAGGGTGTTCAGGCCATCGACGGCCGTGATCCAGACGTTCCCGCCATGACCGCCGTCACCACCGTCCGGCCCGCCGTTGGGGATGAATTTCTCGCGCCGGAACGAGACAGCTCCGCCGCCGCCGTTGCCGCTGCGGATATAGATCTTGGCCTGGTCGAGAAACTTCATCGCGGGACTTCTTGGACGCTGCCGCTCGCGACGCGGTCGCTCGCTGTTTGAGCGCCGGGCATATACCCCAAGAGAGCGGCGATTTACAGGCCGACGCCGGAAAGGTCCGGTTCCGGGCGCTCTTGCCGGATTCCGCGGCTCACCTCACCCTCCCGGGTCGTGAAGATTTCGTCCGACACCCTGATGAATCTGATGAAGCCGCTGCAGGTGTCGGCTGACACGCGCGCGGATCGGCTGAAGGCGGCGTCTGACGGGAAGCTGCGCAAGGCGAAGGTGGCGTCGGAGGCGCTGAAAACGCGCTCTGATGAGGCTTCGGAATCCCGCAAGGCCGCCGCTCGCCAGACCATCGAGCGGTTGAAGGCCCGGTTGCAGATGCTCCGCTCCATGGCGGGCATGGATCCGGAAGGCATCGCCCGTCTGGCGGCCCAGCTCGCGCGTGAACTCGGCGCGGCGGTGAAGGCCTATGCTTCGGCAGGCGGAAACACGGCGGGCATGAGCGCGACGGGCGCGGCGCCCATCGCTTCGGGCGATGCGGCGGCGGCGGCTTCGGCAGACGCGGGAGCGCAGGCGCAGGCGCAGGCTGGGCAGGCTCAGGCTCAATCCGCTGAGGCTGGCGTGTCTGGCGACGCCGGGTCCGGGGGGGAGGCGACGGCAGGTGGGGAGGCGAAGTCGGCCAACCCCTATCAGCACGCCATCGACGAGCAGAAGTCACAGGCCGCCGAGATGTCTCGCCGGAATGGCGAAAAGCGCGCCGACAGCGAGTTCATGGCCGATGTCCGCCGCATGGCCGCCGAGCTGAAAGGGATGATCCGCCGGGCGACGGAACAGGCCAGGGCAGGGGAAGACGACTCGCTCTCACCTCATGAGGCGCGCGAACTGGATGACGCCGCCGTCGATCTTGATCGCGCGATCCAGCAGGCGGGCACCGATCTCGGCGGCGGGCTGGTGTCGCTGATCGTTTAGCCGGATGTGAAAAGAGCGGGACCGCTTCCGATCCCGCCCTGTCTTTTCCACCGAGGTCGAAGCCTTACTTCGCCCAGACGCCGTAGGGGTCGCTCCACGGCATGTTCAGCGCCTCGGCGACGGCGGGATAGGTCAGCTCGCCCTTCAGCACGTTCAGGCCGCGCGCGAGGTGCGCATTGTCCTTCAGCGCGTCCAGGCCCTTATTGGCCAGCGCCAGGCCAAAGGGCAGGGTGGCGTTGTTCAGGGCTTCCGACGAGGTGCGCGGGGCGGCGCCGGGCATGTTGGCGACGCAGTAGTGGACGACGCCGTCGATGACATAGGTCGGGTCTTCGTGGGTCGTGGCGTGGCTGGTTTCGAAGCAACCGCCCTGGTCGATGGCGACGTCGATCAGGACCGAGCCCGGCTTCATCGACTTCAGCTGAGCCTTGCTGACCAGTGTCGGCGCCTCGGCGCCCGGCACCAGCACGGCGCCGATAACGACGTCGGCCTTTACCAGTTCTTCCTCGATCGCGCCGATCGAGGAGTAGCGGGTGATGACGCGGCCGTTGGTGACTTCGTCGATGTAGGCCATGCGCGGGATAGAGCGTTCCATAACCACCACTTCGGCGCCGAGGCCCATGGCCATGCGGGCTGCGTTCAGGCCGACGACGCCGCCGCCCAGCACCAGCACGCGGGCGGGAGCCACGCCCGGCACGCCGCAGAACAGCAGGCCCATGCCGCCGTTGTGCTTCAGCAGGGTTTCGGCGGCGGAGAAGACGGCGATCCGGCCGGCGACTTCCGACATCGGGGCCAGCAGCGGCAGGCCGCCACGGGCGTCGGTCACGGTCTCATAAGCCACGGCGGCGCATTTCGACGCGATCAGGCCCTTGGTCTGCTCGGGATCGGGCGCCAGGTGCAGGTAGGTGAACAGGATCTGGTCTTCGCGGAGCATCTCCCACTCGACCTTCTGCGGCTCCTTCACCTTAACGATCATGTCGTTGGCGGCGAAGATTTCAGCGGCGGTGTCGACGATCTTCGCGCCCGCCTTGACGTAGTCGGCGTCGGTGAAGCCGGCGCCCAGACCGGCGCCCTTTTCGATCGAGACCGCGTGGCCGTGGGCCACATATTCGCGCACGGCGGTCGGCGTCAGGCCGATGCGGTGCTCGTTCTTCTTGATTTCCTTGGGGACGCCGACGCGCATGGGATTTCCTCGCCTGAACCGGTGAACGCGCCGCCCTGTGCCGGTCGCGCCTGGCGCGCAATCTAGCGGCGCTTTCCGCGCAGGTTCCTGTTCTTTTCGCTGACTGAACGGCGTACAGTCGCAGAATCTGCGAATGAGGCGTGCAATGAAGACAATTTCCGCCGTTGCCCTGGACGAGACGGATCGAAAGATGCTTCGCGCGCTTCAGGGCGACGGGCGCATGACCAACGCCGATCTGGCCCGCGCGGTGAACCTGTCTGAAAGCGCCTGCCTGCGTCGTCTGCGCGCGCTGGAGACGGAGGGCGTCATCAGCCGTTACGCCGCCATTATCAACGAGCGCGCTGTCGGCCTGCCGATCAGCGTCTTCGTCACAGTCACCCTGTCCTCACAGGCCGAGGCCTCCCTGACCGCCTTCGAGACCGCCATCGCCACCGTGCCTGAGGTGGTCGAGTGCTATCTGATGACCGGCGGTTCCGACTACCTGCTGCGCCTCGTCGTCCGCGACGTCGATGACCTCGAACGCATCCACTCCCGCGAACTGACCCGCATCCCCGGCGTCACCCGCGTCTCGTCCAGCGTCGCCATGCGCACGGTGGTCAAGCGCGGGGCGTTGCCGGTGTGACCTCTACTTCAGCGCCAGCGTCACGGCTTTGATGTCCACGTATTCGTCGATCCCGTGGATCGAACCCTCCTTGCCGTAGCCGGAGGATTTAACGCCGCCGAACGGCGCCACGGCGGTTGAGATCAGACCGGTGTTCACACCGCACATCCCCGCCTCGATCCGGCGACCGATACGGAAGGCGCGGTCCAGATCGCGGGTGAACAGATAGGAGGCCAGGCCGAACTCGCTGTCGTTGGCCTTGGTCAGCACCTCGTCTTCGGTCTCAAACGGGAAGACCGGAATCAGAGGCCCGAAGGTCTCTTCCTCGCGGAACAGGGTGTCGTCCCCGCCCAGGGTCACCGTGGGCTGGAAGAAACGCCCGCCGCGTTCATGGCGGGCGCCGCCGGTCAGCACCTTGCCACCCGCCGCCCGCACCCTCTTCAGGTGATCCTCGACCTTGTCGAGCGCCTTGTCCTCGATCAGCGGGCCGACCTTCACGCCGGGCTCGAAGGCTGCGCCGACCGGAATCTTCGCCACCTCGGCGGCCAGCTTCGTCGCGTATTCGTCCGCAACCGACGCCTCGACATACACCCGGTTCGGGCAAACGCAGGTCTGGCCCGAGTTGCGGAACTTGCCCTTGATGGTCTCTGCCACCGCCAGATCGAGGTCAGCGTCGGCGAAGACGATCAGGGGCGCCGCGCCGCCCAATTCCATCGACACCCGCTTCAGGGTCGGAGCGGACTGCTCGGCCAGCTTGCGGCCCACGGGAGTGGACCCGGTAAAGCTCAGCTTCCGGATATCCGGTGAGGAGGTCAGCGCGCCGCCGATTGTCGCCGCATCCCCGGTGATGACGCTCAGTGCGCCCTTGGGCAGGCCTGCCTGATAAGCCAACTCCGCCAGCGCGAGAGCCGTGAACGGCGTCTGGCTGGCCGGCTTGACCACGGCCGTGCAGCCCGCCGCGAAGGCCGGCCCCAGCTTGCGGGTCAGCATGGCCGCCGGGAAGTTCCAGGGCGTGATCAGGGCGCATGGCCCGACCGCCTCGCGGAAGGTCAGAATGACGTGGCCCAGCGGGCTGTCCTGCGTCTCGCCGATCAGGCGCTCGGCTTGTCCCGCGAACCATTTGATGAAGCCGTTGGCGTAGGCGACCTCGCCCTTGGCCTCCTCGAACGGCTTGCCGTTCTCCAGCGCCATCAGGGCTCCCAGTCCCTCGGTGTTCTCATCGATCAGCCGCGCCCATTCCCGCAGGAAGGCGGCGCGTTTGTGCGGGTCGGATCGCGACCAGTCGGGAAAGGCCTCGACCGCCGCCGCGATGGCCTTCTGTGTCTCGGCGACGCCGAGGTCGGGGATATGGCCGATGATCTCGCCGGTGGCGGGGTCATCGACCGCGATCCGGGCGGCGCCGGTCACGACCTCCCCCGCGATCAAGGCATGCTCGCGCAGGAGCTTCAGTCCGGCGTCGCGGGGAGAAATCGTCATGGTCTTCGTCCGGTTCTGGGGAGGAACGTCAGGAACGCGTCAGTCACCGATCGTGTCCAGGTCGCGGCCCTTGGTCTCCGGCAGCCAGATCAGGCTGACGATGACGGCCACGACCGTGAAGGCGACCGAGTACCAGAGTCCGAAATAGATATTCCCGGACGCCGCCACCAGAGCGAAGCTGGCCGCCGGCAACAGCCCGCCGACCCAGCCGGTGCCGATGTTGTAGGGCAGGCTCATCGCGGTGTAGCGCACCCGCGTCGGGAACAACTCGACCAGAGCCGCGGCCTGCGGACCGTACAGGGCGCAGGCCGCCACCATGAAGATCATCAGGATGCCGAAGGTCAGCGGCATGTTGATCCGTGCCGGATCCGCCTTCTGCGGATAGCCGGCGGCGGTGAGGGCGGCGCGGGCGCGGGTTTCAACATCCGTCCGGGCGGCCTTAAGCGCGGCCGCGTCCAGACCGCCGCCGTCAACCGAGGCGACATCCACCCCGCCCACCCGGATCGCGGTCGCCGATCCGGCGACGGCCTTCGTCGTCTCGTAGGGGATGCCCGCGTTGGACAGGGCGATTCTGGCGATGTCGCAGGAGCTTGTGAACACCGCCTTGCCGATGGGATCGAACAGCAGGCTGCAATCCGCCGGGTCGGCGATGACGGTCACCGGGCTGACGGCCTGCGCCTCGGCCAGCGCCGGATTGGCGGCGCGGGTCAGGGCGTGGAAGCCGGGGAAGAAGGCGATCAGTGCCAGGATCATGCCGAACAGCATGACCGGCTTGCGTCCCAGCCGATCCGACAGCCAGCCGAAGAAGATGTAGAGGAAGGCCGAGGCCACGGTGACCATCAGAACCAGTTGGTCCACGGTGTTCGTACCGACCTTGAGCACCTTCTCCATGAAAAACCGGGTATAAAAATACCCACAATACCAGACCGCCCCTTGGGCGATCATGATGCCGAACAGGGCGATCAGGACGAAGCGGCCGTTCTTCCACGTCAGGAAGGCCTCGCGATAGGGGGCGCGGTTCTCACCGGCTTCCGCCTCCATGCGCTGATAGGCGGGGCTCTCGTTCAGCTTCAGCCGGATCCACAGCGACACCGCCAGAAGCAGGGCCGACAGCAGGAAGGGAATACGCCAGCCCCATTCGTCGAAGGCCTCGCTCCCGAGAATGGCGCGGGTGATCAGGATGACCGCCAGCGCACCGATCAATCCCATGGCCGCCGTCGTCTGAATCCAGCCGGTCAGCAGGCCGCGCTTCCTCGGCGGGGAGTGCTCGGCCACATAGATCGCCGCCCCCCCATACTCACCGCCCAGCGCGAAGCCCTGCAGCATTCGCATGATCAGCAACAGGATTGGCGCGGCCAGACCAATGGCGTTGAAGTCCGGCAGCAAGCCGATGGCCACGGTCGCCAGCCCCATCATGGTGATGGTCACAAGGAAAGTGGTCTTGCGTCCAGTCCTGTCGCCGAACCAGCCGAACACCAGCGCGCCCAGCGGACGGACCACGAAGCCCAGACCAAAAGTCAACAACGCCAGAATATAGCTGACGGTCTCCCCGGCGTCGGCGAAGAAGTGTTTGGCGATCACGGTCGCCAGCGATCCGAAGACGAAGAAGTCGTACCACTCGAAGGCCGTGCCTGCCGCCGAGGCGCCGACAACTGTTTTCAGGCCCGGTCCGTCCCGGTGCTCAGCCACGTCCGTCATTCAACGCCTCCCCGCGTCGTGGACGTCATCTGCGGACGCCTCCCGCCGGGATGCTAGAGCGGCCCGCGTCAGGCGCAAGCGGCAACCGGTGTTCCGAAAAGGCGAAGGCCCGTCCGCGGGGGAAGCGAACGGGCCTTCTTCAACCGAGCTGCGCGTCGGGGGGATGTCGCAGCCGGGAACCGGTGAAAGCGGTTTAGTTCTTGGCGTCTTCGGCGGCCTCGGTGACGGCGCTGCCGGCGGCGGAAGCGTCACGACCGGCGCCGGCGACAGTGTTGCAGGCGGCGGTGGTCAGGGCGGCGGCGGCGGCGACCAGAATGAAAATCTTGCGCATGGTTTCTACTCCTTGAGGCCCTTGGGGAGGCTGTGGCGTATCAACGTCGCGGCGCGGGTGCGGTTCCCAGATCCGCGGGGTCGGCCGGAATGACGGCTTCAGGCGTGGCGAAGGTCATGCGGGCGATGGTCCCCCCCCCTTCGGCGGGGATCATCTCCGCCTCGCCTCGGAGCTGTTTGGCGAAGGCGCCCATCAGGGTTCGCCCGACACCGGCGCGTTCGGTCTCGCTGACCCCCGGTCCGTTGTCCTGAACCTCAAGTACGCTACGGTCGCCCTGCACTCTGAATCGGACCTTGAGGTCGCCGCCGCGTCCGGCGAAGGCGTGCTTCTGCGCATTGGTTACGGCCTCCACGAGCCAAAGCGCCAGCGGGGCCAGCTTGTCGGGGTCCACCACCAGCGAATCCGCCTCGACCGATGAGGTCACGAGATGGCCGCGCCCGCTTTCGCTGGCGATCAGCTGCCCGACCAACTCGGTCAGGAAGATGCGGGCGTCGGCGTAGCGCAGGTCGTCGCTCTGGTAGAGTGTCCGATAGATCAGGGCCAGGGCGGCGATCCGCTGCCGGGTGTCGCCGACGGCCGCCTTGGCGGGTTCATCGGTCAGCGCCCGCTGCTGCATCGACAGCAGGGATGAGATGATCTGCAGATTGTTCTTCACCCGGTGATGGATCTCGCGCATCAGCGCGTCTTTCTCATCGACCGAGGCCAGAAGAGCGGCGTCGCGGGTGGTGATGGTGTCGGCCAGCTCGTCCAAGGTTCGCGCCAGCACCCGAATTTCGGACGGGGCGTTCACCGCCTGCACCGCCCGGACCGAGAAGCGACCCCGGGCGTAGATGGCGGCGATCCGCTCCAGATAGTCCAGCCAGCGGACCACGATCCGTTCGCTGAACAGCATGACCGACGCGAAGGCGGCCAGCCAGGCCGCCAGCGGCATGAACAGCAGACCGACCGGGTTCAGACGGGCCCAGGACAGCAGGCCGGGCGAGGGCGCCGACAGCAGGGCGTAAACGTCCCGGCCCGCCAGCGCGGCGCCGGCGAAAACCCGGTGGCGGTTGTCGGTGGAGTCCGCTTCGAAGATGGACGAGCCTTCCGTGCGAGCCCTTTCCACCCAACCGGTCAGGGACATATCGCCTTTGAGGGTGAAGGCGGTGGTGTCGGTGGCGGTCAGGATGCGTCCGGCGGAGTCGGTCAGTGCGGCCTGTGAGCCTTCAGGCAGGGCGGCATCGGCGACATCGGGTTGAAGAGAGGCCAGCGGAATGACCGCGATCATGGCGCCGTCAAAGGCGCCCAGCGGACGTTCCAGCCGCAGCGCTACAATCAGGCCCGGTTCCTGGCCGGGCGCCGCGGGGGCGCGTGCGAGGACGGTGCCTTCTCCCGCCCGCAGCCGCTGGAACCAGGCGCTCTGGCGGGCTTGCGCAAGCCATGGCGGCGTGTCGTCCACCAGACCACGGGAGGCGCAGGTGGTGTAGCCGGTCGCGGTGACGCGGGCCAATCCGTCCAGACCATCCAGCCGGCTGACCAGAGCCGTCAACCTTGGCTCGCAGAAGACCTCCAGCGCTTCGGGGCGCAGGGCCTGAAGGAGGACACTGGTGCTGTCCAGACGGGACTTGGCGCTGGCGGCCGTGCGTTCGGCCGCCAGTTGCAAATCCTGGCGACGTTCCAGATCCTGAGCACGAAACTGCTGCTGCGCCTGAAAGGCGCCGAGCAGAAGGATCGGCAACAGGGCGAGCGCAAGGGCGACACCCAGCCGGAAGCGGATGCCCTGGAATTTCGGCTGGGAGAGGCCCCGGCCGAATGCGCGCCCCAGTCGCACCACCCGATCAGTTCCGGACGCTGCTCAGGCGGTCGGCATCTGCAAGGATGGAACGCATGGCGTCGCCGGCGGCGCGGCCATCACGGGCATACCCGCCTTTCTCAAGCGTCGCCTGCAGCGCCTTGCGGGCTCTGGAGACCCGGCTCTTCACGGTGCCGACCGCGCACTGGCAGATTTCGGCGGCCTCCTCATAGGCGAACCCCCCGGCGCCGACCAGGATCAACGCTTCACGCTGTTCCTCGGGCAGGGTGGCGAGGGCCAGACGCAACTCGTCCAGAGCGACGGGCGATTCCGGATCGTCCACCGCCACCAGAGTCCGTTCGGCGGCCTCCTGATCCAGTTGCGACTGGCGCCACGACCGACGCTTCTCGGAATAGAACTGGTTGCGCAGGATCATGAAGGTCCACGCCTTCATGTTGGTGCCCATCTGGTAGCTGGCGCGGGCGTCCCACGCCTTCATCATCGCGTCCTGCGCCAGATCGTCGGCGGCCGTGGGGTCGCCCGTCAGGGTGCGCGCGAAGGCCCGCAGATGCGGGATCAGGGTGACGAGTTCCTTTTTGAAGGCGTTGTCATCAGCCGACGGAGGCTTGGGGGCGGCATTCATGCGCCGCCTCCCTCGGACCGCTCGTCAGCGCGACGCAGAATGTCGAGGAATTCATCGGGAACGGGCTCGTTCACCACCTCGTCGAACATATGCCTCAGCTTCACGCCGATGGCCTGTTGACGCAGGCGGGCCTCTTCGAGGCCGGCGCCGCCCTTGGCCGGTTTCCCCGGAGGGTTGGAGTTGTCTGTCATTGAATAAGGTCGCCACCCAGACGCTATTGTAGAAGGCCGGAACGCCACGCCGGCCTTGGGGTTCCGGGCGGGAAATCAAAATATGCTCAAGCTTTCGGGTGGCGAAGGGAACCGTGGCTGATTTGATACGTTTCTGGTGAGCTGCGGCCTGTTTTCCGGGCTGCGAACCTGTCGGGGATTTCGAGTATGAGCCTGCTGGCCCGCCTTGCGCCGCACCTGCCCTATGTTCGCCGTTACGCTCGCGCGCTTACCGGCGATCAGACGACGGGCGATAATTACGTCCGTGTCGCCCTTGAGGCCCTGGCCGCCGGAGAGCGGCAATTGCCGACCGATATGACGCCGCGCGTGGCGTTGTATCATGTGTTCCACGCCATCTGGGCCTCGACGGGCGCACAGCTGGAAGACAAGAGCGGCATCGAAGGCCGCGATGACGCCGCGGGCCGTCTGATGCGGATCGCGCCCAAGTCGCGTCAGGCTTTTCTGCTGACCGCCCTCGAAGGGTTCACCCCCTCGGAAGCCGCCCAGATCCTGGAAGCCGACGCGCTGGACGTCGAGCGACTGATCTCGGAAGCGCAATCGGACATCGACGCGGAGCTCGCGACGGACGTCCTGATCATCGAGGATGAGGCGATCATTTCCGCGGACATCGAAAGTCTGGTGAAGGAGTTGGGCCACCACGTCACCGGCATCGCGACCACCCATGACGAAGCCGTCGACGCCGTCGCGCGCCATCGTCCGGGGCTGGTGCTGGCCGATATCCAGCTGGCCGACGGTTCCTCGGGCATCGACGCTGTGAAGGACATCCTTAAGCGGATCGACGTGCCGGTGATCTTCATCACCGCCTTCCCTGAACGTCTGCTGACCGGAGAGCGGCCCGAGCCGACCTTCCTGATCACCAAGCCCTTCCAGCCCGAAACGGTGAAGGCGGCGATCAGTCAGGCGCTGTTCTTCCATCCATCGCGCCAGAAGGAAGCGGCCTGACCGCTGTCGCCCTGTCTGAAAAGAGAAGGCCCCGGTGGCGTAGCCGGGGCCTTTTCTCGTCCGCTACCGCGCCGGGGCGGCCGTGACGGGAGCCGTCGCCGTCGGTTCCTGATCAAAGGTCTGCGCCTCGGCCGCCTTTTCGGCCCGGCTGGGCTCAAGGTCCGCGAAGCGGCCGTTGGTCGCGGCCCACAGCCCGAGCAACAGGACCGCAGCGGCGCCAGCAGAGACGATCAGCAGAAGCAGGATGCGTCTACCGCTTCGGCCCTGCCGGACCAGTTGGGCGTCGGCGGGCCGACCCTCATGTACGGCGTCGGCGACCTTGTCGTGGGGGGATTGCGGGCTCATGACGGCCTCCCGTTGTTTTCCAGAATATGTGGTGCCTCAACGCTGCGCCCGGCGGCGCTGTTCCGAACTCTCGCCTGACGTGAAAATATTCAGCGTCCGCAGGAACCCGGGCGGGGAGGCCTCGTTATCTGACTGCGGAGGCGGCGACGCCCCCCCGACTTGAGACCGGCGCCAGCCGGTCTGTCGCCTCCGCACCTCATTCTCGATGATGCCACTTCAAGGCGGACCATATGCGGTCCGCCTTTTTCTTTGGCGCGACTGGACAGCGGCGCGGGGCAAGCCACTATGCGCGTCCAGAAAGAAAACCCGGAGGAACCGTCAATGGCTCGAACCAATCGTCAGTGGGTGCTGCGCCAGCGTCCCAGCGGCTTGATCCAGCCCGGAGATCTCGAGCTGATCGAAGGGACCCTGCCGGAGCTGAACGAATCCGAAATTCTTGTCCGGACCATCTATCTGTCGCTGGACCCGACCAACCGCACCTGGATGAACGAGGCGGAGGGCTATTTGCCCGCCGTGCCGCTGGGTGGGGTCATGCGCGGCCTGACCCTGGGCGTGGTCGAGGAAAGCCGGTCTGAGCGCTTCAAGGTCGGCGACGTGGTCACGACAGCAGCGGGCGGCTGGGCCGATTATGCGGTGATCCCGGACAGCACGGCCTCACGCGTTCATCGCGCGCCGGGCCTGCCGTTGACCGCCAACATGTCCGTGCTGGGCATGACCGGCATGACCGCCTGGGCGGGCGTCACCGATGTACTGAAGGCCAAGGCGGGCGAGACCATCGTCATCTCTGCCGCCGCCGGCGCCGTCGGCTCCATCGCGGGCCAGATCGCCAAGGCCCACGGCGCACGCGTCATCGGCATCGCGGGCGGCCCCGACAAGTGTCGCTGGTTGACCGAGGATCTCGGGTTCGACGCCGCCATCGACTACAAGAACGAAGACGTCGGCGCGGCGCTGGACCGTCTGGCTCCCGACGGGTTCGAGATGAATTTCGAGAATGTCGGCGGCGACATCATGATGGCCGTCTTCAATCGCCTGAAGGTGCACGGTCGCATGGCCGTCTGCGGCCTGATCTCCTCGTACAATGCGACCAAGGCGCCGCCATCGCCGAACTTCAGCCGGATCATCACCCACCGCCTCGACGTGAAGGGCTTCCTGGTTCTGGACTACGGTCATCGGGCGAAGGAAATGGTGGCCGAGGTCGGGCCGATGCTCGCCGACGGTCGGGTGCAATGGAAGGTCCACGTCGATGACGGACTGGAGGTCGCGCTGGACTCGCTGAACCGCTTGTTCACCGGCGACCATGACGGCAAGCTGCTGGTCAGGGTGTCGGAAGAGCCGGCCGCCTGACGGAGCGCATCGCATGACCGAACCCCTGCACGTCCATTTCGAGGATCTGGGCGTGGGCGAGGTGGTGCCGCTGGGGGCCTGCATGGTCGATCAGGCGGCGCTGGAGGTGTTTGTTGAGCGCTTTCTCCCCGGCTGGGACGTCGCTTATGGGGCTCCGGACGCCATGGTCTACGCCCTGTGGAGCCGGCTGTACGCCGACAAGGCCGCGGGCTGGGCCCAATCAAAGGTGCTGGCGGTCGATGGGCTGCGCTACATGCGAAATCCACCCGCCGGCGAGTTGTTGCGCGGGCGCGTGACCATCATGGGCAAGGATCCGGTCGGAGATGAGAAGGGCATCGTCATCGCTCAGCAGGATCTGCTCGACGAGGCGGGGCGACTGGTTTTCTCCTGCCTCACCCGGTCCTTGCTCGCCCGCAGATAACAAAAAGCCCCGCCGGTGACGGCGGGGCTTTTCTCATCCGGTCCGGACGGATCAGGCGTTGGCGGCGGCCGGTTGCGTCGCGGCCTTCTGGAAGGCCATGGCGATCAGGCGGTCCCAGCCCAGCAGCGACACGAGGTGGGCGTAGATCTGGCCCAGGGCGCCGTTGTCACGCAGTTCGACAAGCTTCTCGGGCGACAGGGCCTTCAGCTTGTCTTCCGAGATGGCGAAGTACTCAGCCAGCTTCTGCGGCGTGCCGGCGGTGCCGTCCGGGTTGCGCGGCGTGAAGACCGCTTCCTTGCTTTCGAACAGGTCGAGATCGGTCAGCAGCTTTACGAAGGCGTCGGTGCGTTGACGCTCCTGCTCGAAATTGTTGCAGAACTCCATCGCCTGCTGGGTGTAGGGCGACGGCTGGCCGTCGACGAACAGTGGCGTCTGGCCGCCTTCCGAGATGAAGGACGCGGCGCGATCAACGCACAGGATAAGACGCTTCTGGACGTCGTCATTGGCGAAGACGAACGGATAGCGGCGGACGTAGGCCGGGATGTAGGCTTCCGGACGGAAGTCGCCTTCGTCGCTCACGAACAGGTTCTCGCCCTGACGCAGGCCCATCACGGCGACGGGTTGCTTGGATTCACCGGCGAAGATGACCGGGTAGGACAGGGCGGCGGGCGCGAACTCGGTGACCGTCAGCGGAACCAGGTTCGACGAGCCGGCGAACGCATAGGGCTTCGCGACGGCATCGACGCCCAGCGTGCCGTGGGCTTCGACCGACAGCGGCTCCGGTTGGCTGTAGAAGAGGACGTTTCCGGACAGGCCGGCATTCTGGGCGATAGTGTCGGTCATGGACGCGGTCAGGCTCTGTAAAAAAGAGGAAGGCGGGCGTTCTAGCCCACAGATCAGCGGGCGGCAAACGGGCTCGCCTTCCTCTTGTGTCCTAGAAGCGGTAGCTGACGCCCACGCGCAGGTTGCGGCCCGGGAGCGGGGCCACATCCTTGAGGAAGCTGACGTGCTCCCGCGCTTCCTCATCGGTCAGGTTGTGCGCCTCGGCGAAGACCGAGACGTTCCTGTCGGCGAAGGGGCGCCAGGCGCCCGACAGGTTCACCAGCGTGTAACTGTCGGTGCCCAGTTCGTAGTCGGCCAGACGATCCTGCTCGCCGACGTGGCGAACTTCGAAGGTCGCGTCGAACGGCGTCGAGGTCCAGGCCAGACGGCCGGTCACGCTGTACGGCGGGATCCGGGCCGCGGGCCCCAGATCGGTATCGGCATGGACATAGTCGGCGGCGCCTTCCAGTGACAGCGCGCGATCACCCGAGCTCCACAGCTCATACGAGGCTTCGGCCTCGAAACCCCGGAACTCCGCGTCTGTCTGGGTGAACTGGAAGATCGGGAATTCCTCGCCGTCGTCGACGAAGGTCGCGCCGGTCGGGCGTTCATCGATGAAGCCGTCATACTTCGACGCATACACGTGCAGGTCGCCGCGGAAACGGCCCGCGTCGAAGTGGATGGTGCCTTCGAGGGTGGTGACCTTTTCGTTGTCCAGCGTCACATCGCCTGTCTCGTAGACAGCGGTGGCGACGTGCAGGCCGTCGGCGAACAGTTCGACTTCGGACGGCGCGCGCTCATTGTGCGCCAAGCTCAGGCCCAGGAACAGATTGTGGGTCGGGCGGATGAAGGCGGCCGCCGAGCCGGACCAGTTGTCAAAGCTGCGATCCACGCGGGCGCTGCCGTCCAACGGATCGGCGGCGAGGGTGCGGCGATCATAACGCAGGCCGCCCTCCAGCCCCCAACCGTCCCTGTCCAGACGCTGGACCGTATAGATGCCCGTCTCCTCGATCTTGCTGGAGGGCACGAAGGCCTCATCGCCGATCGCCTCGAAGGTGCGCGACAGCGCCTGTACGCCGATCGCCCCGTTCCAGCCGTTCCGCTCACGCTGGACCAGATCGATCCGGCCTTCCTGACCGTCGGAGTTGAAGATCGTGCCGGGCTCGCCCGGACCCTCAAACTCGGTGTGAGTGTACTCGGCGTGGCCGGCCGACCCGCGCACCGCCTGGAACGGGCCGCTGTCGAAGCGCAGCTCGCCGCGCACGTCTTCACGCGTCTGCTTCAGCTCGATGAAGACGTCCGGCTCGGCCACAGTGCCGTAGGTCGATGAGAGGTCCTTGTACGACGCGCCGATATAGCCGCGCGACCCGATATATGACGCGCCCAGGCCCCAGCTTTCCAGTTCGGAGAAGCTGTTCGGCTGCGTGCCGCCCTCGCCGCGCGAAATGCCCTCGGCGTCGGCCAGCCGTTGCGAGATCGCGGGGGCCGGGATGTCGTAGTCCGAGGCGTCCTTCTTGATCCCATCCAGATTCACGGCGATGGGGCCGAGCGCGAAGGTGGCGCGGCCCGAGGCAGCCCAGCCGTCATCGACGCTGGACGCCTGGGTGGAGACCATGCCGTCCACACCGTCCGGCAGGCGGTCCGGGATGCGGCCGTCCAGAACGTTCACGACGCCGCCGATGGCGGTGCCGCCGTAGGCCAGGGTCGCCGGCCCCCGCACGATCTCGATCCGGTTGGCTTCAGCGGGGTCAGTGGCGACCTGGTGGTCCGGGGAGACCGAGCTGGCGTCGATCAGGCCGATGCCGTTGGTCAGAACCTGAACCCGAGGGCCCGACAGGCCCCGGATGACCGGGCGGCTGGCGCCCGGCGCGAAGTCGGTAGAACGCACGCCCGGCAGGCCGTTGAGCAGATCGCCCAGCGAGGCGGCGGGCGCCTGGGCGAGGGCTTCCTGATCGACCACGGTGGTGGCGATGGTGGTGGCGCGCTGATTGATTCCGAAGGGAGCGCCGGTGACGACCACTTCATCCAGTTCAGTCGCAGGCTGTTGCGGAGCGGTCTGGGCGGCGGCGGCGCCGGCCAGGGCGCTCCAGCCGAGGGCGGTCAGGAGGGCGGCGCGGGAGACTGCGGGGAGGGTCATCGGGGAACTCTGGCGGAAAGGAAGCTGAAGTGTTATGAGATAACATCACATTCCGTCAAGTCGCTTCCGGTTGCGGCGGGCGGGGGGAAGCATTAGCTGTCGGTCCATGGGCGACGCCTGCCACCATCACCACCACGACGGTCCACCGTCCGCCGACTCCGTGGCTTCGGCTCTGGCGGCTGCCGACGCGCGCCTGACGGGCGAGGGCGAGCGCATGACCGCCGCCCGCATGCGGGTGCTGGAGCTGTTGCTGGCCGCCGGCGAGCCGGTGAAGGCCTATGACCTGATCGCCCGCTTCGGAGAGGACGGCCAGCCGGCCAAGCCGCCCACAGTCTATCGCGCGCTCGAGTTTCTCGAGCGCAAGGGGCTGGCCCACCGCATCGCCTCGATCAGCGCCTATGTGGCCTGTTCGTCCGGCGCCGTGGATCATTCGGCGGCCTTCCTGATCTGTGACTGCTGCGGCGCTACCGAAGAAATCCCGGCCGCGATCGCCGAGGGCCTTAACCGGGCCGCCGCCGATGTCGGCTATGTGATCGAGCGCACCACCATCGAGGCGCACGGGCGTTGCCCGGCCTGTCGGACCGCTGCCTGACGCCGCATGGCGTCGGTTTTTCTGGAAAACGCTTTCGCGGGCCTCTATCTCTGGGGCCATGGACGCGATCCGGCTCTCCCCGCCCCGTCGCCTGAGCCTTCCGGTCGAGAACCGGTGGGGCGCCGGCGCCATGTCCGTTCTCGATTTCGGCGACCCGAAGCGACCGGTGGATCTGGTCTTCGTTCACGCCAACGGCTTCAACGCCATGACCTATCGCACCCTGCTGGCGCCCCTGTCGGGCACGCTGCGCATCTGGGCGCCTGATTTGCGCGGACATGGCCAGTCGGACTTGCCGGCGAACACGGCCGGTCGCCGGGGCTGGACGGACCATCGCGATGACCTGACCGCGCTGCTGGAGGGACTGGATGGGCCGCCGGTGGTTCTGGCCGGCCATTCCATGGGCGGAACCTCATCCCTGCTGGCCGCCGCCGAGCGCCCGGACAAGGTGTCGAAGCTGGTGTTGATGGACCCGGTCATCTGGGGCCGGCTGACCGTCGGCCTGTTCCGGTTGCCGCTGTTCGACCGCATGGCTTCTCACATCCCGCTGGTGAAGGGGGCGCTGAAGCGTCGCTCGGTGTTCGAGAGCCGGGAGAAAGCCCTCAGCGGCTACATCGGTCGCGGCGCCTTCCGGGGCTGGCCGGAAATGATGATCGCCGACTATCTGACCGACGGTCTGGTCGAGACGTCCGACGGCTTCACCCTGGCCTGCCGCCCCGATTGGGAAGCCTCCAACTACGCCGAACAGTCCCACGATCCGTGGACGGCGATGAAGCGGCTGGATCGCCCGGTGCGTATTCTGAAGGCCGAGGCCGGGTCCACCTGCTCGGTCGCGACGGACCCGCGTCGCCTGCCGAACGTCACCGTCGAGACCGTCCACGGCGGCACGCATTTCTTCCCGATGCTCAAGGCCGACGTCGCCCGCGACGCCCTGTTCGACGCGGCGGTCTGACGCCCCGCTGGCGCCCTTCGACGCCAGCCGCTAAACCGCGCCCACAAGAACAAAAGTTCGGTTCAGGGAAACGCCTTCATCATGCGTGATATCAACCACTTCATCGGCGGCGCGTCGTTCGTCGGCGCCTCGGATCGCTTCAGCGACGTGTTCAACCCGAACACCGGCGAGGTTCAGGCCCGTGTCCAGCTGGCGACGACCGGCGAGGTCGATCGCGCGGTTCAGGCCGCCCAGGCCGCCTTTGACGGCTGGTCCTCGACCAATCCCCAGCGCCGCGCCCGGGTGATGTTCGAGTTCAAGCGTCTGGTCGAGGCCAACATGAACGAGCTGGCCGAGCTGCTCAGCTCGGAGCACGGCAAGGTCATCGCCGACTCGAAAGGCGACATCCAGCGTGGTCTGGAAGTGATCGAGTTCGCCTGCGGCATCCCTCACGTCCTGAAGGGTGAGTACACCCACGGCGCCGGCCCCGGCATCGACGTCTATTCGATGCGTCAGCCGTTGGGCGTGGTCTCGGGCATCACCCCGTTCAACTTCCCCGGCATGATCCCGATGTGGATGTTCGGCGTGGCCATCGCCGTCGGCAACACCTTCGTGCTGAAGCCGTCCGAGCGTGACCCGTCCGTGCCGGTCCGTCTGGCTGAACTGATGATGGAGGCGGGCGCCCCCGCCGGCGTCCTGAACGTCGTGCATGGCGACAAGACCGCCGTCGACGCCATCCTGACCCACCCGCTGGTTCACGCCGTCAGCTTCGTCGGCTCATCCGACATCGCCCATTACGTCTATCAGATGGGCGCCCAGCACGGGAAACGCGTCCAGGCCATGGGCGGCGCCAAGAACCACGGCATCGTCCTGCCGGACGCCGATATGGATCAGGTCATCAAGGACCTGTCCGGTGCGGCCTTCGGCTCGGCCGGCGAGCGTTGCATGGCCCTTCCGGTGGTGGTGCCGGTCGGGCAGAAGACCGCCGATGAACTGCGCGAGCGCATGGTCGCCGAGATCGACACCCTGCGCGTCGGCGTTTCGACCGACGCCTCGGCTCACTACGGCCCGGTCGTCACCGCCGCCCACAAGGCCCGCGTCGAAGGCTGGATCGATCAGGGCGTCAAGGACGGCGCCGAGCTGGTCGTCGACGGTCGCGGCTTCAAGCTGCAGGGCCATGAGAACGGCTACTTCGTCGGCCCGTCGCTGTTCGACCACGTGAAGCCGGACATGGAATCCTACAAGGAAGAGATCTTCGGCCCGGTCCTGCAGATCATGCGCGCCGCCAGCTTCGAGGAGGCGCTGAGCCTGCCGTCGAAGCACCAGTACGGCAACGGCGTCGCCATCTTCACCCAGAACGGCCGCGCGGCCCGAGACTTCGCCGCCCGTGTGAACGTCGGCATGGTCGGCATCAATGTGCCGATCCCGGTGCCGGTCGCCTATCACACCTTCGGCGGCTGGAAGCGCTCGGCCTTCGGCGACACAAACCAGCACGGCATGGAAGGCGTGAAGTTCTGGACCAAGGTCAAGACCATCACCGCCCGCTGGCCGGACAGCGAGCTGGAACACGCCGACAGCAGCTTCGTCATCCCGACGATGGGGTGACGCTAACGACACGGCGCCGAAGAGGATTCACCTCTTCGGCGTTCGCGGCAGCGCTTTTCGGTGTTAGGCGTTAACGTCTTCGCACTGTGAAGCTGGAGCGCTCCCCCGCATGCGTCGCTTTTTCGTCTGGTCCGCCCTCGCCGCCGTGATCGGCCTCGCCCTCGCGGGCGGCGGCTACTGGGCCTACTGGAATTTCTACGCCCGCTTCCAGCCGGTGACGGTGACCCGCAATCAGGTCGAAATTCAGCGCCTGCTGGACGAAAGCTCATGGATGTCGGCGGGCGGCGGCGGGCAGGCCCTCTACATCATCGGCTACCGCGACAGCGCCGCCATGCAGCGTTTCGAGCGGGAGGAGGGGCCCAAGCTGCGGGCTGCCGGGGTGGAGGTGCGGGTTCTCGTCTTCGCTCGTCCGGATCGTGAAGGCATGCAGCAGTCGACGGCGGCCGAGCGCGCCACCGTGGCCGAGCTGTGGCTGACCCGTGACTGGGTGCTCTACGAGCGCTGGACGGCGACCCCGGTGAACAACTGGACCGCCGCGGGCATTCCGGCGGCGGACGGCAACCTGGCCCGGGCGGCGGTGGTCGATGCCGGGCGCGACTTCGTCAACCAGCTGAGCCGCAACCTGAGTGAAGCCGGGCTCCAGACCCGCTATCCGCTGATCATCTGGCGCGACCGCGAGGGCTTCATGAAGGCCTGCGCCTGTTCGGATGCACGCTCTTGGGCGTTCATCCGCGATGATCTGGACGCCCCGGATCGCGTGGCGCCGGATGTGCCCGCGGTGGACGCCAACGGTCAGGCCCCGGCCTATCCGGAGGGCGGGCCGACCCCGCAGACCCTGCCTTATCCGGCCCTGCCGCAGGTCACGCCGGTCCCCGGCCAGACCCCGACGCCGGTTCAGCCGGGCCAACCCGGACAACCCGCCCAGCCGGGTCAGGCGACGCCGGCTCCCACACCTGCGCCGACCAATCGCACCCCGGCCCCTCGCAAGGCGCCCGAGGCCCGTCAGCAGGACGAAACCACCTTCTTCTAGAGGCGGATCAGAGCACCTTCGCGCAGATCGCGATCAGTCGTTCGACGTCGGCCTCGTCCTGATACAGGCCGAAGCCGAAGCGGATGACGTCGTCACGCACGTCAGTCACCACGCCTGCGTCCAGCAGTCGCTTGCGCCAGTCCTGCGCGTCCGGGTGCCGGAAGGCCAGGAAGCGGGCTCGGGCGCCTTCACTGTCGAGCGGGTTCAACAGTTCGGCCTTGCCCAGTCGTCCGGTCCGCCCGGCCTCAACGGCGTCCCGAAAGGTCTGCATCAGGCCGCGGGCATGGGCGGCGACGTCGGCGGTGGTCAGACCGGCCTCGTCCAGCATCCGGCGCACACCGTTGAAGCGATAGAAGGGCGTGGCCTCCAGCGTCGCGCCCCAGAACCGGCCGCCGTCGGTGCGGTACCGCACCCCGCCGGGAGGGCCCTCCAGATCGCCGAACTCGGCGAACCAGCCGGTGATCACCGGCCGGGGGCAGAAGCCGTCCGGAGCGTGCAGGAAGCCCGCGCCTTCGCCCGACATGGCGTATTTGTACCCACCCGCGACGTAGAAGACCTTGTCCGCAACCGCCGACAGATCGGTCGGCGTCGCCATGAAGCCGTGATAGCCGTCGATGACCACCCACGGGCCCTCCGGCCGCGCCAGTTCGGCCAGGTCGGCGATCCCGCTGAACACCTGCCCGGTGCGGAAGAAGACCTGACTGACCACGATCAGATCGAAGCTTCCGGCCTTCGCCGCCGCGATGAAGCGAGCCTCGAAGGTGTCGAACGGATGCAGCGGGATGCGGGTGATCACCGCCTCGCCCGCCTCTTCCCAGCGCTCGCCCTGACGCCGGAACGAGTGGAACTCGCCATCGGTCGACAGAATACGGACCGGCTTCGTCTCCACGCCCGAGACGATGCGCAGCAGGAATTCATGGGTGTTCGTCGCGAACACCACGCTGTCGGGCGAGGGGAGGTTCAGTTCCTTCGCGACATGCTTCTGGGCTTCCGGAATGACCTCTCCGAAGATCAGGTCCCATTTCCGGTCGGCGAAGCGATTGGCCTCGACCCACGCCCGGACCTGTCCGTCAAAGCTGGCGTCCGGCCACAGATGATGGCTATGCGCGGCGAAATGCAGCCGCTCCGGGTCCAGACCGAGGGCGCGCGAGAACAGGAACTTGTAGCTCATGGCCGGACCTTAACCGGTTCGTCCGCCGGCCGAAACGGAAAGAGGCGGGCCATCGCTGACCCGCCTCCCACTCAATAGGCTGTCGCCTCAACGGGTCGCGCTCAAGCAGCGCGGCGGCGTCCCTTAAATCAAGCTTCCGTGGCAGTGCTTGAACTTGCGGCCCGAGCCGCAGGGGCAGTCGGCGTTGCGCGGAGTGCGCTCCCAACCGACCGGCAGCACGTCCACCGGCAGTCGCGAGCGATCATCGCCCTGGAGCGCGCCTTCCGGCAGCTGGGCGAGCGGGTTGCGCATCTCGTTCTCGCCGGTGCCGGGGTTCAGATGGATTTCCTGGAACTCGGGCATCTCCATCGCCGGCGGCTGCTCGAAGCGGAACTCGACCGTCATCAGCCAGCGGGTCACGTCGTGACGCAGGTTGTGCAGCAGCGATTCAAACAGGTTGAAGGCTTCGGTCTTGTACTCGTTCAAGGGATCGCGCTGGCCATAGCCGCGCAGGCCGATCACGCCGCGCAGGTGGTCCAGCTGAACCAGATGTTCGCGCCATTGCATGTCGATCATCTGCAGCAGGAACTGGCGCTCCAGACTGCGGATCTGGTCGGCCCCGACCATCTCGATGCGTTCGGCGGCCCGGGCGTCGGCGGCCTCGTTGATCCGCTCCTCGATCTCCTCGTTCGAGACGCCTTCCTCGGCGGCCCACTCGGCCAGCGGCAGCTCGAGGCCCAGCGTCGAGCGGACCTTCTCGTCCAGACCAGCGATGTCCCACTGCTCTGCATAGGCCTTGGGCGGCATGTGGCGCTCGACCAGGTCATTGACCACATCGGCGCGGAACTCGTTGACCAGTTCGGAAAGATCGGTGGAGTCCATGAACTCCTGACGCTGCTCGAACACGGCCTTGCGCTGGTCGTTCACGACGTCGTCGTACTTCAGCAGGTTCTTGCGGATGTCGTAGTTGCGGGTCTCGACGCGCTTCTGGGCCTGTTCGACCGCCTTGTTCAGCCAAGGGTGGCTGATCGCCTCGCCCTCGGCGACGCCGAACGATTTCATGATCGAGTCCAGACGGTCGCCGGCGAAGATGCGCAGCAGGTCGTCCTCGCAGGACAGGAAGAATTTCGACGTGCCCTTGTCGCCCTGACGGCCCGTGCGCCCGCGCAGCTGATTGTCGATCCGGCGGCTTTCGTGACGCTCGGTGCCCAGGACGAACAGGCCGCCCGCGGCCATCGAGATTTCCTTCTGGGCGCTGATGTCGGCCTTGAACTCGGCTTCCTTGGCGGCTTCCATTTCCGGCGTGACCTCGATGGCGAGGTTGCGCTGCTCCAGACGCCACTTCTGCATCCGCATCTCGAGGTTGCCCCCCAGCTGAATGTCTGTGCCGCGGCCAGCCATGTTGGTCGCGATCGTGACGGCGCCGGGCAGACCGGCGTCCGCGACGATATAGGCTTCCTGCTCGTGCTGGCGGGCGTTCAGGACGGCGTGCGGAATGCCGCGCAGCTTGACCTCATACTGGATGTCGTAGGCGGCATCGCCGATCTTCTCGGCTTCCTTGGCCTTGCCTTCGAACTCCTTCTTCAGGGTCCGGCCGGTCTCGACCTTGTAGACGAAGTTCTTCAGCAGTTCGGACAGGACCTCCGACTTCTCGATGGACACGGTGCCGACCAGAACCGGCTGCCCGGCCAGATGGCGTTCGGCGATCTGGGCGGCGATGGCGAGGTTCTTCTCGCGCTCGGTCCGATAGATTTCGTCGTCGTAGTCGATGCGCTGGATCGGACGGTGGGTCGGAACTTCAAGGACGTCCATCTTGTAGATGTCCATGAACTCCTGGGCCTCGGTCGCGGCCGTGCCGGTCATGCCCGACAGCTTTTCGTAAAGGCGGAAGTAGTTCTGGATCGTCACCGAGGCCAGGGTCTGGTTCTCGGGCTGAATCTTGACGCCTTCCTTGGCCTCGATGGCCTGGTGCAGGCCTTCGGACAGACGGCGGCCCTGCATCATCCGGCCGGTGAACTCGTCGATGAGCATGATCTCACCGGCCTTGATGATGTAGTCCTTGTCCTTTTGATACAGGGTGTTGGCGCGCAGGGCCTGGTTGATGTGGTGGACCAGGGTGATGTTGGCGGCGTCGTACAGGCCGGTGGTGTCCTCGGCGAACAGACCGCGCTCTTCCATCAGCTGTTCGACCAGCTCCGAGCCCTTTTCGCTCAGCAGGGCCTGCTTCTGCTTTTCGTCCAGATCGTAGGTCGACTTGTCCTGGATCAGGTCCTTGATGATCGCGTCGACCGTTACATACAGGTCCGAGCGGTCCTCGGTCGGGCCCGAGATGATCAGCGGGGTACGGGCTTCGTCGATCAGGATCGAGTCGACTTCGTCGACGATGGCGAAGTGGTGCGGACGCTGCACCATCTCGCGACGGTCATAGACCAGATTGTCGCGCAGATAGTCGAAGCCGAATTCGTTGTTGGTGCCGTAGGTGATGTCGGCCGCATAGGCCGCCTGGCGCTGGCCCTGCGACAGACCGTTTACGATCACGCCCACTTCCAGGCCCAGGAAGCGATAGACGCGGCCCATCCATTCGGCGTCGCGACGGGCGAGGTAGTCGTTCACGGTGATGACGTGCACGCCCTTGCCTGACAGGGCGTTCAGATAGGCCGGGGCGATGGCGACCAGGGTCTTGCCTTCACCGGTCCGCATTTCGGCGATGCCGCCGTCGTTCAGGATCATGCCGCCGGTCAGCTGCACGTCGTACTGGCGCTGTCCGAGCACCCGGCGCGAGGCTTCGCGGGCGACCGCGAAGGCGTCGTTCAGGATCTTGTCGGTCGTCTCACCGGCGGCCAGGCGGTCCCGGAACGCATCCGTCATCATCCGCAGCTCGTCGTCGGAGAGGGCGGCGTACTTCTCCTCCAACGCGTTGATCTTCTGAACGCGGCTCATGAAATCCTTGACCTTGCGGTCATTGGACGAGCCGAAAATCTTCTTGGCGAAGCCGAGCATGGAGTATCCGAAGGCGGTCGAGCGAATGGCTCTGGTACGAGGTCCCGGAAGGGCGGCGAGCGGACGCCGCTGAGAGGCTCCGACGACGGCGGCCCGGTGCGCCCGTGACAGGCGCGCGCGAGGGCCGCGCGAACGATCGAAAACCCCTCGACTTGGGCGCAGCCGGGACTTAAGCACCGCCCTTATCCCTGTCAACGCGAGGGCCTTTCGCCGCCCGCAGACGGAGCGCGTCCGCATGAGGTCTTCCCGCGTCCTGTTTCCCCTGCTGATGGCGCTTGCGCTGACGGTCGCCGCCTGCGGCCGGGGCGGCGGTTCGGATCGCCCGCCGGAGCCCGGTGATCGCGCCGTGGCCCGGGTTCAGGACGAGACCATCTGGGCCTCTGACGTGAAGCGTGAGGCCGTGGCGCAGGGTTTGGTGGGCGAGGGCGAGCCTCTGGATGTGTCCTCCGCCCTGTTCCGGCGTGTTCTCGATGAAGTGATCGACCAGAAGCTTCTGGCTCGCGAGGCCGAGCGTCGGGGGCTGGACAATTCACCGCTGGCCCAGCGCCGGCTGGCTGCGACCCGTGAGCGCATCCTCGGCGACATGTTGGTCGAGACCGTGGTCAACGACCGGATCTCGGACAAGAAGATCGAGGAGATTTATCAGGGTCAGCTCAATCTGGCCCGGACCTCCGAGGAGGTGCGCACGCGGCTGATCCTGTCGCGCACCCGCGCCGAAGCCGACGCCGTCGTCGGCGTGCTGGGGCAGGGCGCCGCCTTCGAAGCCGTGGCCATGGAGCGTTCGATTGACGACGCCACCCGTTTTTCAGGCGGTGATCTCGGCTACCTGACACCGGACGTCATGCCGGAGGCCTACCGAAACGCCCTGCGCGACCGGCCTGCGGGATCGACCGTCGGCCCGTTCCAGACGGAGGGCGGCTGGGCTGTCCTGCGGGTCGAGGATCGCCGTCGAGAAACCCCGCCGACCATGGATCAGGCCCGCCCGCAGATCGTGCGCTACCTGACCTATGAGGGCGTGCGTCAGCTGCTGGAGGACCTGCGCGGCAAGGCGTCGGTTGATGTGCTGCTGGGCGGCGACGGGGCGACGTCGCAGGAACCCGCTTCCGCCCCTCCGGCCGACGCGCCCGCACCGAATTCTCCCGCCACTCCAGTTCCCGCCAAGGCCCGATGAGCAAGACGCCCACCCCGACCGGTCGCGGTTCGACCGGCCAGAAGATCGAGCAGGCGCTGGAGAAGGCTCTGGAGCCTGTGGCCACGGCCATCAAGCGGGCCACGACGTCGTCGAAGCCCGTGACCGCGCCTGCGCCGGCCGCGCCGGGCAAACCGGGTCTGGAGATTTCCCCGCTGGCCGTGCCCTTCCCGACCATCCCGCCCATCGGGGGTGTCGAGATCGCGACCGGTCGGGCCGGCTTCTACAAGCATGAGCGCGAGGATTTGGTGGTGTTCAGCTTCGCGCGCGGCACGACCTGCGCCGGGGTGTTCACCCGCCACAAGGTGGGGTCCGCCCCCGTGGACTGGTGCAAACGTCACCTGGGCGCCGAGGACGGCGGCAAGGACGTGCGGGCGCTGGTGGTCAACGCCGGTTGCGCCAACGCCTTCACCGGCAAGGCCGGGTCTGACGCCGCCCGGCGCACGGCCTCGGAAGTCGCCAAGCGTTTCGGCTGCCGCCAGCGCGACGTCATGCTGGCCTCCACCGGCGTGATCGGCGTGGTGCTGGATGATCGCAAGATCGCCGCCCGTCTGCCCGAGATCGAGGCCGGCCTCGACGCCGACAACTGGGCCGCCGCCGGGCGGGCCATCATGACCACGGACACTTTCCCCAAGGGGGCCTACGCCGAGTGCGAGATCGAGGGGCACAAGGTCCGCATCGCCGGCATCGCCAAGGGCTCGGGCATGATCGCGCCGGACATGGCGACCATGCTGGCCTTCATCGTCACCGACGCCGCCATCTCGCCCGCCGTGCTGCAGGCCCTGCTGGGGCTGCATGTCCGCACGACCTTCAACAGCGTGACCGTGGACGGCGATACCTCGACCAATGACACCGCCCTGCTGTTCGCCACCGGAACCTCGGGCGCGCCGCGCATCGGCCGGGTCGGTGACCGTCGCCTGAAGGATTTCAGCCGTGCGCTGGACGAGGTCATGCTGGATCTGGCTCACCAGCTGGTCCGTGACGGCGAGGGCGCGACGAAATTCGTCAAGATCACCGTGGACGGCGCCGCCAGCCCCGCCTCGGCCCGCAAGCTGGCCAAATCCATCGCCGACAGCCCGCTGGTGAAGACCGCCCTGGCGGGCGAGGACGCAAACTGGGGCCGCGTGGTCATGGCCGTCGGCAAGACCGAGGAGCCGGTCGACCGCGACCGTCTGATGATCAAGTTCGGGCCCCACGTCGCCGCCGTCGACGGCGCGCCTTCGCCGACCTACGACGAGGCGAAGATGAGCGCCTATATGAAGAAGCCCGAGATCGACATCACCGTCGATGTCGCCTCGGGCAGGGCGTCGGCTACCGTCTGGACCTGTGACCTGACCAAGCGCTACGTCGAAATCAACGGCGACTACCGCTCATGAGCGAGGGCGTGAAAACGGTCCTCGTCGTCGCCGTCGCCCTTGTGGACACTGACGGTCGCGTGCTGATCGCCCGGCGACCCGAGGGCAAGCAGTTGGCCGGGCTCTGGGAATTCCCGGGCGGCAAGGTCGAACCGGGGGAACGGCCGGAGGCCGCGCTGATCCGCGAATTGAAGGAAGAACTGGGCATCGACGTCAACGAGGCCTGTCTCTCGCCGTTCGTGTTTACCAGTCACGGTTACGAGTCCTTTCACCTGTTGATGCCACTGTACCTGTGCCGACGTTGGTCGGGTGTGGTTCAGGCGCGCGAGCATTCGGCCCTGAAATGGGTGCGGCCGGCGCAGTTGTCGGACTACCCCATGCCTCCGGCGGACGAACCTCTGATCGCCTGGCTACGCGATCTGCTCTAGCCTTCAGAAAGGAGGCAGGATGAGACGTTTCCTCACCCGCTTCCGGCGCGACGAGCGTGGCGCGACCTCGATTGAGTACGGCCTGATCATCGCACTGATCTTTCTGGTCATCCTGTCGGCCCTGACCGTCTTCGGCGGGACCACCAGCGGGCTGTTCAACACCGCAATGAACGCCATCCGCACCGGGATGGGCGGCTGACGGGCCGTCAGTCCTCGCCGGTCTGCTCCTTCACGCCCAGCGCATCCGCCAGTCGCATCTTCGCCGAGCCGCGAGGCAGAGGCTTCTGCTGGCTGTCGTGGGGCGCCCAGCCGGCCAGGTGCACGATCTCGAAGGTCGCCGGGATGCGGCCGTCCGGCTCTCCGAACTTTTCCGAGTACAGCTGCGCGGCGCGGGCGATGATGCCGCGCGTCAGCGGTCGGCCGTTTCCGGCCAATACATTGGTCTCGCCCATGGCGCGCAGGTCGCGGATCAGGGCGAACAGGTCCGAATAGCGCACGGTCAGGCGATCCACGTCCGAGACCGGCAGGGCGAACCCGGCCCGCTGCAGCAGGGCCGCGCCGTCAAATCCGTCCGCGAAGGGCGAGACCCGGGCCTGCGCCCCGCCGCGGTGTTCCAGCTCCGCCTCGGTCAGGACCGCGCGCAACTCCTTGAGCGTGCCCGCGCCCAGCAGGGTGCCGACGAACAGACCGTCCGGCTTCAGCGCCCGCCGGATCTGGCTCAGAGCGCCAGGCAGGTCATTGGCCCAGTGCAGGCTCATCAGGCTGACGATCAGGTCCTGCGACTGGTCCGGCAGGTCCAGCGGCCCCGCGCCCGGCGCGGCGCGCTCCGCCAGATTACCCGTGATCTTGACCGGTCCGACCCGTGCGGCCGCATGGGCGTCCGTCAGGGCCGCGGCGAACGAACCCGGCTGGGCGGACAGGTCCGCCACCTCCGGCCAGTCGCGCAGAAGGGCGTCCAGACTGTCGACAGCGGTCTGGGCGGCGCGGGCATGAAGGAAATCGGCGCCGGAAAACAACTTTTCGCTGCGCTCAAGCCTTGCCGTTCGGCGCAGGCTGTCGAAGATGACGGGGGGACCGGAGGAGGGGCTCATGAGCCTTCAGGATGGGGTCTGGAGGGCGCGTTGGGAAGCGGCGACCGGCATCGGGCGTCGGATCGGCCGTGGAATGGCGGACGTTCTGCTGCCGCCGCTGGCCCATGACAGCCCGGAAGCCACCGCCTCGGCGGGGCTGACGCCGGACGCCTGGAGCCGGGTGGTGTTTCTCGAAGACCCGGTCTGTGATGGCTGCGGAGCCGCCTTCGAGATGGATGGCGGGGCCTTCGCGTCCGAGCGGTGCGCGGCCTGTCTGGCCCAGCCCTACGCCTTCACCCGGGCGCGGGCGGCCTGCCTGTATGACGAGGCGTCACGGGGACTTATCCTGAAGTTCAAACATGGAGATCATCAGCCGTTCGCGCCCCTGTTCGCCCGATGGATCAGCCGCGCCGCCGCCCCCTTGCTGGAGGAGACGGACGTGGTCATGCCGGTGCCCCTGCATCGCTGGCGGCTGTTGGCGCGTCGCTTCAATCAGGCGGCGGAGGTGGCGCGCCCGCTGGCTCGTGTCGCCGGGCTCGACTATCTGCCCGACGCCCTGATCCGGCAGACGCATACGACCAGCCAGGGCGGCAAGTCCGCGCGGGGCCGCCGTCTGAACGTGAAGAAGGCCTTCGCCGTCACCCCTGTCGGCGCTCGCCGAATCAAGGGGCGGCGCGTCCTTCTGGTGGATGATGTCCTGACCACGGGGGCCACCGCCGAGGCCTGCGCCAGGGCCTTGCTGCAGGCCGGCGCACGCGCGGTCGATCTGGCGGTGATCGCACGCGTGCGAACAGTACGGGAACTGACTATGTAAGGGAAACACCCTGACCCTGCGGAGTTTCAGGCAGGCGGGGCGCTTTTCGAGTTGGAGAGAGATTTGGCCGAAGTCGTCATCTACACCAAGCCCGGTTGCCCCTACTGCGCTATGGCGGAAGCCTTGCTGACGAAAAAGGGCGTGGACTACACCGAGATCGTCGCGTCGAACGATCCGGAGAAGAAGCAGGAGATGATCCAGCGCTCGAAGGGCCGGATGACCTTCCCGCAGATTTTCATCAACGACCAGCACATCGGCGGTTCGGACGATCTGCACGCGCTTGACCGCAAGGGCGGGCTGGACCCATTGCTGGCCGCATGACCACGCTTCCCGTCGCCCTTGTCCAGACCCGCACCCCGGCTTCTCCGGCGGCGGCCTTCGCCCATGTCGAGCCCCTGATCCGTCAGGCGGCGCAGGGCGGGGCGCAGCTGATCCTGACGCCCGAGGCCACCAACTTCCTGATCCGGGACAAGGACGCCCGCGAGGCTGTCCTGACGACGGATGACCGGGACGAGGTGGTCGTCCGATTGCGCGATCTGGCGAAGGACCTGGGGGTCTGGCTGCTGATCGGCTCTGCCATTGTGAAGTCAGGCCACGCAGGCGACGAGCGCGCCGCCAATCGCTCCCTGCTGATTGATGATCAGGGCGAGGTGGTCGCGACCTATGACAAGCTGCACGTCTATGACGTCGACCTGCCGACCGGCGAGCGCTGGCGCGAAAGCGCGACGGTGCGGCCCGGCGACGGTGCGGTTGTGGCTCCGACGCCGTGGGGCGGGCTGGGCCTGACCATCTGCTACGACATCCGCTTCCCGCAGCTGCATCGGGCGCTGGCCAAGGCCGGGGCCTCCATGATCGCCGTCCCCGCCGCCTTCACCGTTCCGACGGGCGAGGCGCATTGGGAAATCCTGCTGCGCGCCCGCGCCATCGAGAGCGGCGCCTACATCCTCGCCCCGGCGCAGGCGGGGGAGCATGAGGATGGTCGCATGACGTGGGGGCGTTCCACCATTGTCGCGCCCTGGGGCGAGGTAATCGCCAAACTCGATAATGACGAGCCCGGCGTCCTGTTCGCCACCCTGGACTTCGATGCGGTCGAAACAGCGCGCAATGCCGTGCCGCAGTTGACCCACGACCGCGTGTTCGCGCCCCCGTCCCCGATCCCTGCATGATCCGCTACGCCCTGATCTGTGACGGGAGCCACGGGTTCGAGGCGTGGTTCGGATCGTCTTCGGACTATGACGATCAGGCCGCGCGGGGACTGGTCGAATGCCCGATGTGCGGCTCGCGCGCGGTGTCCAAACAGATCATGGCGCCGTCGGTGTCCGGCACGAGGAAGTCCGCGCCCGCCGCGGACATGCAGGCGAAGATGCGAACCATGATGATGGAGGCGGCCCGCGAGGTGCGCAGCCACGTCGAGCGGAATTTCGACTACGTGGGCGACGCCTTCGCGCGCGAAGCCCGCGACATCCATGAAGGCCGGTCCGAGAAGCGCGAAATCTATGGCGAGGCGACCCCCGCCGATGTGAAGAAGCTGCGCGACGACGGGGTCCCGGTCGCGCCGCTCCCTGACATCCCGCCGGACAAGTCCGGAGTTCACTGAGCCATGTCCGGGGCCGTGTCGGGGGAGGGGGAGCGCTATGAGGAGTTCGAACCGCCCGCGGCCCTCAAGCCCTTTGTGCGCGTCATCTGGACCTATGCCGACCCTGATCCCGCGCCGGTGGTCCAGCGGATCGCGCCGGATGGCTGTCCGGAGCTGATCTTCGACATCGGCTCCCCTTATGAGGAACAGGACGAGGACGGAGCCTGGCGGATTCAGCCCGCCGCCATCTTCGCCGGCCAGATGACGCGCCCTCTCGCACTGCGCCCTGTCGGGCCGACCGAGCTTGTGGCGATCCGGTTTGAACCGGACGGCGCCCGCGATTGGCTGGGCCGGTCTCTCGACAGCGCGACGGACAGACGGCTCGACATGACGGACCGCCTGGCGGGGTTCACCGCTCCCGCCGGAGACCCGGCCGGGCAGGCCGAGGCGTTCGTCCGATGGCTGGATGCACGACGGTCGCGGTCCGATTGGCGGATTGATCCTGTCGTCCGTGATGAGATCGGCCTTGCCGCGACGGACCAGCCTTCACCGGCGCGCTCGCCGGCTGACCGGCGCGCCCTCCAGCGCCGCTTCGCCGACCGGGTCGGGGTCTCGCCCCGCATGCTGCGGTCCATCTTCCGGTTCCGCCGGGTGTTCGATCACGCCGCCCATCCCGGCAGGCCCGGGGCCGAGAGCTGGCTCGGCGCAGGATTGGAAGCCGGATATTTCGACCAGCCCCAGATGGCCCGCGACTTCCGCCGCTTTCTCGGCTGCACCGCCACCGAATGGGCGCGGGAGCAGCAGGCGCTGGCCCGCGCCATCGCGTCGCAAACCTACAAGCCGGATACCGACCACCCGGCCTAGCTTGCCTTCGAACCCGGAGGGAGACCCGAGATGCTGACCGCCCTGACGATGACCGCCGCCGTCCTGAGCCCGCAGGCCGATTTGCGCCCGGATCTCGGCTGGATGGCGGGCTACTGGCTGTCCTGTGACGGCGGGCGTGAGGTGGCGGAGACCTGGAGCCCGCCGCGTCTGGGGCTGATGGCCGGAAGCTCGATCACTGTCCGCGATGGTCGCGTCGGCTGGGAGCTGGCCCGCATCGCCCCGACCGGCCCGGCGCCGGATGCGCCCTTCGGCTATTTCGCCATCCCCGAGGGACAGGCGCCGACAACCTTCCCGGTCCTCGAGTCCGGCCCGAACCGGGTGGTCTTCGAGCAGGCCGCCCACGACTTCCCCAAACGGGTCATCTATGAACGCGACGGCGATATGCTGAACGCCCGGATCGAGGGCGAGATTGACGGACAGACGAGGACCATCCGGTGGCGGTTCCACAAGGCGGAATTCAACAGCAACTGCCCCGCCTGACCTGGCGGCCGATGACGGTGGCCGACCTCGATGCGGTCGCCGCCATCGCCGTGATCGGCTTTCCGGATCATTTCGAGGGTCGCGATCTGTTCGAGAACCGACTTTCCCTGAACCCGTCCGGCTGTTTCGTGCTGGCGGACGGACCGGGAGAACCGAAGGGCTATATGGTCGCCTATCCATGGCGACCGGACAGCGCGCCCGCCCTCAACACCCTGCTTGGGGGCGTCCCGTCGGACGCCTCGGTCATGTATCTGCACGACCTGGCCCTGCATCCCGACGCCCGCGGCGGCGGCTATCCGGGAGTGGTCGTCGAACAACTGGCGGCGGCGTCCAAGGCGGCGGGCTGGCCCGCGGTGGCGCTGGTCGCGGTCAATGACGCCGCGCCCTTCTGGGCGCGCCACGGTTTTGTCGTGCGCGAGACGCCGGAGATGGCGGCCAAGCTGGCCTCCTATGGCTCCGACGCCCGCTACATGGTGCGCCCGCTTTAGTCCTTGACGCGGGTCCAGCCCTTTTCGGCCATGCACTGGACGAAGGCGGTCGAGCCCTCGGCCCCGCCGGCGCTGTTGCGGCAGGCATCGCGCGCGCCGTCGAACGGCTGGGCGTTCTCGCCGGTCCAGCGATAGTCGGTGTCGTCCATCCCGATAACGGTGACGCAGGCGGCGTTCAGCAGGGCGGCGGCTGCGACGGCCGCGACGATGATCAAGCGTTTCATGGTGGTGTTCCCCAAGGCGAAGTTGACGCCACAAGGGGTCGCATGAGCCCAGGTCCCGGTCCCGTTAAAACACGGTCAGGTAAGTGAAATCGTCGTAAGGCGGGTCTCAGTCCCGCGTGGCGACCATCATGTAGTTGATGTCGGAATCGCCCTCGCTCCACCGGGCAGTGAGCGGGTTGAACGCTAGTCCGAACGGGCCGGTGACGGTCAGGGGCTCGTCCGCCAGCATGGCGCGGATTTCGTCCGGCTTCAGGAACTGGTTCCAGTCATGGGTTCCGGCGGGCACCCAGCGCAGCACATATTCAGCCGCGAACTTGCCCAGCGCCAGCGCCTTCAGGGTTCGGTTCAGGGTGGCGACGATCATGATGCCGCCCGGTTTGACCAGCCGCGAGCAGGCGCGCACGAAGGCCTCCGGATCGGCGACATGCTCGATCACCTCCATGGTCAGGACCACGTCGAACGGACCCGCGCCTTCGGTTTCAAGTTGCTCCACTGTCGCGGCGCGATAGGTGATGTCGAGGCCCGACTGCTCCGCGTGGGCGCGGGCAGTGCCGATGTTCTCGCTGGAGGCGTCCGCCGCCGTCACCTCAAAGCCGAGGCGGCGCATGGGCTCGGCGATCAGGCCGCCGCCGCAGCCGACGTCCAGAAGGGTCAGCCCGGCGAAGGCCTCGCGCCGCTTCGGGTCGCGCCCGAACCGTTCGGCGACCCGGTCGCGCACGAACGCCAGCCGCGCGGGATTGAAGCGGTGCAGCGGCGCGAAGGGGCCGCGCGCGTCCCACCATTCGGCGGCCTGGGCGGAAAAGCGGGCCACGTCGGCGGGGTCGATCGACGGTCCTTCCGCCTGATCGTGGAATTCCGCCCCGCTTTGGGGTTTGCGCGCCGATACCGTGCCGTTAGAAGCAGCCATGGCGCAGCGATGAACCCGCGCGCCGTTTCATGCAAGCACGGAGCAGCCTGTCAGGATGACGCGGACCGACTCACAGCGACTGGTGATGAAGTTCGGCGGAACGTCGATGGGCGACCTCGAGCGTATCCGTCGCGCCGCCCGTATCGTCGCGGCCGAGGCTGCTTCGGGCAAGAAAATCGCTGTCGTCGTGTCGGCCATGGCGGGAAAGACCAATGAACTGGTCGCCTGGACGGACGGCGCGGGCCGCCCGGCCGCCGGCATCGAGATGTCGGACGACGAGTACGACGTCGTCGTCGCCTCGGGCGAGCAGGTGACCTCTGGCCTGCTGGCCCTGACCCTGCGCAACATGGGCCTCAACGCCCGCAGCTGGATGGGCTGGCAGATTCCCATCATCACCGACGACGCCCACGGCCGCGCCCGCATCGAGGACGTGCCGGGCGAGGTGCTGGGCGCCGCGCTCGACACCGGCCAGATCGCCATCGTCCCCGGCTTCCAGGGTGTGACGAAGGACGGCCGGATCACCACGCTCGGTCGCGGCGGTTCGGACACCTCGGCGGTGGCCGTGGCGGCGGCGCTGGAGTGCCCCTGCGACATCTATACGGACGTCGACGGCGTTTACACGACCGACCCACGCATCGAATCCCGTGCCCGCCGCCTCGAAAAGGTCTCCTATGAGGAGATGCTGGAGATGGCCTCGCTGGGCGCCAAGGTGCTGCAGACCCGCTCGGTCGAACTGGCCATGGCGAAACAGGTCCCTGTCCGGGTTCTGTCCAGCTTTATCGAACCTGACGCCGACGGCGTCATGCCCGACAAGGGCGGAACCCTGATCTGCGACGAGGAGGAGATCGTGGAAAAGCGCATCGTGTCCGGTGTGACCATGAGCCGTGACGAAGCCCGCATCACCCTGCTGGGCCTGTCCGACCGGGTCGACGCGCCCGCCGACGTCTTCACCCGTCTGGCCGAGGCCAATGTGAACGTGGACATGATCGTCCAGTCGCAGGCCCGAACCGCCGGCACCGTCAACCTGACCTTCACCACCGGTCGCCGTGACGCCCAGCGCGCCGCCGAACTGATGCGAGCGACCCAGACCGATATCGGTTTCGAGGAGTTGCGCGTCGATGAGGACGTGGCGAAGGTTTCGGTCGTCGGGGTCGGGATGCGCAGTCATGCGGGCGTCGCCCAGACCATGTTCAAGGCGCTGGCGGACAAGGGTGTGAAGTTCCAGGCCATCTCCACCTCGGAGATCAAGATCAGTGTTCTGATCGATGCGGCCTATGCTGAGCTCGCGGTTCGTGCGCTTCATTCGGCTTACGGACTGGAAGCCGTCTAGAAATCAAGCTTTGCGGCGCCCATCTGGAGCGCTGACTTTCGGGAGGGGCCATGCCGGTTGGCGGATTGACGACGAGGGGGCCGCGTAACCTCCTTCGCCAGATCCGCGAGGCTATGGCGGGGGCCGCGCCGGCTCAGGAACGGCTCGACACCGTGGTGCGCATCATCGCCCAGTCGATGGTCGCCGAGGTGTGCTCCATCTATCTGCGCCGGGCGTCGGGCGAGCTGGAGCTGTTCGCCACCCAGGGTCTGAAGCCGGACGCTGTCCACAACACCCGCCTTCGCCCCGGCGAGGGCCTGGTGGGCGAGGTCGCCCGCAGCGCCGGTCCGATCAGCCTGTCGGACGCGCCGTCGCATCCCAGCTTCTCCTATCGTCCGGAAACGGGCGAAGACCCCTACCACGCCTTCCTCGGCGCGCCCCTGCTGCGCGGTGGTCGCGCCATCGGCGTTCTGGTCGTCCAGAACCGGTCCGAGCGCCGCTACGACGAGGACGAGGTCGAGGACATCCAGACCATCGCCATGGTGCTGGCCGAGACCGTGGCTTCCGGCGAGCTGCTGGGTCAGGAAGAGTTGCGCGACATCGAGGTCGCCCCGCACCGTCCGGAGCGCCTCAAGGGGCAGCGGTTCGCCGAAGGTCTGGCCTTCGGTCATGTCGTCCTGCACGAGGCGCCGGTCGCGCCCGAAAACCTTCTCGCCGAGAACCAGCAGGTCGAGGAAATCCGCCTGCGCGAGGCCCTGATCGGGTTGAAGGCCAATATCGACGCCATGCTGGAGGGCGGGCAGGGCAAGCTGGCGGGCCAGTCATTCGAGGTGCTGGAAACCTACCGGATGTTCGCCGACGACCGGGGCTGGAACCGGTCGCTGGAAGAGGCCGTCCGCACCGGCCTGACCGCCGAGGCTGCCGTTGACCGGGTTCGCAACGAGCACCGCGCCCGCTTCGCCAAGGCCCGCGACCCTTACATCAAGGAACGGCTGCACGATTTCGAGGATCTGGCCAACCGTCTGCTGCGTGTGCTGGCGGGCGACAGCCCGGGCACGCGCGACCTGCCGGACGACGCCATTCTGGTGGCCCGCAACCTCGGTCCGGCGGACTTGCTCGAATATCCGCGCAACAAGCTGAGAGGCTTGCTGCTGGAAGAAGGTTCAGCGGCCAGTCACGCGGCCATCGTCGCCCGCGCGCTCGGCATCCCCTGCGTCGGCCGCCTGCAGGGGCTGCGGGATCGCCTGTCGGAGGGCGATCTGGTCATCGCCGACGGCGAGACCGGCGAGGCCTATCTGCGCCCGCGTCCCGACATGCTGTCGGCGGTCCAGTCGCGGATGGAGGTCCGCAACCAGAGGCAGGCCGAGTTCGCCAAGCTGCGCGATGTGCCCGCCGTCACCGCCGACGGCCAGCGGATCAGCCTGCTGACCAATGCCGGTCTGGCTGTCGATCTGGAAAATCTTGATGCAACCGGCGCGGAGGGCATCGGCCTGTTCCGCACCGAGTTCCAGTTCATGGTCTCGGAAGAACTGCCGCGTCTGGACAGCCAGACCGCCCTTTATCGGCTGGTGCTCGACACGGCGGGCGACCGCCCGGTCACCTTCCGCACCCTCGACATCGGCGGCGACAAGGTTCTGCCCTATCTGGAGACCGAGCGGGAAGAGAACCCGGCGCTCGGCCGTCGCGCCATCCGTCTGGGTCTGGACCGGCCGGCCATGCTTCGCCTGCAGCTCAGGGCGCTTCTGGGCGCCGCCGCCGGGCGCGAATTGCGCGTGATGTTCCCGATGATCGCCACGGTCGACGAGTTCCGCGCCGCGCGCGAACTGGTCGATATCGAGTGCGACTGGGCGCGGCGACGGGGCCGCGAACTGCCCGCCCTGCTGCGGGTCGGGGCGATGATCGAATGCCCCAGCCTTCTGTGGCACCTGGACGCCCTGTTGCCCCTGACCGATTTCGTCTCGATCGGGTCCAATGACCTGTTCCAGTACATGTTCGCGGCTGACCGCACGAACCCGCTGGTCTCGGATCGGTACGATCCCCTTTCGCCCCCCGCGCTCCGCGCGCTGGCCGAAATCCAGAAGAAATGCGCCGACACCGGCACGCCGGTCTCGGTCTGTGGCGAACTGGCGGGCCGTCCGCTCGAGGCGTTCGCCCTGCTGGCGCTGGGTTTCACCCGTCTTTCGGCCCCGGCCGGGGGTGTGGGACCGGTGAAGCGAATGATCCTGTCCACCGACCTGGCGGCGGCGCATCGGGGCATGACCAGCCTGCTTGGATCATCGTCCGGCTCGGTCCGTGGCGAGCTCGAAACTCTGGCCCGGAAGTTGAACGTACAGATTTGATCGTGCCGGGGCCGGAACGGCCAGGGTGCTTAACAAATCATTGAACGGTCGACTCTTATGAGTTATCCACAAGGCGAGTTCGGCGGGCCTGCGGGGGCAGGACCCGACTGTCATCCCGATATGGTACAGGGGCCGGGTTCGAGTACGGCGGGCGTGGATGACGCGCCGTCGAGTGTGGGGTCGAGCGTCATGGCGCTGGATGCGGGCAAGGGCCCGGAAGAGTATGGTGCGCACGGCGACTGGAAGGATCTGGTTCCTTCGGTCACGGATGCCCCGACTCTGGGCGAAGGCCTGAAGATCGCGCGCGACCACTCTGGTCGCTCGCTGGCTGAACTCGCATCGCTGACCCGCGTGCCGGCCCGGTATCTGACCGCGCTGGAGCAGAACGATTTCTCCATCCTTCCCAACCGCGTCTTCTCCATCGGTTATGTGCGCGCCTATGCTGGCGCCCTTGGTCTGGACGAGCAGTTGGCGGTCGAGCGGTTCAAGCGTGAGAGCCCGGACCCTTCGGTCCCGCTGCAGCCCCCCGTCGGCGTCGCCTTCGAGGAAGTGAAACGCTATTCGCCCCGCCTGATCGCGGGCTGCGCCGTGCTGCTGTTCGCGGTGGTCGGCTGGAACGTCTTCCAGCGCGTGAATCTGATGCGCGCGCCCCAGCCGTCGGACATCGCCGAGGTGCCCGAGACGTGGCGTGTGGGCACCATTCCGGGGCAGGACGCCAATATGCGCCTGACCGCGCCGCATCCGGCGCCGCCTGACCAGACCATTCCGGCTCTTTACGTCACGCCCGGCCTCGAAATGCAGCTGACCGGCATCGATCCGGCTGAGGCCGCCGCGGCCGCGGCCGCCGCCACCCCGGTTGCAAAGGCTTTCAATCCGCGCGGCGCCATTTACGGCGCCTCCGCCAGCGCCTCGGATGTGGTGATCCAGGCCCGCAAGGCCGCCGCCATCGTGGTGCGCATGGGCGACGGCCGGGTGCTGTTCGCCCGCCAACTCGCGGCCGGCGAGGCCTGGCGCGCCCCGGCCAATGTGGCGGCGGTGATCGACGCCTCCGACTTCGGCGCCTTCGACGTCTATCTGAACGGCGAGCACGGCGGGGCCCTGACCGCCCAGCAGACCCAGCTGTCGCAGCTGAACGCCCGCGCCCAGACGCTCGCCCGCGAGGCTGCCGCCGAGATCGCCGCGCGCGCCGAGGCCGCCCGTCTGGCCGCGCAGGCCCAGATCCAGGCCGTCTCCGCCGCCACGCCTGCGCCGGCTCCGGTCGCGCCGACCGGAGGCTGATGCGTCCCGACGCCGCCGGAACGCGGCTTGTCGTGGCCATGCCGCAATCGTGAGCCTATGTTGGCCCTCGCATGAGCCTTGATCACACCCACGTCCGTCCCTGGCGCCATATCGAGCGCCGCAAGAGCCGCCAGATCATGGTGGGCGATGTCGCGGTCGGCGGCGGCGCGCCGATCAGTGTCCAGTCGATGACCAATACGCCGACCTCGGACGCGGCGGCGACGATCAGCCAGATCCGCAAGCTGGAAGAGGCCGGGGCGGACATTGTTCGCGTCTCCTGCCCGGACGAAGAGTCCACCGCCGCCTTCCGCACCATCGCCCGGGAGGCGAAGGTCCCGCTCGTGGCCGATATCCACTTCCACTACAAACGGGGCATCGAGGCCGCCGAGGCCGGCGCCGCCTGCCTGCGGATCAATCCGGGCAACATCGGCAGCGCCGAGCGGGTGAGGGAGGTCATCAAGGCCGCCCGCGACAACGGCTGCTCGATGCGGATCGGCGTCAACGCCGGATCGCTGGAGCGCGAGTTGCTCGAGAAGTACGGCGAACCCTGCCCTGATGCTATGGTCGAAAGCGCGCTGAACCACGCCCGCATCCTGCAGGACAACGACTTCCACGAGTTCAAGATTTCGGTGAAGGCGTCCGACCCCTTCCTGACCGTCGCCGCCTATCAGCAACTGGCGGACGCCATCGACTGCCCGCTGCATCTGGGCGTGACCGAGGCCGGCCCCCTGCGCACCGGCACCATCAAGTCAGCCATCGGCATGGGCTCGATGCTGTGGGCCGGTATCGGCGACACCATCCGCGTCTCGCTGGCCGCCGATCCGGTCGAGGAGATCAAGGTCGGTTTCGACATTCTCAAGTCGCTGGGTCTGCGTCACCGCGGCGTGAACATCATCGCTTGCCCGTCCTGCGCCCGTCAGGGCTTCAACGTCATCGAGACGGTCGCGGTGCTGGAAGAGAAGCTGGCCCACGTCACCACGCCCATGTCGCTGTCGATCATCGGCTGCGTCGTGAACGGCCCGGGCGAGGCCCTCTACACCGACGTCGGCTTCACCGGCGGCGGCAAGGGGTCGGGCATGGTCTATCTGAACGGCAAGATCGCCCACAAGCAGGCCAACGACGGAATGATCGACGAGATTGTCGCCCAGGTCGAAGCCAAGGCCGCCGAACTGGACGCCGCCCGCAAGGCCGCCGACGAAACGGCCCTGGCAGCGGCGGAATAGCCCTGTTCTGACACCCGCCGCTGGTCTAGTCAGACCAGATCATTCGGTGGGGTATTCAATATGATCCGTCGCGCCGCGTCCGCGCTTGTTCTGGCTCTCTCGCTGGGACTCGCCCCTGTCGCGCCGGCCTTCGCCCGGCAAGCGTCCGCGCCCGTCAGCTCCGCCGCGGCGACGGCCGCCACCCACGTCGAGCTTTCCGCTCCTGACGGCCGCACCATCGACGTCAGCGTCTGGCAGGCCGAGAACGAGCAGGCGGTGATCGTCTTCGGCCACGGCTGGGGCGGCGCCCCGGCGGCCTACCATCGCATCATCGAGTACTGGGTCGCGCACGGCTTCACCGTCGTCGCCCCGCTTCATACGGATTCGGCGCGCCACCCGCGGAACGCCGGGGCGACGCCCCAGACCATCTTCATGACGCGGATTGTCGATCTGGCGGTGGTGCGCGGCTATGTGAAGGCCGGCCATCCGGGCAAGCCGTTAATCGCGGCGGGTCACTCGTTCGGCTCGCTGAACGCCCTGATGGAAGCCGGGGCCCTGACCATGGCGGGGCCGCAGGCGGACCCGGACATCAAGGTCGTCGTGGCCCTGTCCTCCCCGGGCCTGATCCCGCAGGTGGTCACCCCCTCAACCTTCGCCGGCGTCACCACTCCGGTTCTGATGATCACCGGCGACAACGATCTGGTGCGCGGCTTCGTCACCGATCCGCGCGACCACCGCGCGCCCTTCGACACCAGCCCGGCGGGCGACAAGATGCTCGTGACCTTCGCGGGCGGCGACCACAGCCTGATCGCCAACGCCGACGCCGCCGATATGGACCTGATCGCCCGGACCACCACGGACTTCATCCGCGCCCATGCGCTGGGCGACGCCGCCGCCGGCGCCCGCCTTGACGCCCTGACCGCCCCCGAGGGCGTCACCATTGAGCGCCGCTGAGATGATGAAGCTCTACATCACCACCCCGTCACCCTTCGCCCGCAAATGCCGCGTCGTGGCCCGTGAGAAGGGCGTTTCGCTCGAGGAGGTCGTGGTTGACCCCTATGCGAACGCTCCGGAACTTCTGGCCTACAACCCGCTCATCCAGGTGCCGTCCCTGATCGCCGAGGACGGTCTGCCGCTCAACGACAGCCCGATCATCTGCGAGTATCTGGACATGGTCGGCTCGGGCCCGCGCCTGACGCCCGAAAGCGGTCCGGAACGGCTGCGTGTGCGCCGGATCGAGGCGACCGCCGACGGTCTGCTGGAAATGGGGGTCAAGCTGGTGCTCGAGAAGCGCCGCCCCGAGCACGAGCGCTCGCCGTCATGGATGGAACGCTGGGCCGCCAACATGCACCGCGCGCTGGATGCGCTGGAAGCTGCCGATCTGTCGGCGGACGACTTCCACATCGGCAGCCTGACCGCCGGGATCGCCCTGACCTGGATCAGCTTCCGCCACCCGGACTTCGACTGGGCGACGGGGCGTCCGCGTCTGGTCGCGCTTCAGGCGGCGCTTGAGGCCCGGCCCAGCTTCGCGGCCACCCAACCGGCCTGAGGCGCCTCCCGCTGTCTTTCGATCCGGATCGGCGCAATTTCGCGCACCGGTGATTGACGGCGGCTCGGTCCCGGTGCGAGGGAGTGATGGAGATCGCCGGGGGGCGATCTTCTTTGAATTTCGGGGATTTCAGTGATTTCTGTTCGTACCGCGCGCCGTGCCGCGCAGATGGTCGCGCTCGCCGCGATCACGCTTTGTCTGCCGGCCTGCGCCTCCATCCTTCGCGGCGTCGACGAGGACTTCAAGGTCGAGAGCACGCCGTCCGGCGCCCGGGTGACGACCTCGAACGGCTTCCAGTGCGACGCCACGCCCTGCACCTTCCGCATGCCGCGCAAGTCGAACTTCACCGCCACCGTCACGATGGACGGCTACGTCACCCAGGAGCACGCCGTCGTCGGTCGTGTGAGCCGTAACGGCATCGTCACCATGGCGGTCGGCAACGGCATTCTCGGCGGCGGCATCGGCGCGGCCGTCGACGCGACTTCGGGCGCGATGCGGGATCTGACGCCGAACCCGCTGGTGGTCGAACTGCTGACTCCGGCACAGGACGCCGAGCGTCTGGCGCAGGAAGCCGCCCGACAGGCCGAGGAAGCCGCCGCCGCCGCAGCAGCCGCCTCCACCGCCGCGGCCGCCGCTGAAGACGCCGCGCCGGGCGCGTAAACGCGGTCCGTCAATCGGATGAAGATAGGGCGATTGGACAGGGGGCCGGTCGCCCTTTCTCTTGTCTAGAGCACGCCCGACAGCTGAACACCCTGGAAGGCGGCCAGCACGATCAGCAGCCCGCCGACCGCATAGGTCATCGGGCGCTGCGGCACGCGCTTGGCGATCAGCCCGGCGAACGGCGCGGCCAGAAGGCCGCCGACGACCAGTCCGCCGACCGCCGCCGCATGGTTCTGCAAGGCGTCGGCCTCTTCCCAGTGGCCGCTCACCAGCGACCAGACGAAGGTCGCGCTGACCGCCACGGTGACGAAGAACTCGGCGGTGTTGACCGTGCCGATGGCGCGGCGCGGTTCCTGTCCGGCCCCGACGAGTGTGGATGACACGGTCGGTCCCCAGCCCCCTCCGCCGATGGCGTCCAGAAAGCCGCCGAGGGCCCCCAGCGGCGCGACGATCCAGCGCGGACGGATGGGCTTGGGCTTCACGTCATGGGCGGCCCGCCAGAGGATCCACACGCCCATCAGCGCCAGATAGGCGATGACGAACGGCTTGATGATGTCGCTGTCCAGACCGGCCAGCACATAGGCCCCCAGACAGCCGCCGATCACCCCGGCGATGGCCAGCGGGGCCAGCATCTTCCAGTCGATGTTCCTGTGCCAGGCGTGACTTCCGGCCGACGCCGCCGTGGTGAAGACCTCCGCCCCGTGCACGCTGGCCGAGGCCGTCGCGGGCGGCACGCCGAAGGCCAGCAGCACCGAGGACGAGATCACGCCATAGGCCATGCCCAGCGAGCCATCGACCGCCTGGGCCAGAAAACCCACGGCCAGAAACAGGAGGAAGGTTTCCATGCATGCCCCGTCTGTCGCACCAACAGGCGCCGATCTTCGCCCAATGAACCCCGACGGCAAAGGTTGCGCCGTTCACGGATGGCTGATCCTGTCGTGACCGTGCATCGACAGGGCGGGGCGCGGCGCGCTAAAGGCTCCGACCCCTTTCCCGCATGGATGATCCCTCTTGCGACTGCCCCAGGCCCGGCTCGATCAGGTGCTCGACCGTTTCCACGAGGTGGAGGCGCGCATGGGCGCGGCCAGCGACGGCGCCGAGATCGTGCGCCTGTCGAAGGAGCACGCCGAGCTGAAGCCGGTCGCCGACGCGGTTCAGGGACTGGCCAGGGCCCGCGCCGAAATGGCTGATCTGGAAGTCATGGCCGCCGATCCGGAGATGGCCGAGATGGCCGCCGAGGAGCTACAGGCGCTCAAGGATCGCCTCCCGGAGCTGGAACGTGAGGTCGCCCTGCTGCTGGCGCCGCGGGACGCCGACGAGAATGCCTCGGCTGTTCTGGAAGTCCGCGCGGGCACCGGCGGCGACGAGGCGGCGCTGTTCGCGGGCGACCTGTTCCGCATGTATTCGCGCTACGCCTCCACGCGCGGCTGGCGGGTCGAGGTCGACAGCGCCACCGAGGGCGAGGCCGGCGGCTACAAGGAAATCATCGCCACCGTCACCGGCGAGGGGGTCTTCGGTCGCCTGAAGTTCGAGAGCGGCGTCCACCGCGTCCAACGGGTCCCGGCCACGGAGACGCAGGGCCGCATCCACACCTCCGCCGCCACCGTCGCGGTCCTGCCCGAGGTTGAGGACGTCGAGATCGAGATCCTTGACAAGGACATCCGCATCGACACCTTCCGCGCCTCGGGCTCGGGCGGTCAGCACGTCAACAAGACCGATTCCGCAGTCCGCATCACCCACTTCCCGTCCGGGATCATGGTGACCTCGTCCGAAAAGTCGCAGCACGTGAACCGCGACAAGGCGATGAAGAACCTGCGCGTCCGCCTGTACGACATGCAGCGGCAGGCCAAGGATCAGGCCCGCTCGGACGCCCGCAAGTCACAGGTCGGTTCCGGCGACCGGTCCGAGCGCATCCGCACCTACAACTTCCCGCAGGGCCGGGTGACCGACCACCGCATCGGCCTGACCCTGCACAGCCTGCCCCAGATTCTGGAGGGCGACATCGACCCCATGCTGAACGCCCTGATCGCCGAGGATCAGGCCGCCCGTCTGGCCGATCTGGAAGCCGAGTTCGGCGGCTAAGGCTTCCGCGAGGCGGCGTTATCCAGCGCCAGCTTCACCACGGCCTTCAGATCAGAGCGGCTGACGTCCAGCGGTTCCCCGACGGTCTCCAGCGCGGCTTCAATATCCTCGTCCGTCACCGGCGCGGGGCCCGGTGTGGCGACCGCCCTGTGGGGCCAGGCGTGGCCGGAGAAGCGGTGGAACACCCAGGCGGACAGCCCCAGGATCATCGCGTTCAGCCCCACCGGCGCCAGCGCCAGCATCAGGCCCGCGCCATGAATGCTGGATCCGCCGAGCACCCCGATCAGGGCCGTCGAGCCACCCGGCGGGTGCAGGCAGCGCAGCAGCGACATCAGGCCGATGGCCGTCGCCACCGCGACCGCGCCTGCGATCATCGGGTCCGGGATCAGTCGCGCCGCGATCACCCCGACCACGGCCGAGATGACATTGCCGCCGATCAGCGGCCAGGGCTGGGCCAGAGGACTGGCGGGAACGGCGAACACCAGCACCGCTGACGCGCCCATGGACGCGACCATCAACAGCGACAGCGCCGTGTCGCCGCCCAGTACGACGCGGGACAGCAGCCCGGTCGCTCCGATGCCCAGCAGGGCGCCGAGACAGGCGATGGCCCGGTCACGGAGAGTCGCGCCCGCCAGAAGAGGTTGGAACAGTCTCATCGGTCTCCTCGCCGCTTTGCGCGGAGCCAGAGCATATCGGGGGACCGTGGGCTAGCTGTCCCGTCTGATACGTCGCCGGACAAGCCGATCCGAAAGCGCCTCGGCGTGCTTCAGGGTGAAGGCCAGCGCCGCCGGGCTTCCGCGTTTGGGGCCGACGGTGTCGGCCACCACCGCGCCCCGGTCGCCGATGTCACGTGGGTCGCCCGTCGTGGTGTCCATGGCGGTCTGGTGCTCGATCTCGGCGTTCAGTTCGGCGCCCATGATGACGATCTGCACCGTCAGCCATGTCCACAACAGGAAGCCCATCATCGCCGCCAGCGGGCCATAGGAGGCCGTGCGGACGAAGGCGCCGATGTACCAGCTGAAGCCCAGCGACAGGCCGAGGCTTAGAAGGGCCGCGAAGATTGCTCCGGGTGTCAGCCACCGCCACCGCGCCTTCTGTCGGCAAGGGCCGAAGCGATAGATGACGGTCAGGGCGGCCATGTAGATCAGCAGCAGCACTGGCCACCGGAACGGCGCCAGATAGCCCCACTCCTCTCTCAGTCCAAGGAAGTCGAGCACCAGGGGGGCGCCCACCACCATGCCCGCCGACATCAGCACCGCCAACAGACCCGACACGGTGAAGGCCATGCACATAAGGTTGTAGCGGACGATATTGCGCCGCTCGACCTCGTGATAGGCGATGTTCAGGCCGTAGAAGAGCACCTTGATCGCCCCGTTCGCCGTCCACAGCGACAGCAGCAGGGTCCAGACCAGGGTGAAGGTCAGCGCGGTGTTGGTGTTCTCGGCGAGGCGCTGCATCTCCTGACCCAGAAACTCGGCCACGCCCCCGGGCAGGACGGAATACAGGAACTGCAGCCGGTCCCAGGCGCCGTTCGGATCGGCGAACAGGCCATAGACGGTCACGAAGGCCGCCAGCGTCGGGAACAGCGACAGGACCACGAAGAAGGTCACGCCGCCGGCCACGAAGCCGACCCGGTCGCCGAAATAGGCCGCGCCGACCCGCCAGAAGATGTCGACCCAACCCTTGCGCGGAATATGTTCCGGCCGTTGGGCCATGCGCCCGCGCCCGGGCTCCTTCGCGTCGAAATCCTCCGGCTTTGGCGGGGCTGGCGGCAGGATCTCCGGTCGCGCCGGGCGCAGTTCGATCCCGTACTTGTGTCCGCGCGTATAGAGCAGGTGCGCGGCGCCCGCCCCGGCCGCAAGACCGCCCACGATGGCTCCGGCCACGCTCCAGAGACCTGGCCCGCTCTTTCGTCTCGAGCCCATCTGTCCCGACTGGTTCTGCATCCGCGCCTCAACGGCCAAGCTGACCTGTCGTTCCGCATCCTCTACGCTTGAAATCCGACCGCGTCCGGTTCAAGGCCCTGCGCATGACCGACACCGCCCCCGCCCATACCCTGCTGAAGACCTGGAAAGCCGCGCAGGCCGAGCTCAAGGCCGGGAAGATCGACAGCCCGTCGATCGACGCCCGCTTGCTGCTGGAAGTCGCCGCCGACTGCTCGCGCACCGACATCCTGACCGACCCCTACCGGCCGGTCACCGCCGAACAGAAGGCGACGATGGACGGCTATGTCGCCCGCCGCCTGAAGCGTGAGCCGGTGTCGCGCATTCTGGGCAAGAAGGGCTTCTGGAAGATCATTCTGAACGTCACCCCCGACGTGCTCAGCCCCCGCCCGGACACCGAGGCGATCCTCGACGTCGTCATGCTGGCCTTCCAGCCGCAGGACAGCTTCACCATGATCGATCTGGGCACGGGCTCGGGCGCCATCCTGCTGGCGACGCTCGCCGAGCGGCCTGCGGCCAAGGGGGTCGGCACCGACATCTCGACCGAAGCTCTGGCCGTGGCGCGTGAGAACGCCGCCAATCTCGATCTGGACAGCCGCTGCGACTTCATCCGCACCGAATGGGCCGCGGGCTTCGCCGACCACAGCTTTGATCTGGTCGTGTCCAATCCGCCCTACATCCCGTCCGACGACATCGCCGGGTTGGACCCCGAAGTGCGTGAGCATGATCCGCATCTGGCGCTGGACGGCGGTCCGGACGGTCTGGTCGCCTATCGCGAACTGGCGCCGGAGATCATGCGCATCCTCAAGCCGGGCGGGACCTTCGCGGTCGAGATCGGCTGGGATCAGGGGGCGCAGGTCAAGGCCCTGTTCGAACAGGCGGGCTTCGAGAACGTCATCGTGGTCAAGGACCTGTCCAACCGCGATCGCGTCGTCACCAACGGCCCGGACCCCCGCACCAACCCCATTCCGCCGATGTATCCCGAGGCGGGCTGATGCGGGGGCTCATAAACCCCCTTGGAAACGCCACAAACCCGCGCTAAGTCTCTCTCGTCTCCCACCCAAGCAAACGCCTCGAACCGCTTCGGTTCCTGTTTCGCGCGCGCTTCGGGCAGTGACGGTCGGGCCGGTCGCCCGGCGGACCGGCGGGAAATCGGTTCAGACGCTCTTGCATCTGAACTCAGATTTCCGCCCAACGTCGAGCGGACCATCGAGTCCGATGGTCCGGGGCGACACGGCTTTCCGAACACATCGCCAGCGGGGAATAGGCCCCGCCCGAGACGGAACACCCCCGGATGGATACCGAGCCCAGGAGGCCCGGTCCGTCCTCCCCATCAAGGCACGGTAGCGTCCGATGAGAGATTTCAAGGGCATGAAGCGTCAACGCGGACGCAACAGAAAGCCCGGCGGCGGCAACAACGCCAACGCCACCAACCCGAACCGTTCGTGGGACTCGCAAGGTCCCGAGAACATCAAGGTCCGTGGCAACGCCCAGACCGTCTATGAGCGCTATATGCAGCTGGCCCGCGATGCGTCGGCCGGCGGCGACCGCGTTCTGGCTGAGAACTACACCCAGCACGCCGAACACTATTTCCGCGTCCTGCGCGCCCTGCAGCCCCAGCGTTCGGTCTCAGAGATCGCCCAGCGCGAACTGGCCGGTCAGGGTTTCGACATCGATTTCGAAGACGAATCCGGCGCCCAGGCCGCCGCCATCCTCGCCGCCCAGCAGGCCGAGGCTGATCGCGCCGCCCAGCAGGAAGCCCGCCAGCGCGAGCAGGACGAGCGCCAGCAGGATCGTCAGAACAACAACGGCGAAGGCCGCCGCGAATGGCGTGACCGCGACGACCGCGAACCCCGTGAAGTGCGCGAGCCGCGCGAACCCCGCGCCGAGGGCGAAGACGGTCAGCCCCGCGAAGGCGGTCGCCGCGAAAGCCGACGCGAGCGTTGGGAACGTCGTCGTGACGAGCGCAACCGTCGCTTCGAAGGTGAAGGTGGTGAAGCCGCCGCCGAGAGTGATGCGCCCGCCGCTGTCGAGGCCGAACCGGTCGCCGCCGAGGCTGCGTCGGAACGCGCCGAACGCACGCCGCGTCGTCCGCGCCGCGAAGAGTCGTCGGAAGACACGGGCGGCCTGCCGGGCTTCCTGACCCGTTCGACCGCCCCCGCGCCCGCTCCGGCCGCCGAGGCGGAAGGCGAGGAGGCTCCGGCGCCCAAGCGAACCCGCGCGCCGCGCAAGCCCAAGGTCGAGGCGCCCGCCGAGGAAGGCTGACGCTGGCCTCCCCTCAAGGGGGAAACCGCTGAACCGCCATCGCCTTGTGACGCCTCGTGACGCGAGGGCGGTTGACGGCGGCTGCCTGAACCGGTCCAAAAGAGTTGAGCCAAGCCCTCAGCCTGCGTTCGGGAGCGCCCATGCCTCGCCTGTTCCGGCTGTCGACCCTGTTGGTCGGCGCCGCCCTGACCCTTTCGGCCTGCGCCTCCACGCCGGCCCCGCCGCCCCCGCCGCCGTCAGGTGGACCGGGCGCGACCCTGCGGGACTGGCGCAGCATCATCACCGCGTCGGACCGTGACCGGTACACCCGGCGCGACGCCGCCTGGTCCCTGGCCCTGCAACAGGCCCGCCGCCAGCGCGGCTCGGGCGATCTGAACAGTCTGGGCGAGCTGATCGCCCCGGATGCGCGCCGTCCCTCCGTCGTCCCGCCCGCCGGCGCCTATCGCTGCCGTACCGTGAAGCTGGGCTCGCAGGGCGGCGAGGACGGTCTGGGCTATGTCATCTACGGCTGGTTCGCCTGCCGGATCGAACAGACCCCCAACGGACTGAAATTCGTCAAGGAGACCGGGTCACAACGTCCTTCCGGCCTGCTTTTCCCGGAGGACGACCGGCACATGGTCATGCTCGGCTCGATGGCTCTGGCGTCCGAACCGGCCGCCAATTCCTATGGCCAGCGCCCGGACCGCGATCTGGTCGCGTCGCTGGAGCGGATCGGCGAGCGTCGCTGGCGGCTGGTGATCCCATGGCCGCAGAACGAATCCAATCTTGACCTGATCGAGCTCGTCCCCGTCGCCTGAGGGCAACCCCCGGCGCGCCCGTCCGTTGTGCAAGCTCAGCCTTATGGAGCCTGCCCCATGCGGACCCTGATCGCCGTCGCTTCCGTCGCCGCCCTGCTCGCCGCCTGCGGGGACAATGCGGTGTCCCCGCCCGAGGCCCCGGCGCCCGCGACCGATCCGACCCCCGCGCCTGAACCGGCCCCGGCTCCGACCGCGCCTCCGACGGAAGGTGAACAGGGCGGAATCTCCGATTGGCGCCAGATCGTTTCGACGGAGGATTCCGGCAATCTGGGCCGTCTGGATCAGGCCTGGCGACTGGGCCGCGCAGAGGCCGAGGACAAGGGGTTCGCTTCCGAGGTCGAGGCTCTGGGACCGCTGGTCGATCCCATGGCGGGCCAGTCCGGCCGTCTCCAGCCGCCGCCGGGGACCTATCGCTGCCGCACGATCAAGCTGGGTTCAAAAGCCGGGAACACCCTGGCCTATGTCGCCTATCCCTTCTTCCGCTGTTCGGTCGAACTGACCCCCGGCGGCGATCTGGTGCTGACCAAGACGACCGGCTCCCAGCGCACGCGCGGCCTGCTCTATCCGGACACGGACAATCGCCTGATCTTCGTCGGCGCCCAGGCTTGGGGTGACGACGAAACCGGCTTCCCGAACTATGGTCAGCAGCCCGTGCGCGATCAGGTCGGCGTTTTCGAGCGTATCGGTTCGTCCCGCTGGCGTCTGGTCGTCCCCTGGCCACGTCAGGAGGCGAAACTGGAGATCCTTGAGCTGGTGAAGTGACGCGCGTCTTCAGCCCTTCGGCGTGCAGGTCAGCTGTTCCCGATACAGGCTGCTGCCCGGCTCCAGCCGTCTGGCGATGACCAGTTGGGCCTCGGCGTCGGCGCACCGGCCCAGCTTCGCCAGAACCGTCGCAAGGCTGTGCCGGACCGGCCCCAGTTCAGGCAGGCCCGCGACCGCGCTTTCGCAATAGGGCAGGGCCTCCGCCGCGCGGCCGGCCTCGGCCAGGGCGTAGCAGTGGTTGTTCTGCGACAGCGGGTCCTGCGGACGCAGGTCCAGCGCTGCCTTGCTGGCGGTGACTGCACTCTCATGCTCGCCCAGGCTGGTGAGGACGCCGGATCGCTGGCTCAACGTCGTCCAGTCGGTCGCCGGAAGGGCCAGATATTGGTCGCGGGCCCGGCGGAAGGCTCCGGCGTCGTCCTCCTTCATGATCGGCAGGAGAATGCTCAGGATCGGTGCGCGCAGTTCATTGTCCACCGGCCGCGCGAGGTCGGCGGGCAGATCGGCCGGCGGTCGTCCGTCAAGAAAGCCCCAGGCGATGCGCGCATCGGCCCGCGCCTCATCCATCCGCCCGGCGTAGCGCAGGGTATCGGCCCGGAACGTGTGGAACAGGACGTCCGAGGTCATCTCCTGACCGTCCAGCCGGGCCTTGTCGTAATGGACCAGCGCCGCGGCCAGATCGCCGTTCAGATAGGCCTCGGTACCCAGATTGATCATGGCCAGTGAATAGGCCGGCGTACCCTCCCGCGCGGCCTCGGCGCAGGCTTGCCAGCTGACGAAGGTCGCGCCGATGCAGGCGGGCGGAGGCGGCTCCTGCGCCTGCGCGGGCGAGGTCATCAGGGCGAACAGCAGGGAGAGCATCGGGGTCATGCCTTGGTCAGCCTCAGGTCCTGATAGTCGTAGCTGAAGTCCGCATCCGGGCTGACGGCCTTCAGGGTTGCCGATACCGCCACGCCGTTCTCCACCTTGAAGACGACGAACGTATCTTCTTCCCGCGTGTCCGGGAAACGGGTGCGGAAGGTGTCGCCGTCATAGGGCTCCAGCGGTCCCTTCAGGGCGTTGGTGCGGGTGAAATCCAGATGCAGGGTCGTCCGGCGGTTGCGGCCCCGGCCCGTGGTGCGCGGCTCGATGCGGATTTCGCCGTACCAGGGATCGACCCAGCTCCCCGCATAGGCTTCCAGCGGCAGGGACGGCGCCGCGCCCGCCGCCTGTTTGGCGTCGATCTCCGCGGCCGCCGCGATGGACTTGGCATTGCCTTCCTGCGTCAGGCGCACCGCGTCGGCGATCCAGTCGAAGCCGGTCTTGCCCATCAGGATGTCGGAGATCCCGCTGCGCAGGGCGCGGGTCAGCTGGCTTTCCTCGGCGTTGGTGAAATAGCTGAAGCCCGCGTTGCGCCCGGGCAGCAGGACGGTGCCCGACAGGTAGCCGGGGGCGCCGCCGCCGTGGGTGATCATCCGCTCGCCGCGATAGTCCATCACCTGCCAGCCGGTCGCATAGGTCGCCGCGATGGCCCGGCCCGGTGCATCCGGCGTCGGCCCGCCCGAGCTGGAGACGATGATGTTGGGCCGCCACATCTCGTTGGCGCGCGCTTCGGACCACAGGCGCGCGCCGTCCGGCAGGGCGCCCTTGTTCAGTTGCACCGCGATCCATTTGGCCCAGTCGACCGGGTTGGTGGCGAACCCGCCCGCGGCGCCCGCCGCCGACCAGTCCCACACCGCCTGAATGGACTGCGCCATCGTCTGCATGGGGCCTTGATAGCGCAGTGGCGGCCCCAGCCGTCCGTTGGGCAGGGCCGACTTCGCCGGCTCCGCCGACGTCATCAGCGGCTTGGTCTCGGTCATGCCCAGCGGGTTCAGGATGCGGGTCTGGACAAAGTCCTCCCACGGCATGCCGCTGACCGCCGCCACGACCTCGCCCGCCGCCACGAACATCAGGTTGCAGTAGTGGTAGGAGGTGCGGAAGCTGTCCTCGATCGGCACGTTCGGGATGGCCGCCATGATCTCGGCCCGGGTCCGGTTTCCGTTCGGCCAGAACAGCAGGTCGCCCGCGCCCAGCCCGAAGCCGATCCGGTGGCTGACCAGATCGCGCACCGTCACCATGGCGTTCAACTCGGGCTTCGACAGGGTGAAGCCGGGCAGATAGGTCCGCACCGGCTCGTCCCATTTCACCTTGCCCTCGTCGATCAGGATCGCCAGCGCCGCGCAGGTCACGGCCTTGGTGTTCGAGGCGATGGCGAACAGGGTGTGATCGTCCACCGGCGGGCCGCCGACCGAGCGCAGGCCATATCCGCGGGTCAGGATGGGCTGCCCGTCCTTGATCACGGCCACCGAGACGGCCGGCTGTTCCGGGAAGGCCGCCATGGCGCGTTTGACGAACTCTTCCACCTGCCCGGCCAGCGAAGCCGCATCATTGGCCGCCGTTTGCGCCCATCCGGTCGCGGGCAGGGCCGCGGCCCCCGCTGCGGACGAAACCAGCGCCGCGCGGCGCGTAAGGCGGATGGACATGGCAGGCTCCGGACTGAACTGAGCGTGACGCTAGTCGCTGTGGCTCGCCGAGGCCAGCCGTCAGGGAACGGTCTGCTTTTCCAGATAGCGTATCGCCACGAAGCCGCTGCCGTACTCCGTGTTCACCCGCGCCCATGTGTCGTCGAAGGGCGCGGCCTCCAGCATCACGGTTCCCGCCGGCAGGGTGGCGACGATGTCCGCGCGTTCGCTGGCGCCCCGCCTCAATCGCACCGTCGTCGTGGTGACAATCCGCGCCTCCGGCTCGACCGGCCCGGCGATCGCTTGCCGGTAGTCCGCCGGCCAGCCGACGAAGTAGGCGGCGAACAGGGCCGCGACGACAGCGACCGGGATTGCGACGGCCATGCCGCCGACGCTCAGAACCAGCTTGCCCGGCTTCATGTTCACATTGCCCGCCTCGACCCCCAACTCCTCAGCCAGCGCCTTTGTGTTGCGCCGCGCAAGCAGGGCGGCGCCCACGCCGAGCGCCAGACCCAGCCCGCCCCCGCAGAGCAGCAGGGTGACCAGCTCCGGCCCCGGATGGGGCTCTGCGATGATCGTTCGTATCGCGATCCAGGTGAGGACCGCCGTGGCGGCGAGCGCCAGCGCCCAAGCGCCCCACCAGACCTTTTTCTGGGCCTGACCGCGCAGCTTTCCGACACCGAACGCGGCTGCCATCGCCATCGCCATGGCGCCGTCATTGCCCAGCAGCCAGCCCTGATCGGCCAGCACTGTCCCGGCGGTCAGGTCGCGCCTGGCCTCGGACTTGCCGGTCGCGGTGTTGAACCGGGCCAGGGCCTCCCGCAGCAGGCGGGTCCCCGCGAGATGCTGCGCCACGGAAGTCCAGGGGGACTCCGGCTTCGGCTCCGGTAGTTTTAGCCCCTTCGCCAGCACCGGCTCGCCGTCGTGTATCTCGGCGCCCGCGCCCAGCGCCCAGACGTCGCCGCTCTCGCTGTGAATCCTCAACCGGCCGGTGGCGGTCGGTATGGAGATGTTGGCGGTGGCGATCATGCCTTCGCCGGTGACATCGCCGCATGTCAGGTCTTCAACGCGCACCCCGGTTGATCCGAGAACCGCTTCCCAGCGACCCAATGCGGCCAGTCTCAGCCCGTCGTGGTTGGCGCGCGCTCCGGTGATGACCAAGGCATTGCTGACCACGATCTCGCGGTCGTAGCGATACAGCCGCTTGCCCGGCCCGCCGCAGTCTCCGCACGTGACCTTTCCGGAGCCTCCGCACCGCCCGCAGCGGACCTTGCCGTTATTGCAATCCCGGCAGTTCACATAGTTGTAGCCCCCGCCGGTGCACTGCCAGCAGGTCTCGGTGTAATATTCGGTGTAGTTCTCATTGTACTGGCCGTTCCAGCGGGTCGCCTGACGGCTGCGCTGGTGGTTGCCGCGTCCCCAGCACCCGGCGCACTGCTCGCGCACCCTGGCCGCGCCGCCACAGGCGCCACAGTTCACCGACCCGGAACCCGAGCAGTTTCCGCAGCGCACCTTTCCGGCGCCCGAGCAGGTGTCGCAGGTTTCCGTGCAGGTCTCGGCGAAATGCCAGCCGGGAAGGGCGCGGGCGTTCAATCGACCCAGCCACTTGCCCGGCTCGCGCTTCACCTCGGCCTCAAGGGTTTCGGCGGGAGACTTTTTCTTCAACGCCTTGTCGATCTGGCTGTCGATCGTTCCGGCGCCCAGGGCGCTGTCGGCGCGCTCCCGTCGCCGGGCCCAGGTATGGCTGTAGGTAGATTTGACCGGCAGGATAATCGGGCCGTCCGTGACGATGTCCAGATCCCAGTGCCGGGGATCGACCGTCCCCTCCAGCCGCGCGGCGATCTTCGTCTTCAGCCCGGCGCCCGTCCCGTTCCCCGCCATGTTTGCCCCGTCATCCTGTCTCCCCTCCCGCATCAAACAGCGTGACGGTCCTGGAGGCAAGGTGATCGCTGATCGGCGACCCTTGCTCGCGGCGGGGGCGGCGATCAGGTCCGAAAAGTGGCGATCTCTGAAAAAACTGTAATGAAATGAAAAAGATGTAACTGAGGCCCGTACAGCGCCGCTGATAGGTTCCGGGCTCAAACGGGGGCGATCAGGACTCCCGAACTCAGGATCCTCGGGGCCATGACCAGAACCACCCTCATCTCGCTGCTCGCGCTCGCCTTGCCGGCCGGCGCCGCTGTCGCCCAGACCCAGCCCGCGCCGGGCCCGACCCAGACGCCGGCCCAGACGCCTGCTCAGGCCCCGGCCACGCCGTCCACCGCGACACAGGAAGCGCCGGCCGAGGGCGCCGAACAGTCCCCGACAGAACTGGGCGAGACCGTCGTTCAGGGGCGGGCCAATGACATCCGCACCTCGGTCGACTCGATCAGCTACAACGTCGGCGAAGACCTGCAGACCGCGACCGGCACGCTGGCCGACGCCCTGCGCAACATCCCCTCGGTCGAGGTCGACCCGGACGGCAATGTCAGCCTGCGCGGCGATGCGGGCGTCACCATTCTGGTCGATGGCCGCCCCTCGGGCCTGTTCTCGGGCGAGAACCGGGGGCAGGTCATCCTGCAGATTCCGGCGGATCAGTACGCCCGCATCGAGGTCATGACCAATCCCTCCGCCGCCTATCGCCCGGACGGCGGCGGCGGCGTGATCAATCTGATCACCAAGCCCAACCGTCCGCGCGCCCAGCCGACCACAACCGGCTCGGTTCGTGTCAACGTCGGCAATGACGAGCGCTACAATCTGGGCGTCAGCAGCGTCTTCAACCGCGACAAGCTGACGGTGACCGCCGACGCGGCCATCCGCCACGACACCTTCGTCCAGTCGACCGACCGGGTCCGAACCCGCTACGATTCCGGCTCGAACCAGTTCCTCGAATCCCGCAACACCCAGGATGGCGACGGCGAGGTCGATAACGTCTTTGTTCGCTTCTCGGCGGACTATCGCCCGACCGACCAGCTGCAGGTCTACGGCGACCTCTACCATGTGGACGTCACCAGCGAGGGCCTGATGCTGGATCAGTTCGAGGCTGACGCCGCGGGCGGCGGCATCGGTTCGGCCTATCGCCGCCTGTCCGACGGCGGCTTCGAGGGCCAGTTCTCGGGCGCGACGGGCCGCGTGGTGCGCCGCTTCCCCGAACAGGGCCACGAGTGGTCCAACGAGGTCCGCTACAACCGCGGTCGCGGCAGCTACGCCCACGACACCCTCGTCGACGGCCTCATCCCCGCCGCGCCGAACCAGTACGAGCGCGTCGACAACCAGAACAACAACGACACCTTTAACTTCGCCAGCGCCTACGTCCGCCCCTTCACCAGCGGAGCCCGCCTGCGTCTGGGCTATGAGCTGGAGTACACCCAGCTTGAACTGGACAACCTCGTCGCGCGCGGCGCCTCGCCCGGCGCCCTGACGCCCGATCCGCTGGTGTCCAACCTCTTCAAGGTCGATCAGACCGTCCACGCCCTCTACGGCACCTGGGAGCAGCCCTTCGGCGACAAGCTCAGCGCCCAGTTCGGCCTGCGTCTGGAACAGGCTGATCTGGAGCTGGATCAGGTCACGACCGGCATCACCGCCTCGAACGACTACTTCCGCGCCTATCCGACCCTGCACGTCTCGTATCAGCTGACCGCGGACCAGACCCTGCGCGGCAGCTACAGCCGCCGTGTCCAGCGCCCCGCGCCGAACGATCTGAACCCGTTCACCACCTATCAGGACCCGCTCAACTACCGCTCGGGCAATCCGGATCTGGAGCCGCAGGAAACCGACTCGTTCGAGTTCAGCTGGCAGCGCCGGGTGAACCAGTCCTTCTACGGCGCGACCCTCTATTATCGCGATACGCAGAACGCCTTCACCCCGGTGGTCAGCGACATCGGCAACGGGGTCCTGCTGACCCGCACCGAGAACCTCGGCGCCCGCACCGCCACCGGCGTGGAGCTGGTCGCCAACGGTCGCCTGCACCCGACCCTGCGCTACAACGCCAGCGTCAATGTCTTCCGTCAGGAGATCGACGCCTCCAACCTGGTTGGCGGCGTCAGCAGCGAGGGCGAGGTGGTCTCGGGCCGTCTCAGCCTGAACTGGCAGCCGACCCAGGCCGACTTCGTGCAGGTGTCCGGCATCTGGACCGGCGAGCAGTTGCTGGCCCAGGGCACGCGGGACGCGACCCAGCTGATCAACCTCGGCTACCGCCGCAAACTGACCGAGACCCTGGCCCTGCAACTGACCGTCCGCGATCTGCTGGATGAGTCGAAGGACATCACCAACTACGAGACGGACACCTTCACCGACCGCACCGAGCGGGTGTTCGGCGGTCGCGTGGCCTTCATCGGCCTGACCTGGAATTTCGGCGGTCCCTCGCGTCAGCAGGACCCGCAGTTCGACTTCTCGTCGGGTCAGCAGCCCGGGACCTGATCGTCAGGCCCGGGTCTCCCAGGCCATCCAGGCGGCGACCAGAACCAGTCCGCCGGCCATCAGGGCCCTCAGACCCGCCCCCTGCACCCGCGCGTGGAGCAGGGGCGCGGCGCGGGCGGCCCCCAGCACGATCGCCATGTGCACCACGATCGCTACGGCCAGATGCAGGCCGCCCAGCGTCAGCGCCTGCTTCAGGGGTGAGCCGTGGTCCGGCCGCATGAAGGTCGGCAGCAGGCCGACATAGAAGACGGCCGCCTTGGGGTTCAGCAGATTGCCGGTCAGGCCGCGCAGGAACAGGGTTCGCCATCGCGCCGCCTCGACGGGCCCGCTGTTGACCGCCGCCGGTTCCGGCCGCCACGCCTCCCAGGCCAGCCACAGCAGGAACAGCACCCCGGCCCAGCGGATCAGCTGGAACAGCGGCGGCCAGACTATCAACGCCTCCGTCAGGCCGAAGGCGGCGGCCAGCATCCACACCGCCAGTCCCAGCGTGACGCCCGCCACGGCGGCGAAGCCCGCGCGCCGACCCCGCTCCAGCGACACCAGCGCCAGCCAGCCCATGTTCGGTCCCGGCGTCAGCTCGATCAGGCTGACGGCCAGCAGGAAGGGCAGGATCACGCCGGGATCGACCGGCCAGGCCGAGTGGGGCATCGGCGGGGCTCCTTGCCAAAGACCCGGGCCATACACCGGGCGGCCTTTTTGCTGCGAGCAGGTCTTGTGTGTCTGTCCCGCCACACCCACGTTTGCGACATCTCAAGGCGTCGCTTCCAGAAAGGGCGCTGATGAGCATTCAATCCGCCTGACAGGGGATGTCCACGTTGAATCTCGAACTCTATTCCGACCGCGCCAAACAGGCCGTCCAGTCCGCCCAGTCGCTGGCGCTCGCCCGCCGCCACCAGCAGTTCGCGCCCGAGCATCTGCTCAAGGTGCTTCTGGAAGAGCGTGACGGCCTCGCCCGCAATCTGATCACTGCCGCCGGGGGAGACGCGAGCCGCGCCGAGGCCGACGTCGAGACGGCCCTGTCCAAGCGCGCCCAGGTCTCCGGCGGCTCGGGCCAGCTCTATCTGGACGGCGACACCGCCCGCGTCTTCGCCGCCGCCGAGGCCTCCGCGAAGAAGGCCGGCGACGCCTTCGTCACCACGGAACGCCTGCTCTCCGCTCTCGCCCGCGAAGGCGGGGTGGCCAAGACAGTCCTGTCCGCCGCCGGGGTGAAAGCCGATGCGCTGGACGCGGCCATCATTGAGGTCCGCAAGGGCAAGACCGCCGACAGCGCCGGGGCCGAGGACGGCTATGACGCCCTCAAACGCTACGCCCGCGACCTGACGCTGGCCGCCGCCGACGGCAAGATCGACCCGGTCATCGGCCGCGACGAGGAAATCCGCCGCACCATCCAGGTCCTCGCCCGTCGCACCAAGAACAACCCGGTCCTCATCGGTGAACCCGGCGTCGGCAAGACCGCCATCGTCGAGGGTCTGGCCCTGCGCATCGTCAACGGCGACGTGCCCGAGAGCCTGCGCGACAAGACCGTCATGGCGCTCGACATGGGCTCCCTGATCGCCGGCGCGAAATATCGCGGCGAGTTCGAGGAGCGGCTGAAAGCCGTGCTCAACGAGGTCGCCGCGGCCGAGGGCGGCATCGTCCTGTTCATCGACGAGATGCACACCCTGGTCGGCGCCGGAAAGGGCGACGGCGCCATGGACGCCTCCAACCTGCTCAAGCCCGCCCTCGCGCGCGGCGAACTGCACTGCGTCGGCGCCACGACGCTGGATGAGTACCGCAAGCACGTCGAAAAGGACGCGGCCTTGGCCCGTCGCTTCCAGCCGGTCTTCGTCTCCGAGCCGACCGTCGAGGACACGGTGTCGATCCTCCGTGGACTGAAGGAGAAGTATGAGGTCCACCACGGGGTCCGCATCTCCGACAGCGCCATCGTCGCCGCGGCCACCCTGTCGAACCGCTACATCACCGACCGCTTCCTGCCCGACAAGGCCATCGACCTGATCGACGAGGCCGGCAGCCGCGTCCGCATGGCCGTCGATTCCAAGCCCGAGGAACTGGACGAGATCGACCGTCGTCTGGTCCAGCTGAAGATCGAGCGCGAGGCGCTGAAGAAGGAGACCGACAACGCCTCCCAGCACCGCCTCGAAAAGCTCGAGGACGAGATCGCCGATCTGGAAGGTCAGTCCGACGACCTGACCGGTCGCTGGAAGGCCGAAAAGGAAAAGGTGGGGCAGGGGGCGCAGCTGCGCGAAACCCTCGACCGCCTGCGCGCCGAACTGGCCGCCGCCCAGCGCGCCGGCGACCTCGGCCGCGCGTCAGAGATCGCCTACGGCCAGATTCCGCAGATCGAAAAGCAGCTGGCCGAGGCCGAGGCGAACGAGGCCGACAAGTCCGGTCCCCTGACCCCCGAGGTCGTGGACGCCGAACAGATCGCCGCCGTCGTTTCGCGCTGGACCGGCGTGCCGGTCGACAAGATGCTGGAGGGCGAGCGCGAGAAGCTGCTCAAGATGGAGGACGCCCTGCGCGGCCGCGTGGTCGGCCAGGACGACGCCCTGATCGCCGTCTCCGACGCCGTGCGCCGCGCCCGCGCCGGTCTGAACGATCCGAACCGCCCGCTGGGCAGCTTCCTCTTCCTGGGGCCCACGGGCGTCGGCAAGACCGAGCTGACCAAGGCGCTGGCCGACTTCCTGTTCGATGACGAGGCCGCCATCACCCGCCTCGACATGTCGGAATACATGGAGAAGCACTCCGTCAGCCGCCTGATCGGCGCCCCTCCGGGCTACGTCGGCTATGACGAGGGCGGCGCCCTGACCGAGGCCGTGCGCCGTCGGCCCTATCAGGTCGTCCTGTTCGACGAGGTCGAGAAGGCCCACCCCGACGTCTTCAACGTGCTGCTGCAGGTGCTGGACGACGGCCGCCTGACCGATGGTCAGGGCCGCACCATCGACTTCCGTAACACCCTGATCATCATGACCTCCAACCTGGGCTCCGAGGCGCTGGCCAACCAGTCCGAAGGCGAGGATGTCGAGGCCGTGCGCCCCTTCGTCATGGACGCCGTCCGCGCCCACTTCCGCCCGGAGTTCCTGAACCGCATCGACGAGATCATCCTGTTCCGCCGCCTCGGCCGCGAACAGATGGGCGGCATCGTCCGCATCCAGCTGCAACGGTTCGAGAAGCTGCTGGCCGACCGCCGCCTGACCCTCGCCCTCGACGACACCGCCGCCGCCTGGCTCGCCGACAAGGGGTATGACCCGGTCTACGGGGCGCGGCCGCTGAAGCGGGTGATCCAGAAGGAACTCGTGGATCCGATCGCGCGCAAGCTGCTGGCGGGCGAGATCGAGGACGGGAGCGTGATCGCCGTGTCAGCGGGGACGGAAGGGCTGGAGATCGGGAAGGCGCGGGTGCATTGATGGGCGGTGTTGTTGGCGAGGGAAGACCTACGATGGATGGCTCTGTGATCCGAGACTTTCTCTACCACGACCCTCAACGCATTGGATCGTTCCTGTCGCAGTTCAATGCTGATGGTGTTCTTCAGTCGCTAAAGCAAACATCTGGTTCTGGGCAGACTGAGACCCGATCATCATCCGGCGGTCTTGGAGCGAAAGCGATCGTAAATGCGGAGCTGCGCTCAAGCCTCCAAACTGGCGATTCCTCGCAGGCGGGTGCTGAGCGCACCTACGACCCGCTTTGGACTAATGCCCGCTTGTTTCTCGACCACATCGTCGAACATGGCCTAATCGAAACTAGCCTCAGCTCGGCCCGCCTTGGACGATTTGTGCTGGCCAAAGGAAATCTCCAGATCGTGGATATCGGCCTAGCTAGGGGTGCCTATGAGCTCGACACCTTCAAGTCCTTAGTTCGAGGTGGCAATGGTGCGACATCTCAGGTCAAGCTAAAGCATCAGAATAGGCGCTCTCAGCATTCTGAAGTGTCTTCGACGATTGACTTCGCCTTCGAGATGCTAGGAATATTGCCGCATACAATTCAGGCGGTTGTGTCCAGTGGGGGGCGTTCTGTTTGGTCGACGCTTAAGTCGGACTGTATGGCTATCAGCTCTAGTGATCTGGTTTTGAAGCACTCGCTTGATATTCCGGGTCAATGGTCAATGGTGGGCATCCTCGACGCTCTGCCCGAAGACAACTTGCCGGAAGCACCAAGTGATATTGTGCCGGTAATGGCGGAACACGGCTTCGGTGTCGGCTTACTGTCCTTGTTGGCACCGATAACCAGACAGTTTCTCGGTCGCCAAGCATCGCATTATGGGATGACACCTCTGCTGATATTCCGGGATGTGGAGGTGGCGGACAGGTCTTAGGCCTACTCATTCTGTTCGCTAGGTCGCCAATTTTCTGATTGGGATTGTTTCCTTTCGTCATCCTCCGGCGAGCCGCGTAGCGGCGCGGACCCGGGGACCCAGCGGCGCGCATGAGCGCGAAGCTGTCGGGAGCACCGTCGTCGCGCGCCTTCAGGTCCCCGCCGCCACCTTCCGCGGTCTCCCACCCTTCCGGCCATTCTCCCGCGACGCCGCCGCCCGCGTTTCCCGGCGAGACCAGTCAATCGGTCCTAGGAAGGTTTCGATCAGGCGCGGGACCGAGAAGTCCGCATCCAGCCTCGGGAAGTGGATCGCATTCCCCACGCCCTCCACCGTGACGACGGCCAGGTCCTCCGGCGTGGCGTCGCGTAGGCCTTCGATGGCGTCCGGGGCGAAGGCCAGTTCCAGCCCGGTGCTCAGGGTGATCCGGATCAGGCCCTTGCCGGCCGAGAACCGCACCGACACGGCGCGCGGGGTTGTGGTCTTCCGCTGCGCGGCGGCGAAGGCTTCGGCGGTCGGTGTCTGAAACTCAGCCATGAATCCGGCTCCATGCGGCGCAGCACGCCTCGAGCCGGGCGGCGATCTCCTCGCCCAGTTCGACGATGTGCCTGAAGGCCCAGTCGCCTTCGTAGTCCCACAGGCTCACCGGCCCGTCCGGGCAGTTCAGCCGATACCTCGCCTCACACCCCTTGCCGAGAACATGGACGTGCGAGGGCGGATGATCGTTCGAGTACACGACGACCCTGTAGCGACGCTGACTATGGAACACCGTGGCCATGGGGTCAATAAACCTGAATGGAGCCTAGGTTTTGGCGATCACGCCCAACGCAACCACAGCGATTGCATGAAGCCAATCTATGGGGGATTGTCGGGGTCCCAACCCCGGAGGTTCCCATGAAGATCCTGCTTGCCGCATCCGCCGTCGCCCTGTTCGTCGCCGCGCCGACCCTCAGCGGGGCCGCCGCGCCCCAGACCAGTCCGCAGTACCGCCAGTGCGTCGTCCAGAACATGCAGGCCTGCTATCCGCGCGACGGGAACGAGAACATCTATCGCCCCAGCCCCGAGACACCCGAGGGCATCGCCTTCGAGGCCTGCGCCGCCGCTGTCCGCGCGGACTGCGCGGCCCTGTACCCGAACTGACCGGGGCGTTGAGCCCATACGACCAGAATTGACGCACCGGCATGCCAGACTGTCTGGCTGCCGGTCTTTGACATCTCCAGCCGCCCTCACCGTGCACGCATCCGTTGCGGCGCACAGGGCTTCGCCGCCGCGGGCGAAAGCGACCGATCCGGTCGACGTGGACGGCGTTTTCGTCCGCCCGAAAGTCCACTTTTGTGCACTCAAAAAAATATTTGAGCGTCAGTCACCGTCGCTACGACCATGAAAAAGGCCCCGGCGTTTCCACCGGGGCCTCATTCAGTCAGCGCTGACGCGCAGGGCGTTTAGTCCCGGCGACGACGGCCGCGGTCACCGCCGCCGCCTTCACGCTTCGGACGGCCGCCGGTGTCGTCGGCCAGCGGGGCTTCGCCACGCTCGGCGCGCTCGGCGTTGATCTTGTCCGTCAGGTCTTCACCCGTGGCCTGATCAACGACCTTCATCGACAGCTTGGTCTTGCCGCGGTCGTCCAGGCCCAGGAATTTGACCTTGACCTCCTGGCCTTCCGAAACGACGTCGGCCGGGTTGGCGACGCGCTCCAGAGCCATCTGCGACACGTGGACCAGACCGTCCTTGGCGCCGAAGAAGTTCACGAAGGCGCCGAAGTCGACGACCTTCACGACCTTGCCGGTGTAGATCGTGCCGACTTCCGGCTCCGAAACGATCGACGAGATCCAGGCCTTGGCGGCGTCGATCTTGTCCTGTTCCGAGGCGGCGATCTTCACCGTGCCGTCGTCCTCGATGTTGATCTTGGCGCCGGTCTTCTCGACGATCTCGCGGATCACCTTGCCGCCGGTGCCGATCACTTCACGGATCTTGTCGACCGGGACCTTGATGGTCTCGATCTTGGGCGCGAACTCGCCCAGCTCGGTGCGGGCGCCGTCGATGGCCTTGTCCATCTCGTCGAGGATGTGAAGGCGGCCGGCCGAAGCCTGGGCGATGGCCTTCTTCATGATCTCTTCGGTGATGCCGGCGACCTTGATGTCCATCTGCAGCGAGGTGATGCCGTCACGGGTGCCGGCGACCTTGAAGTCCATGTCGCCCAGGTGATCTTCGTCACCCAGGATGTCCGACAGGATGGCGAACTCGCCCGACGGCTCCAGGATCAGGCCCATGGCGATGCCCGAGACGGGCTTCTTCAGCGGAACGCCCGCGTCCATCAGGGCCAGCGACGAACCGCAGACCGTGGCCATCGAGGACGAGCCGTTCGACTCGGTGATCTCGGAGACCAGACGGATGGTGTAGGGGAACTCGTCCGACGACGGCAGCATCGGGCGGATCGCCCGCCAGGCCAGCTTGCCGTGACCGATTTCACGACGACCCGCGCCGCCCATACGACCGGTCTCACCGACCGAGTAGGGAGGGAAGTTGTAGTGAAGCAGGAACTTCTCCTTGTACGTCCCCGTGAGCGCGTCGATGTACTGCTCGTCCTCGCCGGTGCCGAGGGTGGCGACGACGATGGCCTGGGTTTCACCGCGGGTGAACAGGGCCGAACCGTGGGTGCGCGGGAAGACGCCGACTTCCGAGACGATCGAGCGGACCTTGTCGAGGGCGCGGCCGTCGACGCGGTGACCGTTGTCGATGATGTCGCGACGCAGGACGTGGGCTTCGCATTCCTTGAAGGCGGTGGCGAACTTGGCCGGCTCGACGCCGTCCGGGTTCTCCTCGGTCTTCACCAGCGCTTCGGCGGCCTTCTTCTTGGCGGCGCCGACGGCGTTGTGGCGGTCATGCTTGGCGGTGTGGGTGTAGGCGGCCTTGATGTCCTCGCCGACCAGACCCTGGATCGCCGTGACGACGTCCGAGTGGTCTTCGGCCTGGAAGTCGAAGGGCTCCTTGGCGGCGTGCTCGGCCAGTTCGATGATGGCTTCGATCACCGGCTGCATGCCGCGGTGGGCGAACATCAGGGCTTCCAGGAAGGTGTCTTCCGACAGTTCCTTGGCTTCCGACTCGACCATCATCAGGGCGTCGGTGGTGCCGGCGACGACCAGGTCCAGGTCCGAGCTCGGCAGTTGGTCGATGGTCGGGTTCAGGACCAGCTCACCGTCGATGTAGCCGACGCGGGCGGCGCCGATCGGGCCCATGAAGGAAACGCCCGAGATGGTCAGGGCGGCCGAGGCGGCGACCATGCCGACCACGTCCGGGTCGTTCTCGAGATCGTGCTGCAGCACGGTGATGACGACCTGGGTCTCGTTCTTGAAGCCCTTGACGAACAGCGGGCGGATCGGACGGTCGATCAGGCGGGAGACCAGGGTCTCCTTCTCGGTCGGACGGCCTTCACGCTTGAAGTAGCCGCCCGGGATCTTGCCGGCGGCGAAGGTCTTTTCCTGGTAGTTGACGGTCAGCGGGAAGAAGTCCAGGCCCGGCTTCGGCGCGCGGCCGTAGACGACGGTGGCCAGAACCACGGTCTCGCCGTAGGTCGCCAGCACGGCGCCGTCGGCCTGACGGGCGATGCGGCCGGTTTCCAGCGTCAGCGGGCGGCCGGCCCACTCGATCGTCTTGCGTTTGATATCGAACATATTTCGTCTTTCGTATCCCGGCGGGCGTATTCCCGGCGGGGCGGAGCGTCAGGGGTTCAGTCCTTCGGTCCCTGTGGACCCGGGGTTCCGTATTGAAGCCCGGGCGGGTGAATGTGAGGACCGGTGTTCAGGGCCCTCTGCGTCTGCGCCGGTACTGTGGGACCAAAGGGTCCCGCCCGCGGCGCGCGGGCGAATAGCAGAAGGGCCCGCGCGGGGCGGGCCCTCCGAAGCCCTGCCTTAGCGGCGCAGGCCCAGCTTGGCGACGATGGCGACGTAACGCGCATTGTCGGTCTTGTTCAGGTGATCCAGAAGACGACGACGCTGCGAGACCAGCTTCAGCAGGCCGCGACGCGAGTGGTTGTCCTTCTTGTGGGTCTTGAAGTGCTCGGTGAGGTTGGCGATGCGTTCCGACAGGATCGCGACCTGGACTTCGGCCGAACCGGTGTCGCCGGCGCCACGGGCGTTATCGGCGATGACTTGAGCTTTACGCTCGGCAGTGATCGACATCGTGGTTCTCCTTGCTGGAGCCCCCGACAGCGAGGTCAGGGGAGATTGAAAACGCGGTCGGGTTCAATCCGACCGGCCCGCAACTGACCGAGAGCGACGAGGGTCTGTCCCAGAAAGACCGAAACCGTCCGGGCGTCGCCTTGCAGCTGACCCTTGAGTGTCTCGACCTGTCGGGGAAGCAGAACGATCGGCCGTCCCTGCCGAAGCGAGAAGGCGTCCTGATCCGTAACGGCCAGCTCCGGGATGTCGTCCAGGGCGGTCGCGACGGGAAGCAAGCCTTCCGAGGCGGCGCCCCTATGCACCATTTCCTCCAGAGAATCCAGCGTCACCGCGTTTTGCAGGTTGAACGGACCCACCTGCTCTCTTCGCAGGGCCGACACATGACCCTCGGCGCCCAACACCGCGGCCAGATCGCGCGCCAGCGAACGGACATAGACACCCTTGCCGGTCCGCATGGTGATCTCGATGTGGTCGGCGTCCGGCGCGTCGGTCACCGTCGCCTCGTGGATGGTCACCCGGCGGGCCTTCAGCTCGACCTTCACGCCTTCGCGGGCCAGGTCATAGGCGCGCTGGCCGTCCACCTTGACGGCCGAGAAGGCCGGCGGGACCTGATCGATCTCGCCGACGAAGGCGGGCAGGGCGGCCTTCACCGCCTGTACCGTCGGACGCACGTCCGAACGGCCGATGATCTCGCCCTCGCGGTCAACGCTGTCGGTCGAGACGCCCCAGTGGAGGGTGAAGCGATAGACCTTCTGCGCCTCCATCATGAAGGGCACGGTCTTGGTCGCCTCTCCCAGCGCGATGGGCAGGATGCCGGAGGCCAGCGGGTCCAGCGTCCCGGCATGCCCGGCCTTCTGGGCGTCGAACAGGCGGCGGATGCGGGTGACGGCCTCCGTCGATCCCATCTCGTACGGCTTGTCCAGACAGACCCAGCCGTTGACGATCTCGCCGCGTTTCCGACGGGCCATTACGCCTGGCCCGCCGCGCTTCGCGCGACTTGAGGCCGGGTCACGCCTCTTCGTCCGTATCGTCCGCCCGGTCCAGATCGGCGCGAACGCGGGGATCGTTGAACAGCCGGTCCATATGGCTGGCGGCGTCGAAGCTGTCGTCGTGGCGGAAGCGCAGATCCGGCGTGAATTTCATGTCGATATGCTTGCCCAGCACGCCGCGCAGGAATTTGGCGTGGGCGTTCAGCGCCTTGATGATCTCGTCCACGTGCCCGGCGGTGGGAGCATCCGCCACGCCGGCGCCCAGCGGCTCGACGAAGCAGGTGGCGTGCTTCAGGTCCGGCGACAGGCGAACCTCGGTGATGGTCACCGACACGCCCTCCATCGCCGGGTCGTGAATCTCTTCCTCACGCAGCACCTCGACCAGGGCGTGACGGATCAGCTCGCCGGCGCGCAGCTGGCGTTGCGACGGTCCCTGCGGTCCGGTGGCGTTGCGGGTATGTTGCTTGCGGCCCATGCGGCGGCCTCCTTCTCCTGTCGCCCGCCGGGGCTCGGACCCGGCTGAAAGGCGAAGGGGGCGCGGTCTAGTCCTTTGTCGCCGTGGTGTCCAGCTTGGCGCGATCCACCGTCGCCACCACCTCCGAGGACAGGATCGAGCGGAAGGGCCGGATCGTCATGCCGGCGGCGTTCAGCACGCCCGCCGTCCAGTGGTTGCACAGGTGGCCGATGTTGAAATGCTCGCGGCTGGCGAAGAAGCGGGCATCGTCGCCGGGGCGGGCTGCGGCGATGCGGGGCGGGCCGCTCGACAGGTCCAGCGAGGCCTCGATACGGGCGGCCATGGCCTCGAAGGCCGCCTGCGACAGCTGGAAGTCGCGGCGACCGTCCTCGGCGAACATCTGACGCGGATCACCCTGCGTCGGGTCCAGCATGACCACCGACGCATTGCCGGGGCGGAAGAAGGCGCGCGCGCCGTCGAGCAGGCGGTCGCTGATCGGGCTCTGGTCGACATAGAATTTGGCGTCGCCCCAGCCGATCAGGATCCAGCCGCCGGGCGGCAGAGCCTTGACCGCCACCGCCAGCGGGCCGTCCCGGGCCTCCAGCGCCGCGCGCGGCAGGGCCAGATCGGTGTGGAAGCCGTTGTCCAGCAGGCTGGCTTCGATCACCGGCTCTCCCGCGCTGATGGAGCGGATGGCGGGATCGCCGGGCATGACCCAGGTCCACAGGGCGACCAGCGCCCCGATCAGGCCCGCGAGAATGAACCGGCCGAGACCCATGGGTGTGTCTTTCTAGGGGGCGCGGAAACGCCAGACGCCGCAGAGGGTGTCGGTGGCGGCGTCCGGGCCGATGATTGTCCGTTCACGGAACAGCATCACCTCGACCCGATCCTGACGATGCAGGACGGCGACCACGCCCGGTACGGCGCCGCCGCACAGGGGCGTGGAGGCGACGGTCTGGCCGCCCTGCGGGGCAATGACGGTGCGCAGCTCGATCTGGGCGTCCGTCCGGGCGTCCAGTTCAGCGGCGAAGGTTCGGCCGGTGGCGTTGAAGGCCTCATCTCCCGAGGCGATCCGCAGCGGGCGGGTGCGCAGGGCCAGCCCCTTTTCCAGTCGGATCATGCCTCCGGTGAAGGTTGCGTCGCCGACGGCCTCCCGCGTGGCGTCATCGGCGGGGCGGAATTTTCCGGCCAGAACCACGGCGTTCGGGGTGGCGGCGCGCGGGGCCTCACTGTCGCCCGAGGCGACGCTCTTCAGGCCGTCCAGTCCGTCCGAGGCGCCGTCCTTCACCCAGCCGATGACACGGCCGGCGGCAGGCAGGGCCTGATCGCGTACAGCGGCCCAGGCGTCCATCGCCTGCTTCTGCTCAATGGCCAGCAGGAACAGCACCAGGCAGACGAAACCCAGCGTCCCGGCCAGCCCTTTCAGGCCCCGGTTGCTTCGGCTCTTGGATCTGCTGACGGCGGTGGCGGTCATGGAGAGACCCTAACCGGGCCCGCCTTGGCCGGGAAAGGGCTATCGCCCCACAGGGGCGCCGGAATCGTCCGGGGCGGACGCGGGCGGCAAGGCCCACTCGCCCCTCCAGACGTAGGACAGGCTCACACAGTGCCGATAGGTCCCGTCCGCCCAGCGCCCGATGGCCTGCGCCGTCAGGGGATGACCCAGCCGCACCCGGCCCAGGATCAGATAGGCCTGCTCCGAGCCGGGGCACAGGGCGCGGGACAGGCCGCGTCCGTCGCCCTCGGTCGACACCGTATAGAGGATGTTCTCGGTCGCCCCCCGCGGCAGGGCGCGGCGGGCGGCGTCGGGGCCGCCGATACGGATTTCGGCCTCGCCGCGATTGGAGGTCGAGATGATCCTGCGCACCGTGATGGCCCCGAACAGCCCCCGGTCGCCTTCCAGGGTCACGCCGCGCGTCAGGGCCTGGGTGATCCGGTCGGCGGCGTCGAACGCCATGTAGCGGGTCTCGGCCGCGGCCGGACCGGCGACGGCGGAAAGGGTCAGAAGGGTGATCAGCAAACGGCGCATGCAGAAGTGATCCTTGATCCGGATGGCGAAAAGGCGACGCCGCGGCGCCGCCTTTCCCTTATCCCTGAACGACTAGTCCAGCGTTCGCTTGATCTCTTCGACCGTGAAGCACTCGATGTAATCGCCGGCCTTGATGTCCTGGAAGCCCTGGAAGTGCATGCCGCACTCCTGACCCGACGGGACCTCGTTGACCTCGTCCTTGAAGCGCTTGAGCGTCGTGAGGGTGCCCAGTTCCAGCACCACCACGTCGTCGCGGATGATGCGGACCTTGGCGCCCTTGCGCACCACGCCTTCGGACACCCGGCAACCGGCGATCTTGCCGGTCTTGGAGATGTCGAAGACCTGCAGCACCTGGGCGTTGCCCAGGAAGGTTTCACGCTGCAGCGGCGCAAGCATGCCCGACAGCACGCCCTTCATGTCGTCCAGAAGATCGTAGATGATCGAGTAGTAGCGGATTTCGACGCCCTCTCGGTCGGCGAGGTCACGGGCCTGCTTCGACGCACGAACGTTGAAGCCGAGGATCGGCGCGCCGGCCGACTTGGCCAGTTGCACGTCGCTCTCGGTGATCCCGCCGGCGCCTTGCATGACGATGCGCGCGCGCACTTCGTCGTTGCCCATCTTCTCCAGCGATCCGGCGATGGCTTCGCCCGAACCCTGCACGTCCGACTTGATGACGACCGGCAGCTCGCTGATCTTCTTGGAGCCCAGCTTGGCCATCATGTCGACCAGCGAGACCTGGTTGCCGCCGCCGATTGCCTTCTCGCGGCGCACGCGCTCGCGATAGTCCGTCAGCTCGCGGGCGCGGGCCTCGCTCTCGACCACGGCCAGCACGTCGCCCGGCGAGGGGGCTTCGTCCAGACCCAGAATCTCCACCGGAACCGATGGGCCGGCTTCGGTCAGCTGCTCGTTGCGTTCGTTCAGCAGGGCTCGCACCTTGCCCCACGACGAACCGGCCACGACGATGTCGCCGCGCTTCAGCGTGCCGCGCTTGACCAGAACGGTCGCGACCGGGCCGCGGCCCTTGTCCAGCTTGGCTTCGATGACCACGCCCTCCGCCGAACGGTCGGGGTTGGCGCGCAGGTCCATGACCTCGGCCTGAACCAGAATGGCGTCGATCAGACCGTTCAGGTTCAGCCGTTCCTTGGCCGAGACCTCGATGATCTGGGTATCGCCGCCCAGGCTTTCCGAGATGACCTCGTACTGCAGCAGTTCGTTGACGACCTTCTGCGAGTTGGCGTCCGGCTTGTCGATCTTGTTGACCGCCACGATCAGCGGGGCGCCCGCCGCCTTGGCGTGCTGGATGGCTTCCACCGTCTGCGGCATGACGCCGTCGTCCGCCGCCACGACCAGCACCACGATGTCCGTGACGTTGGCGCCGCGCGCACGCATCGCCGAGAAGGCGGCGTGGCCCGGGGTGTCCAGGAAGGTGACGCGCTGGCCGTTTTCCAGGCGCACCTGATAGGCGCCGATGTGCTGGGTGATGCCGCCGGCTTCGCCGCCCGCCACGTCCGTGGTGCGCAGCGCATCCAGCAACGAGGTCTTGCCGTGGTCGACGTGACCCATGATGGCCACGACCGGGGCGCGACCTTCGGTGGCGCCTTCGTCATCAGCCTCGGCGATGAAGCCTTCTTCAACGTCCGACTCGGACACGCGCTTGACGGCCATGCCGTACTCTTCGGCGACCAGTTCGGCGGTGTCGGAATCGATGACGTCGTTGATCTTCATCATCAGGCCCTGACGCATCAGGAATTTGATGATGTCGACGCCGCGAACGGCCATCCGGTTGGCCAGTTCGCCGACCGTGATGGTGTCCGGAATGACGACTTCACGCGGACGGTTCGGCGCATCGGTCGAGCCGCCCTTGCGCTTTTCCTTCTCGCGTTCGCGGGCGCGGCGAACCGAGGCCAGCGAGCGCATGCGCTCGGCGGCGTCCTCGTCACCACCGGCCACGGCCTGGATGGTCAGGCGGCCTTCGCGGCGCTTCGGCTCGCCGCGGGTGCGGCTGACGGCCTTGCCCGGTCCGGCTTCGTTGAAGCGCTTGTCACGATCTTCCTCGGCCCGGCTGCCGGCGGGGCGACCGAAGCCGGCGCGCGCGGGACGGGCGACTTCCGGAGTCGCAGGCGGAGCATTCGGGGCGGGACGACCGCCGGGACCGGTGCGCGGGGCGCCGGCGCGGGCGCCGGGGGCCGGGCGCGGGTCCAGCGCGGAATAGCGGACCGGTTGGGTCGGACGGGCGCCCGGAGCGCGCGCGCCCTGCGGACGATCACCCTGTTGCGGGCGATCACCTTGGGGGCGACCGGCGCCGCCGGCGGCCGCGGCCGGGCGATCGGTGAAGCTGCGCTCACCGCCACCCATGGCCTGTTCGCGGGCCGAACGGCCGCCGAAGCCGGGAGCCGGGGCGCGACCCGGGTTGCCCGAGGGCAGGCGCGGCGCGCGTTGGCCGAAGTTGACGGACGGACGGGCCGGTGCGGCCGGACGCGGCGTGGGGGCAGGCGTCGGAGCCGGAGCCGGAGCCGGCGTCGGGGCGGGCGCGGCGGCTTCGACCGGCGCGGCGGGCTTGGCCTTCACCGGAGCGGGCGCAGGCGCGGCGGCGGCCAGCTTGGCCGCCTCGTTGCGGGCGGCCTCGGCGGCGGCGCGGGCGGCGGCGGCTTCAGCCTGGGCGGCGCTGGCGGCGGCCTCGGCGGCGGCGGCCTGCTCACGAGCGGCGGCGTCCTTGCGGGCGCGTTCCTCGGCGGCGGCGCGTTCACGCTCGGCGTTCTGCTGGGTGGCCAGCTCGATCGCGCGGCGACGGGCTTCCTGTTCGGATTGCGACAGGTTGCCGTCCGCGGGCCCGGTCGGGCGCGGCGCCTGTGGTGCGGCAGCCGGTGCGGCGGCCGGGCGGGCGACGTCGAAGCCCTGCGGACGCTGATGGCCGCCCGGGGTCGCGCCGACGCGGCGCTTGGTTTCGACAACCACGGTCTTGGTGCGGCCGTGGCTGAAGCTCTGGCGCACGGTGCCGGTCGAAACCGATCCCGCCGTCCGCGGCTTCAGGCTCAGCGGCGCGCGCGGCCCCGTCGAAGAGGGGGTCGTTTTGCCGTCGTTGGTCTTGTCGTTCTCGTCAGTCATCCGGTCGCTTTACTTTGGCTCGGGAAAGTCCCGGGCCCATCCAAACTTGGTCGTCAAACACAAAAAGCCGTGCGGAACGCCGCCCCCCTCAGGGAGCGGAACCCCGCCCGTCTGAATTTCCATCCGGGGCCTCAGCCGCCTCGTCGCCCCACTCCGGGGGCGTCAACGGTCGAAATCCCGCCAGTCTCTCGACCTCAAAGGTCCAGCGATCGGCCCGCCCGCCCTCCAGCAGGACGGCGTGTATCGCATTTTCCAGCCCAAGGGCCAAACCCAAATCGTCAGCGCTGAAGACCCCGCACACCCGGGGCGGCGGTATCTGGTGTCTGGCGAGGGCCAGAAGCTTGCCCCGTCCGTCGGCGGAACCGTCCGCCGCCTCGACGATCCATGCGGCCTTTCCGGAGCGGATCGCGGCGGCCGATTTTTCGAAGCCAGAGATAAGCGCGCCTTCGCGCCGGGCAAGACCCAGCTGCTCCAGACAGCGTTTCATCAGCAGCGATTCCACCAGATCGGGCAGATCGGCGGTGGGTTTCAGCGGGGCTTTCGCCGCGCGGCTGAACAGATTTTTCTTCACCGCCGTGGCGATGGAGGCGCGGTCTGCGGCGACCCACAGGCCGCGACCGGGCAGTTTGCGCGCCAGGTCGGGGGCGACCCCGCCGTCAGGAGCGGCGACGAAACGGATCAGACGAGATTCATCCATGACCTGGTGCGTGACCAGGTCCCGGCGGTCTCTATCGATCGTTGCGTCGCGCAAGCTCATGAACGGCGGGGGCTCCCATCACGCGTTTTCGGGCTGATCGGCGTCGTCCGCCGGAGCCTCTTCGGACGCTTCGTCCGACGGGGTGTTCGAGAAGACGGAGTCGGCGTCGTATTCGCCCTCGGCGTATTCTTCCTCGTATTCCGGCTCGGGCTCCGGCTGCGGCAGTTCCGAGGCGTCGATCCAGCCGGCGGCCACGCGGGCCTGCAGGATCAGCAGCTCGGCGTCTTCCTGCGCCAGGTTGAAGCTTTCCAGAACGCCCGGAACCTTCACACGCTCGCCGTTGCGGACTTCATAGCCGCCGCGGATTTCGTCGGTGGCCAGATCGGCCAGATCCTCGACGGTCTTCACCCCGCCTTCGCCCAGGGCGACGGTCATGGCCAGGGTCACGCCCGGCACGTCCAGCAGGCCGTCCTCGACACCCAGCTCCTTGCGCTTGGCGTCCAGCTCGGCGGCCTTGCGATCGAGGAATTCACGGGCGCGGGTCTGCAATTCCTCGGCGGTATCCTCGTCGAAGCCCTCGATCTCGGAGATTTCATAGGGTTCGACGAAGGCCAGATCCTCGACCGTGGCGAAGCCTTCGGTGACCAGCAGCTGGGCGATGACCTCGTCCACGTCCAGGGCTTCCTGGAACAGGGCGGTGCGCTCGGTGAACTCGCGCTGGCGGCGCTCGGAGTCCTGCGACTCCGTGATGATGTCGATCTGCCAGCCGGTCAGTTGCGAGGCCAGGCGGACATTCTGGCCGCGGCGGCCAATGGCCAGCGACAGCTGTTCGTCCGGGACCACGACCTCAACGCGGTCGGCTTCCTCGTCCAGCACCACCTTCGACACTTCGGCGGGGGCGAGGGCGTTCACGATGAACGTCGGCTCGTCGTTGTTCCACTGGATGATGTCGATCTTCTCGCCCTGCAGTTCGGCGACGACCGCCTGAACGCGCGAGCCGCGCATGCCGACGCAGGCGCCGACGGGGTCGATGGACGAGTCGTTCGACAGCACGGCCATCTTGGCGCGCGAACCGGCGTCGCGGGCGGCGGCGCGGATTTCGATCACGCCGTCGTACACTTCCGGCACTTCCTGCGCGAACAGCTTGGCCATGAAGCCGGGGTGCGAGCGCGACAGCATGACCTGCGGGCCCTTCGCCTCGGGGCGGACGTCGTAGATGTAGGTGCGGATGCGGTCGCCGATGTTGAAGGCTTCGCGCGGGATCGAGTCGTTGCGGCGCATGATGCCTTCGCCACGGCCCAGATCGACGATGGTATTGCCGTATTCGACGCGCTTGACGGTGCCGTTGACGATCTCGCCGACACGGTCCTTGAACTCTTCGTACTGGTTGGCGCGTTCGGCCTCGCGGACCTTCCCGGTCACGACCTGGCGGGCCATCTGGGTCTGCACGCGACCGAATTCGAACGGCGGCAGGTTTTCGACGTATTCCTTGCCGACCTCGGCTTCCGGATCGCGCTTCGAGGCGTCCGTCAGGCGCACCATGGCGCTGTCGTTGAACTCTTCCAGCTCGTCTTCCGGCTGCCAGTCGTCGGCCACGATGGTGACGTGACGGGTCAGGGTCAGTTCGCCGGTCTTCGGATCGATCTTGGCGCGGATGTCGTGGTGCGCGCCATAGCGGGCCTTGGCGCCCTTCTGGATCGCTTCCTCGATCGCCTCGATGACGATCTCCTTGTCGATGTTCTTCTCGCGCGCCACCGCATCGGCGATGTGCAGCAGCTCAAGACGGTTCGCGGAAACGCCAACGGCCATGTTCAGTCCTCGGTCTCGGTCAGAGTGTCGTCGTTACGGGCGGCGCGCTTTTCGGCGCCCGCCTTCATCAGTTCGTCGGTCAGCACCAGCTTGGCGTCGACCAGCCATTCGAACGGGATCAGGGCGGTGTCGTCCTCCCCTTCCAGATCGATGGCGATATTGTCGTCTTCGGTCCCGGCCAGCACGCCCTTGAAGCGCTTGCGGCCCTCGACCATCCGGTCCGTCTCCAGACGCGCCTCATAGCCTTCGAACAGGTCGAAGTCGCTCAGGCGGGTCAGCGGGCGGTCGATGCCCGGCGACGAGACTTCCAGAAGATACTCTCCCGCGATCGGATCGGCGGCGTCGAACACCTCCGACACGGCGCGGCTCAGACGGGCGCATTCCTCGACCGCGATGTCGTGGTCGCTGGCGCGCTCGGCCATGATCTGCAGACGCCGCCGCTGGGTGCCGCCCATCAGGCGCACGCGCACGACCTCGAGACCCAGGCTTTCAGCGATGGGTTCGATCAGCTCAAGCAGCTGGCGGTCTTCGGCGGTCCTGGCCTTCAAGCGGCGTGTACTCCGGGCAAAACAAAAGCGGCTGGCCGTCCGGGCCGCCGCTTCAAACGGCGCCGTTAGGAGCCGGTCTAACGATGTGGAGCGGCATATAGACCCGCATGAGGGGTTTGTCAGCCCTGATAATACCGGATTGCCTTCCCCATGGGGCGACGGCAGAAACACCCTCGATGAAAGTTTACTGGATCGGTCTCGACACGCCCGGGCGTCTCGGCGTGTCGCGCAAGCCTGACGGCGGCGACGCCCTCGATGAACAGATGGCCCACCTGCATCGCGGCATGGTCGACCATGTCGTCAGCATGCTGGAACCGGCCGAGGCCGCCGGGTTCGGTCTGACCGAGGAAGGCGCGGCCGCTGAACGGCACGGCGTCGGCTTCTACAACTTCCCCATCGTCGACCACGGCGTGCCCGGTGATGTGGAGCACTACGCCCGCGTCGCCCGCGCCATCGACGGCCGTCTCCGGTCGGGTCAGGCCATCGTCATCCACTGCCGCGCCGGACTGGGCCGCGCCCCGTCACTGGCCATCTGCGCCCTGATCGCGGGCGGCATGAACGCGGACGAGGCCGTCCTGCGCGTCGGTCGGGCCCGGGGTCGCCCCGTGCCGGAGACCGACGACCAGTACGCCTTCATCCAGGCCTTCGCCGCCCGCCTGAAGGCCGATCAGGCCGCCTGAAGCAGGGCCAGCCGGCCCAGATAGTCGCGCTTGCCCAGCGCCACGCCCCGGTTGCGCAGGATCGCGTAGGCCGTGGTGACGTGGAAGTAGAAGTTCGGGATGGCGAAGCTGGTCAGATAGCCCATGCCCTCGAAGTCCAGCTCCACGCCCGGGAAGCGCAACTCGACCCGGCGCGTCTCGCCGCCCTCGAACGCCGCGGCGTCCACGCCTTCGATAAAGGCGATCGACAGGGCGATGGTCGCCTTCAGCTCGGCCAGCGTCGTTTCGCTGTCGTCCGTCTTCGGCCAGGCCTGACCGGTCAGGCGGGCCACGGCGCTGCGCCCCGAGAAGGCGGCCATGCGGATCTGGGCCGGGAAGGGCAGCATGTCCGGCGCCAGCCGCGCCTCCATCAGCTCGTTCTCGTCCAGTCCGGCCTCGATGGCCTTGTCGATCAGGTGGGACAGGCTGTTCAGACCGCGCACGAAGACGGGCGAGGCGATGTCCTGAAGCGAAAGGGTCACGGCGTTTCTCCGGTATGATTTCGGCGGTTACTGCGCCGCTTCAGGTGCGAACGCCAGCGCTGACTTGCCGGATGAAGGCCGGCGTGGTTCGGGAATCTATGCGCGCCCTGATCTCCGCCGTTTTGATCCTCGCCTTCGCCGCCCTGATGGCGCTCTGCGCGCAGATCACCGTGCCCATGACGCCGGTGTCGATGACGATGCAGACCTTCGCGATCCTGCTGGCGGGCGCGGTCCTCGGACCCGGGCGCGGGACGGCTTCGGTTCTGCTCTATCTGGCGCTCGGGGCGGCGGGCCTGCCGGTCCTGTCGGACGGTGCTTCAGGTCTGGAGCATTTCGTGGGATCGACAGCGGGGTATCTGTTCGCCTTTCCGCTGGCTGCCGCCATGGTCGGTCTGCTCTACGACAGGGCGGGCGGCCTGCTCGCCCGTTTCGGCCTGATGCTGGCCGCCCACGTCCTGATCCTGACGCTCGGCGCAGGCTGGCTGGCGACCGACATCGGCCTGTCCGCAGCGCTCGAACACGGCGTCACGCCCTTCCTGATCGGTATGGCGGTGAAGTCGGCGCTCGTCGTGGCGGCGGCTGCCGCGTTGCGGCGGTGGGTGAAGAGTGAGCGCAGAAGTGAGCATACGCGCTGAGCTCACGTCCTGCTCACGCCTCTGCTCACTCTTCACCTGCTTGCCTCACCCCGCTTTCACGAACTCCAGGAACAGCGGCTCCGTGTCGCCCAGCTTCTTCTCTTCGTAGCGGGTGACGACGTGGTCCTCCGGCGCGGTCTTCCAGTCGGCGGCGCGGTCGGCCGTCCATTCCAGGCCCGGCGTGCGCTCCAGACGCTCCAGCGCCCATTCGGCATAGTCCTTCCAGTCCGTCACGAACCGCAGGCGACCGCCCGACTTCAGCAAGCGTGCGATCTCGGCGGCGCTTTCGTCCTGGATCAGCCGACGCTTGTTGTGACGAGCCTTGTGCCAGGGGTCGGGGAACAGGATCATCACCCGGTCCAGCGAGGCGTCCGGCAGGGCCTTCATCACATCGCGCGCGTCATCGGCGTGGATGCGCACATTCTTCAGATCGCCGTCCTCGATGTGACGCAGGGCCGAGCCGACGCCGTTCAGGAAGGGCTCGCAGCCGATCATCAGCGCGTCCGGATGCCGCGCCGCCTGCGCCGCCAGATGCTCGCCGCCGCCGAAGCCGATCTCCAGCCAGACTTCCTTCGCGCCGGGCATCAGGGCCTGCGGATCAATCGGTCCGTTCGCCGGATCGGGAACGCTGATCGTCGGCAGCAGGGTATCGAACAGCGCCGCCTGACGCGGCTTGAGCGTGCGCGACTTGATGCGCCCGAACGAGCGCAGCGGGCCCCAGGTGGGGGTGTTGGAGGTGTCGTTATCGGAGGCCATGGCGGGGCGTATAGCGGCTGAAGAGGGGGAAGGCAGCAGGGAACAGGCAGATAGGCAGTAGGCAAAGCGCGGGGCCAATGCGAAGGGCCGCGACGTTTCCGCCGCGGCCCTACTGCCTATTGCCTACTGCCTCTCGCCTCAGGCAAGCGCCTTCAGCTTCTCGACCAGATCCGTCTTCTCCCAGGAGAAGCCGCCCTCGGCGTCCGGCTCGCGGCCGAAGTGGCCATAGGCGGCGGTGCGGGCGTAGATCGGCTTGTTAAGGCCCAGATGCTCCCGGATGGCGCGCGGGGTCGCGCCGCCGATCAGGCCCAGAATGTTGTCCTCCAGCAACGCCTCGGAAATCTTGCCGGTGCCGTGCAGGTCGACGTGGATCGACTGCGGCTCGGCCACGCCGATGGCGTAGCTGATCTGGATGGTGCAGCGGTCGGCCAGACCGGCGGCCACCACGTTCTTCGCCAGATAGCGGCAGGCGTAGGCGGCCGAGCGGTCCACCTTGGTCGGGTCCTTGCCCGAGAAGGCGCCGCCGCCGTGGGGCGCCGCGCCGCCGTAGGTGTCGACGATGATCTTGCGGCCGGTCAGGCCGGTGTCGCCGTCCGGTCCGCCGATCTCGAAGATGCCGGTCGGATTGATGTGCCAGACGGTCTCATTGGTGATGAAGCCCTGCGGCAGCACGCTTTCAACCACCGGCTTCACCACGGCGGCGACTTCGGCCTGGGTCTTGCCCTTGACGTGCTGGGTCGAGACGACGATGGAGGTCGCCCGCACCGGCTTGCCGTCCTCATAGTGCAGGGTCACCTGCGACTTGGCGTCCGGCTCCAGGATCGAACCGCCCGCGTGACGTAGCGCGGCCAGCTCCTTCAGGATGCGGTGGCTGTAGGCCAGGGTCGCCGGCATCAGCTCCGGGGTTTCGTTCGACGCATAGCCGAACATGATGCCCTGATCGCCGGCGCCCTCGTCCTTGGCGCCTTCGGCGTCCACCCCCACCGCGATGTCGGCCGACTGGCCGTGCAGATGGTTCTGGAACTCGAAGGTGTCCCAGTGGAACTGGTCCTGCTCATAGCCAATGTCGCGCACGGCGGCGCGGACGGCGGCCTCGATCTCGGCCTCGATGCCGGGGGCCCACTGGCCGTCCTTGCCCATGATGCCGTGGCCGCGGATTTCACCGGCCAGCACCACCAGATTGGTCGTCGTCAGGGTCTCGCACGCCACCCGCGCTTCCGGGTCCCTGGACAGGAACAGGTCCACCACGGTGTCGGAGATGCGGTCGGCGACCTTGTCCGGATGGCCCTCGGAAACGCTCTCCGAAGTGAACAGGAAGGAAGTACGGGACAAGGCGGGCTCCTCAGCGACGGTCCGCCAAACATATAAAGGTATGTTTATATGTTCAAGTCGCCGGGCGTTCCGGTCGACGCCAGCGCGCTTCGTTGCTGGCGGGACGTTCTCCGGCCATCCACCGCTCCAGCACGCCGGCGGCCAGACACAGGATCAGTAACACCCCGATGCCCCAGCGGGAGGCGACATCCATCCGGACGTGCGCCTGCTCCAGATGGGGCGTCATGAACATCAGGGCGTGGGCGATCATCGTCAGTCCGGCGAAAGCCGCCGCCGCGAGGGTCCACCAGCGATCCCGACGCAGGGCCAGCCACACCAGGGCGCCGCACAGAGCCAGATCCACCAACGCCTCGCCCAGCCGAAACTGGTTCACGGTCAGGGGCTGCACCATCAGACTGGCGACGAAGGCCAGCACGAAGATGGCCACGCCGGCCCGTTCGGTATGCCCGCCGCGCATCCAGGCGACAGCGAAGACCAGCAGGCTCAGCAACAGGTAGAAGATTTGAAAGGGCGCCATGGCTCCTCCAGTCGGCGGAGCCCCCGAACGACCCTAGCGGGCCGACGTCGGGGGAGCGCCTTGCATGACGGTTTCGTCGATCACCCGGACCTGACGTTGATAGGCCACGATGCTGTCGGCGATCGCCCGCATCATCACCGCCGCCAGCACCAGCATCACAACGATGATCAGGATGCGGACGCCCCAATTGCGCGGCGGGGGGCGGTATCCGAGGCGGGGCTCTGCGCGCCCACCTGCGCCATGACCCAGCCCGCGCTCAGCACCTGCTGCAGCAGTTCCCGCGGGCTCGCCCGTTCGGCGTCCGCCGCCAGCCCCCGCATCAGGTGCGCCCGCACCGGGTCGCTCTCGCCCAGCGTGCTGAACCCGTCCAGCGCCGCTTCCAGATCCTCCCAGGTCCACTGGGGTAGGGGCCGTTTCTGCGAAATCATCGTCTGCCTCCCTGACGTCAGGGGCAGAAAACGCAGCGGAAAGGGAGCCGCCAATGGGGTCTTTCGTATCCTCTGGTACTTTTCGTTCCAGAAGCGCCAGGGCCGCCTTGCGCCGGTTCACGCCCAGACGGCGGCAGGCCTCATGCACATGTTTCTTGACAGTGGCTTCCGACAGACCCAACCGGGCGGCGATCTCCTTGTCGGTCAGGAAGGCTGTAAGCCTTAGACATTCTTCCTGGCGCGCGCTGAGGCCTGGCGACATGGACCGCTCCGATACTGCGGTCTTGCTAGGCCGTTCAGGGCGGGGCGTCCAGATCAGCCGTCATGCCGACGGCCGATCTGTCGCAATGTGTGGCGCCGATCGTCAGTTCCGGCTCGGATAGATGCCGTACAGGGCGATCGAATAGTTGACCGCCAGGGTCGGCTGCAGAATCGAGATCGGCTGGTTGCCGCCCGACACGCCGCAGGTCTGTGGGTGCAGCACGGTGTTGGGCGCGGCCGGAGCGTAGATATTCACCGTAACCGCATCGCCGTTGGTCGGGTCGGAGCCGTTGGCGTCAGCGATGGCCACGCCGGTGGTGGGGACGTTCACGGTCGCGGCCGTGTTGTTCACCGAGATCGGGTGGTTGTGCGCCGGCATGTTCAGGATGCTGATGCTGGTGGTTTCGGTCCCGCTGGCCTCGCCGATCGTATAGGCCGACAGGCCCGGACCCTGCCCCATGCCCACCGGCAGGCGGCTCTGCATGTTGGGAAGCAGGAAGTTGGTCGTGCCGTTGCCGCCGTAATAGGTGCCCAGCAGCGAGAACAGTGCGGTATTCTGTTGAACGGCGATCTGCTGGCCGTTGCACAGAGCCCAGTTGTGCGGCGCGAAATTGAAGCCGAACGTCATGATGGTGCCGACAAAGACATCCATGGATTTTCCCTCCTGATCGGTCTTCGCAACGCGCGAATTTTATCGATCACACAACCATGGCATAGCTTTTGGAGTCAGGCTATGTCCGGCGTAACGGTGATACCCGTTCTCAACCGGGCGACGACCTGCGCGGCGCCCGGCTGCGCGGTCAAGGTGAAGCCGGCGCCGCTGAACAGGCCCAGGGATGCGGTGTTGGTGACGAAGATGTGGGCGGTCGCGTCCTGCCCGCCGGCCCGCGCTTCCGCCGCGACGCGCTCCAGAAGCGCGGCCCCGACCCCGCGCCTGCGCCACCGCGGCGCCGTGGCGATCTCGACCACATGCAGAGCCCCGTCCCGGATCGCCGTCAGCAGGACCGCGACCGGCGCGTCCCCGATCTGTCCGACCCGCCGCCGCAGGTCCGGAAAACTGTGCTCCAGCATCATCGCACGTGACCGCATCTGCATCTCCAGCAACGGCCCGGCCTCAACCCCCGGCGGCGCGCCCAGATTTTCCGCCAGATGGATCCGCGCCAGCGCCTCCATGAAGTCCGCGTCGGCCGGACCCGCGTCGCGCAGATCAACTTCGGGTAAGGGTCTGGAATATTTCATGCCTTCAGATTGCAGACCTCGCGCGAACATGCACGATGTGATCGCGCGCCCGACGAAGTGGCGCAGGGGAAGACGCCATGTCCGTTGAATCGCCGCCCATGCTGTTGCAGGCCTATCACTTCACGCCCTTCGCGGGCCGTCAGTGGCTGGTCGACACCCAGCCCAAGGCCATCACCATCCAGCTGGATGAGGTCGAGAACCTGCGCGGCGGCATGCCCGGCGGGCGCGATCCCTTTGTCCTGATCTTCAGCACGCCCTGGGACACCCTGCTGGTCGAGGGCCACTACCTGATGCGTCCGGGCCAGGACGCCGAGGCCGTCTCCATCCACCTGATCCCCACGCAAACCGCCCCCGGCCCGCGCCGGAAATACCACGCGGTGTTCAACTAGGACGGTGGAGAAGGAAAGTGGTGCCGCTTGCGTGACTCGAACACGCGACCCCCTCATTACGAATGAGGTGCTCTACCAGCTGAGCTAAAGCGGCCTGTCGTCGGATCGGGTCTGTCCCGAGCCGCGCGAGAGGGGCTCTTTATACGTGAGGCGCGGGATTGCCAAGCGCCAGAAGCACGGCGGCGTCCGTCGGCTCGCCCGCGGTGCGGATTTCGGCGAATCCGGCCGCCGCCAGCGGGGCGGCCGCCGCCGCTGAAATGGCCACCGCCAGTCGCCCGGCGCCGCCGGTCCGGCCCAGCGACCCGGCCACCGCCTGCGCCGCGCGAGGGGAGTGGACCAGAACGGCGTCGAAATCCGCGGGCGGCGTCGCCTTGGTCTCCGTCGCCTCATAGATCGGCAGGATCACCGTCTCGACCGCCCCGTTCAGCAGGGCGTCCAGATCGCCCGCCGGCTGACGCGCGCCGGGGACCAGAATACGGCCGGTCGCCTCGCCCGAGATCAGCCAGGCCAGGTCCGACAGGGCGCCGGAGGCCGAGGCGACAGTGGCGAACCCCGCCTGCCTCGCGCGTTCGGCCGTCGCGTCGCCCACGGCGAAGACGGGCAGGGACCGGTCGGCGCTCAGGTCGGCGAAGACGGCCACGCCGTTGGGGCTGGTGAAGGCGAGGGCCGTGATCCCGGTCAGGTCGGGCGCGGGCTGGAGGATCGGACGAACCGCCAGCACCGGGGCGATCAGGGGCTCGAAACCGCGTGCGGCCAGTCGCGCCGCCGTGCGCGACGCGCCCGGCTCGGTCCGGGTCACCCAGACTCGGCGCAGGCCCGTCAGAGGTCGATCCTCTGGTCGCCGGCGGCGGCGTGCACCTCGGCGCCCAGCCGCAGGCCCAGCGCGCGGGCGACCGCTTCGGCGTCGGCGGCGCTGACGTCCACCATCTCGCCCGCCCGGCGCCAGCGCGCCGAGCCGTCCGGCGCCAGCATCTCGACCGTCAGCCGCAGGTGTCCCTCGCGGATTTCGGCATGGGCGCCGATGGCGGTGCGGCACGAGCCTTCCAGCGCGGTCATGGCGCCCCGCTCGGCGGCGACGGCGAGCGCGGTCAGCGGATGATTCAGGGCCGCGACCCAGGCGGCGCTCTCGCCCTCGCGGGTCTGCAGGGCCAGTGCACCCTGACCCGGCGCGGGCAGGAAGGCGTCCAGCGACAGCCGCTCGCGGATCACCTCATCGAAGCCCAGCCGGTTCAGGCCCGAGGTCGCCAGCAGGATGGCGTCGAAATCGCCGTCGGCCAGCCGCTTCAGCCGGGTGTCGACATTGCCGCGCAGCATCTCGATCTTCAGGTCGGGCCGCAGGGCCAGCGCCTGCGCCTGCCGCCGCAGCGAGGCGGTGCCCAGCACGGCGCCCGCCGGAAGCGCATCGAACGCGGCGAAATGGGTGCTGATGAAGGCGTCGCGCGGATCCTCGCGCTCGGGGATGGCGGCGATGCACAGGCCGGGCGGCTGCTCGGCCGGGACGTCCTTCATCGAGTGAACCGCAACATCGACACGGCCGTCCAGCAGCGCTTCCTCGATCTCCTTGGTGAACAGGGCCTTGCCCCCGATCTCGAGCAGGCGGCGGTCCTGCACCCGGTCCCCGGTGGTGACGATCTCGACCAGTGGCACGGCTTCGGCCAGATCGGCGTCGGCGACCCCCATGGCCCGGCCGATGGCGCGCTGCATCATCCCCGACTGGGTCAGGGCGAGCTTGGAGCGGCGGGTGCCGATGCGGATCGGAAAGGGCATGAGACGTTGCGCGGGTTCGACAGGGTCGCTACCTCGACCCGGATGACAGTTGGCGCGGACTATAGCAGCGAGCCGGGTCGGGCAACCGACGCGCGCGTCGCGGACCTGATCGTCCTGGGTCTGGAGACCAGCTGTGACGAGACCGCCGCCTCGGTCGTGCGCCTGTCGCCGGAGGGCGAAGCGACGGTCCTGTCGTCGGTGGTGCACAGCCAGATCGACGATCACGCGGCCTTCGGCGGCGTCGTGCCCGAGATCGCGGCCCGCAGTCACGTGGAAATGATCGACGGCGTCACCCGCCGCGCCATGGCCGAGGCCGGGCTCGATTATGACGGGCTGGACGGGGTCGCCGCCACCGCCGGGCCGGGCCTCGTCGGCGGGGTCATGGTCGGGCTCAGCTACGGCAAGGCCGTTGCGCTGGCCCGCGACCTGCCTCTGGTGGCGGTGAACCATCTGGAGGGCCACGCCGTCTCGGCCCGTCTGGGTCGGCCGGTCGCCTATCCCTTCCTGCTGCTGCTGGTCTCGGGCGGCCATTGCCAGTTGCTGGAGGTGCGCGGCGTCGGCGACATGACCCGGCTGGGCACCACCATCGACGATGCGGCGGGCGAGGCCTTCGACAAGATCGCCAAGGCGCTGGGCCTCGGCTACCCGGGCGGCCCGGCGCTGGAGAGGCTGGCGGCCTCCGGCGACGGGGCGCGTTTCGACCTGCCGCGTGCCCTGCTGGGCCGCAAGGATTGCGACTTCTCCTTCTCGGGTCTGAAGACCGCCGCCTCGCGCCTCGCCTCGACCTGCGAGACTGAGCAGGACAAGGCCGACCTCGCTGACGCCGTCCAGACCGCCATCGCTCGCCAGCTGGGCGAACGCTCGGACCGGGCGCTGAAGGAATATGCGGAACACAATTCCAGCCGCCTCTTTGTCGTCGCCGGCGGCGTGGCGGCGAACAGGACCGTCCGGGCCACGCTGGAGGCCGTCGCGACGAAAAACGGGTTCGACTTCCTCGCCCCGCCCATGGCCTATTGCACGGACAATGCGGCGATGATCGCTCTTGCGGGCGCCGAGCGTCTGCGGAAGGGTCTGGTGTCGGATATCGATACGGCGGCCCGCCCACGCTGGCCGCTGGATGAACAGAAGGCGCTCGCCGACCCGGCCCACAAGCCGGGCCGGAAGGGCGCGAAGGCTTAAGGGGCTGGGAGCGGGTATGGAATTCAGGCGGGCAGGGGTGATCGGCGGCGGCGCATGGGGCACGGCCCTGGCGCAGGTGGCCAATTGCGCCGGGCTGGACGTGCTGCTGCAGGCGCGCGAGCCCGATGTGGTCGAGAGCATCCGCGAGCGGCGGATCAACGAGGCCTTCCTGCCCGGCGTGACCCTGGGCGACCGGATCTCGGTCACGACCGAACTGTCTGATCTGGCCGACTGCGACGTCATTCTGGCCGTGCCGCCCGCCCAGCACATGCGCTCTACCCTGACGGCCTTCGCCCCCCATCACCGGGCGGACGTGCCGGTGGTGCTCTGCTCCAAGGGCATCGAGCGCGGCTCGCTGAAGCTGATGACGGACGTGCTGTCCGAGACCCTGCCCGAGGCGCCCATCGCCGTCCTGTCCGGGCCCAGTTTCGCGGGCGAGGTCGCGCGTGGTTTGCCCAGCGCCGTCACCCTGGCCTGTGCGGACGAGGCTCTGGGCGAAGCTCTGATGGCCTCCCTGTCGGCCCCGGCCTTCCGTCCGTATCTGGCGACCGATCTGATCGGCGCCGAGGTCGGCGGGGCCATCAAGAACGTGCTGGCCATCGCCTGCGGCATGAGCGAGGGCAAGGGTCTGGGCCGCAGCGCCCACGCCGCCATCATCACGCGCGGTTTCGCCGAAATGACCCGTCTGGGCGTTGCCTTGGGCGGTCAGGCCGAGACCGTCGCCGGTCTCTGTGGTCTGGGCGATCTGGTCCTCACCTGCTCCAGCCCGCAATCGCGCAACATGAGCCTCGGCCTCGCCCTCGGTCAGGGCCAGACCGTCGAACAGGCGCTAGCCGGGAAGCGCTCGGTCGCCGAAGGCTATGAATCCGCCCCCGCCGTGCGCGAACTGGCCGCGAAAATGGGCGTCGACATGCCCATCTCCCTCGCCGTCGCCGCCCTGCTCAGCGGCGAGACCACGGTGGATGAGGTCATCGACAACCTGCTGTCCCGCCCCCTGCGCGCCGAGCGCGACTGACCGTGTCCGGGATTCAGGCTGAGCGGAAGCGGGTCTGGAAGACCCCGCCCAACGTCGCCCTGTGCGCCGAGGATGACATCCCCGATCCCGGCTCGCGCGCCTTCGTGCTCCAGATCGGCGAGGCCTTCTTCCACGGCTTCGTCGTCCGCAAGGACGGTCAGGTCGCGGGCTACATCGACCGCTGCCCGCACGCCGGTTATCCGATGGCGATGGAGCTGGACCGGTATCTGACTCCGGACGGCGCCCTGATCCTGTGCGGCTGGCACGGCGCTGTGTTCGAGCCCCTGACGGGGGTCTGCACGGGCGGTCCCTGCGCGGGTGGACGCCTGACACCCTGGCCGGTTCAGGCGACCAACGGGATCATCCGGACGGCCTGATCAGGCGGGCGCCTTCAGCAGGTACAGTCCGAACCCGATAAAGGGGCGGCCGAACTCCAGCACCATCTTCACCCGGTCGGCGACCGCCTGAACCGACGCCGCTTCCGGCGCATCCGCGTTCGTCGCCAGCCAGTGTCGCGCGGCGCTGTCCGCCGCCGCGGCATAGGCGTCAAACACCGCCTGCGGCGAGATTTCGGACCAGACGACCTCGAACCCGGCGGTCTCGGCGGCGGCCTTCCAGCCTGTATTGTCCGTGTACTGATTGGTGGCTTCGGCGATTTGCCTGAGCGGCGCGGGCGGCTCCGCGATCCACACCAGATCCCCCCACAACAGGTATCCGCCGGGCGTCAGGCGGGTCTTCAGAAAGGCGAACCCCGCCTCGGGCGACGGCCGCCCTTCGCCGGTAATGTTGGTGGTCCCGAGGGCCGTGATCAGGTCCAGCGGCGGGAGGTCCGCCAGCACATCCGCCGCCGATCCGATGACCAGTTCGACCGCCGCGCCCGACGCCGCGATCCGCCCGGCGGCCAGTTCGGCCATGCCCGGATCATATTCGATGGCCGTCGTTGCGAAACCGAAGGTTCGCGCCAGCCGGATCGCCACGGTCGCATTGCCGGTCCCGACATCCGCCGCCCGCGCGCCGGGCGCCAGCCCCGCCCGCGCCACGGCGTCTTTCACGGTCGCGAGGGTCACCCCGTTGCAGACTTCCAGCGCCTCATAGGCGATGCGATTGTAGCTGGTGCTCATGGCGAAGGTTGTGACCCGGGCCGAGGGAGGGGGCAAGGTGTTCTGCCTGCGCTCACCTCTCCATTCGCCCTCAAGCGAATGGAGAGGACAGACCGGCGCGGCAGCGACGGTCAGGAGAGGGCGGCCCGGTGGTGGCCGGACAGGTCTCGAACACCGGTGTCGGCGGCCAACCGTCAAACGCCTGCGCCGCCCCCTCCTGATCGCTGCGCGATCTGTCCTCCCCATCGCCTTGAAGCGGGCGATGGAGAGGTGAGGCGCCGCACTCCATCCTTCAAAGATACGGAGGAGTTCACGTTCAGCCCGCGCAATCCGGCGCGCCAAGCCACTGATCTTGGGTCGGATTTCAAATCCCCAGCGTCATTCTCCCGCCATAGGAAGCCCGGCCCTCACAATACCCGCATCCCGTCGATGGGGAGGGCGTCGGATCCACGCTGCTCGACGACGGCGGGCTGTGGCCGAGCGATGAAGCCCGCGCGAAGGAGAGCGCGGGGGTCCTCGTCGGGCAGGGATGGATCCTGCCCGCTTGCTCGCCGCGCGCTGTTGGAAGCGGACCGCTGGCGTCTCTGAACGGTCGAAGTCCGCCCCGCGTCGGGGTCAGCAATGATCCCGGCGGTGATCCGGCAAGGCCCTAAATCAAAGGCCGCCAGCCGGAGGGCGTGTGGAAAACGGCCGCGCGGGACGTCGCTCTCGTCGAAACGGTAAATCTATCCAACAGCACCGGGCGAGGCCCGGCGTCCCGCGCCCTTCCCACCCTCATTTTCATTGCGTCGGATAAGTACTTTACATAATAAAGTTCTTCACGCACTCTGTGGTCATCGCAACCGGAACCGCTCCATGACCGCCGCTGTCCTGCCCGCCTCCGCGCCAGTTTCAACCCCGACCCTCGCCGTCGCCGCCGGTCGGGTGCTGGCGCTCGCCGGAACCGTCTTCGGCCTGTCCAACCTGTTCCAGTACGGCGTCCAGAGCGGTCTGCTGCCCCTGCATCCCGCCGTCCTGTCGCTCAGCTGGCCGGTCGCCGTGACGGTCTTCCTGTTCGCCCTCGCCCGCCTGCGTCGCATGGGCGGAGAGGCCGGGCGGCGCGCGGCGGTCTGGTCGCGCCTCGGCATCGGTGCGACCATCGGCGCGGCCCTGATCCTTCTGGTCCTCTCCATCGTCCGTCAGGACTTCACCACGATGTACTGGATGACCCCGGTCGGGATCGGCCTGTACGGTGTCGCCTGGACGACCGCCGCGATCCGCACCCGGCGCGGCTGGATGATCGGTCCGGCCGTCGGGGCCTTCTGCGCCGCCGGTCTGGCGGCGGCCCTGATCGACAGTCCCCTCCGCGGCCTTGTCTATGCCTGCGCCCTGTTCGCCTTCGTCCTCATCTCCGGCGCCTGGCTGGCGTCCGGCCGCACGGCCTGAAAGGATCACCTCCGATGACTCACGACACCGACAACACCTCGGCCGACATCGCCTGGCTGCGTCAGCTGGCCGAGGAGAACGGGGCCGCCCCCATGCGCGGCGCCTCCATCCTGCTCGCCGCCGGCCTCATCTACGGCCTGACCAGCCTGCTGCACTGGGCCCACATGACCGGGCTGATCGCGCCGCGGCTGGTCGGCGCCGGCATGGATTGGCTGATCGCGACGGGTCTGTTCCTGATCGTCAACTTCGCCCTGATCCTGCGACTTCGCCGCGCGGAGGGAGTCCGCACCGCCGCCGACCGCGCCATCGGCACGGTCTGGGCCGGGGTCGGCTTTGGCATCTTCGTGCTGTTCGCCTCGATGATGACCGTCACCCTGCGCCTCGGGGCCGACCAGAACGGTTTGATCTTCTGGATGGTCCCCTCGATCATCATGGTCTTCTACGGCATGGGCTGGTCCGTCACGGCGGCCATGCTGAAGTCCGGCCCGCTGTGGTGGCTGGGTGTCGCCTCCTTCATCGCCGCCCCCGCCCTGGGCGCCCTGTCCGGCCAGCCGGCCCAGTATCTCGGCTATGCGGCGGCCCTCTTCCTGCTGATGGCCCTGCCGGGCTTCCTGCTGATGCGCCGCGCGAAACAGGCCTGATCCATGGCGGAAGAGTTCGACATCAGCCGCATCGATGACGTGATTCATGGCCGGGTCCGGCTGGGCATCATGGCTGTGCTGTCGGGGGTGGACACCGCCGACTTCAACACCCTGAAGGCCCGACTGCAGACGACGGACGGCAATCTGTCCGTCCATCTGCGCAAGCTGGAGGACGCGGGCTTCGTCGCCGTGACCAAACGGTTCGAGGGCCGCAAGCCCCTGACCGAGGCCTCCATGACACCGAATGGGCGCAAGGCCTTCATCGCCTATCTCGACGCGATGCAGGGGCTCGTCGGCAAGGCCTGAACGGGCTAGAGCGATGCCATGACGGATCGCATCCATCGCTTTGACGCGCTCGACAACTTCCGGGACTACGGCGACTATGACACCGCCGCCGGTCGCCGGATCGCGACCGGTCGCCTGTTCCGCTCGGCGCATCAGGCGCGGGTCTCCGACGCCGATCTGGAGAGGCTCGGCGCCCTGAACATCGGGACCATCGTCGATCTGCGCCGTCCCGGCGAGCGTCGCGACCAGCCCTCGAAGCGCCCGTCCGGCTGGGCCGGTCAGGCGCTGCACAGCGATCTCGGCCCCGACGGCGAGGCGCCGCATATCCGCTTCCTGCGCACCGCCGACCTGACGGTGGACGCGGGCCGGAGCTTCATGACCGGCATCTACCGGACCCTGCCGTTCGAGCCCGCCCACCTCGACCTGTTCGCCCGCTACTTCCGCGCCCTCGGCGAAGGGGAAGGCGCGGTGCTGATCCACTGCACCGCGGGCAAGGACCGCACCGGCACGCTGGCCGCGCTGACCCATCACCTGCTCGGCGTGCACCGCGACGATCTGATCGCCGACTACCTGCTGACCAACACCGCCGTCGATCTGGAGGGCATGGCGCCCAGGGTCGCTCGCCAGCTTGAGAAGGTCACCGGCCGTCCCGCCTCCCACGACGCCGTCGTCGCCTTCCTCGGTGTCGAACCCGTCTATCTCGAGACCGCCATCGCCGAAATCGAGGCCCGCCACGGCTCCATCGACGCCTATCTCGAACAGGCGCTGGGCGTGGACGCCGCCCTGCGCGACCGGATCGGCGAGCGGCTGTCGGCGTGACCTCCCGCGCGGTCGAACGCCGCCCCCTGCCGTGGCGCGATCCCCTCGCCGTCGCGACGGGTTTGCGGAGCCGGGACGGGGCGCTGGCCCTGCTGTCGGACGGCGGGCCGCTCGGTCGCTGGTCCTTCGTGGCCGCCGAGCCAGATCGGGTCATCATCGAACCGGTCGAGGCGGGTCTGGACCGACTGCGTGACCCGGATTTCGCCGACGGCGTTGTCGGCCTGCTGGCCTATGACGCCGGCGCTCGACCAGCGACAGGCCCCCGCGAGGCCATCTGGCCTGACCTGATGCTGGGCCGCTATCCGGCCATGCTGGCCTTTGACCACCAGACCCGCCAGGCCTTCGCCATCGGCCGGGGCGCCGATCCGGCGGCCGCCGCTGACAGGGCCGTCGACTGGCTCGCGGCCGCTGTCGACCCGGTCCCGCCGCCGCCGCCCGCCGACAGCCTCGAACCCGAGGCGCCGCCCGCCGCCTACGAAGCCGCCGTCGCCGACGTCGTCGCCCGCATCGCCGCTGGGGAGCTGTTCCAGGCCAACATCGCCCGGGCCTGGACCGGCGCCCTGCACCCCGGCGCCGACCCCTTCGACGTGATGCTGCGCCTCGCCGGGCGGGCCTCGGCCTACGGCGCCTTCTGGCGGCTGGGCGATCGGGCCATCGTGTCCAACTCGCCCGAACTTTTCCTGACCTTCGACGGAAGCCGGATCGAGACCCGCCCGATCAAGGGCACCCGCCCTCGTGATCCGGACCCCGCCCGCGACGCCGCCCTCGCCGCCGAACTGCAGGCCAGCGCCAAGGACCGGGCCGAGAACCTGATGATCGTCGACCTGATGCGGAACGATCTGGCCCGCGCCGCCGCGCCCGGCTCGGTCAAGGTGGAGCGGCTGTTCGAGGTCGAGCCCCTGCCGACGGTGCATCATCTGGTCTCGACCGTTCTCGCCCGCGCCGCGCCGGGCGTCGGACCCGCCGACCTGCTGGAGGCGACCTTCCCGCCCGGCTCCATCACCGGCGCGCCCAAGCATCAGGCCATGAAGGTCATTGCCGCCCACGAGCCGCCGCGCGGTGTCTGGTGCGGCAGCCTGTTCCACATCGCCGACGGCGGTCTGACCGCCTCGGTGCTGATCCGCACAGCGGCCTTCGAACGCAAGAGGGAGGGGTGGCGCTTCCGCACCCTCGCCGGCGCCGGCATCGTCGCGGACAGCGATCCCGCCGCCGAACTGGCCGAAACCGAAGCCAAGATCCGCGCCCTGCGTGAGGCGCTGATCGGCCCCTAGCAGCCGGTGCAGACCGTCTTGTCGCTGGTCCGCGGGCGCAAATAGTAGGTGTGCGAGAACCGGGTCAGGCCGGGCATCAGATAGTCGGCCGGCGATTCATAGTCATAGGTCGCCTCGGCCATGATGATGCTCTGGCCGTCTTCCAGCAGGTCGGCGGGCAGGGTCACGACCTCGTCTTTCGGGCGGGCCTCCATGCCGTCGCCCCGGCTCCAGTCGACCTTGGCCTGGGTTCCGGTCCGGGTCACGCTGGTCACCCGTTGCTTGAGCGTCGTGGTCGGAAACGGCTTCATGATCAGGCCGCCGATGGAGAAGACGTCGGTCAGATCGGCCGTCGTCACCGTGTCTTTCTGCGCCACCAGATCGGCGACCATGGAGGCCACATGACCCATGCGCTTCTGGGCCATATAGCCCTGACAGAACTCGGACAGGCCCATGTAGAAGGCGATCAGCACCGGCGCCAGCAGGGCGAACTCGACCGCCGAGATGCCGCGCTCGTCCTTCGCCAGCCTGCGGATAAGCGAGAGCCGCATCATTCGGGTTCATTCCTGAACGCAGTCGTCGCCGACAGCCGAACCGTGCCGTCCTTCAGCCGCGACAGGCCCTGAGACATGAAGGTCGTGAGCAAGGGTTGACGATACCATGTCCGGACCAGGATCAGGTCGCCCGCCTGCCCGTTGGCGTAGGTCAGCGCGCCTTCGTTGAATGTCCCGCCGGCCATGGGATCAGGGGGGGTGGTGTTGAAGCGCGGGATCACCCGCACGTCGATGCTCAGGCGGCTGGGGCAATCGGCGGAGAAAATGCTCATCCGCGAGCAGACGCCCTCCTTGAAACGCGCCCCGTCCATGCCCTGGGCCTTCGCCTGGCCCGTGCGCACCAGGCGGCCGGTCTCGATGGTGGCGTTCTCGAGGATGGAGTCGGTCACAAAGACCATGCCCAGCTCCATGATCGCGAAGATCATCAGGCAGAAGGGCAGGGCGACCATGGCGAATTCCACGGCGCTGGAGCCCTCCCGGGCGCGGCGGGCGGCGGCGCCCCTTCGGATCCGGACCGGGCGCACCGGGCGTTACGGAGTCGGTTGTCCGGCGTTGCTGCCGGCGGCGCGGACGGAGGGCGAGCACGAGCTGGCGCAGGCCATCTCCGTCGCCTGCGCGCCGCGCCAGACGCGGACGCGACCACCGCCGTCGCCCGAGGTCACGACGACCTGGCTCTGGAAGACGGTGCGGCCGACGGCATCGACCGCGATCACCTCGGTCACGCCATAGCCCTTGCCGGTGATGTAGAGGGTGTTGGCGTCCACGACGGTGACGTCGGCGATGGCCGGATTGCCCACGATGACCGAGCCCGCCGCGCCACGCAGCTGCACCCGGCGCGCCTGATCGATCTCGACATTCAGGCTGGCGGACTGGGCCGAGACGACCGCGGGGGCGGCCATGACGGCGGCTGCGGCGAGGACGGCGGCGAAACGGATCGGGCGGGACATGGCGACGACTTCCAATGAACGGGCGCGCGCGGGAGCGTGGCCGAACACTGCCGTTCAATCCTCAAGAAAGTCTGAAATGACCCGGAACAGCTCACCAGGTCAGCGTTGCTGCAGTTTTTTAGAGTAAACCACAGAGTAACCAAGAGCGCAGACCAGACTTTAACCGATCCGGGCGATAACCATCCTGCGTTTTGGGGGTCAAGCGGGCTGCCGGCTCCCCCCGCGTCAGTTAGCTCGCTAAACCTCTGTTCCCAAGGATCAAAGCTCATGACCAAGTTCATTTCGAAGTTCATGTCCGACGAGTCGGGCGCCACCGCCATCGAGTACGGCCTGATCGCCGCCCTCATCGCCGTCGTGATCATCTCGGCCGTCACCGCGCTGGGCACCACGATCCGCGACAAGTTCCAGGCCGTGACCGACGGCATGGCGGGCTCCGCCCCGGCCAGCACCTAAACGCTGCCGCAAGGTCTTGAAACCGGCGAAGGGCCGGGGCCATCGCGCCCCGGCCCTTTTGCTTTGCTGGAATGCCGAAAATCCGGCGATCAAAGTAAACGCGACGGTAAACATAAAAGTACGCGTGGGTTTAACCTGAGCCGTCTCATGTTGAAGCTGTAGGGGCGGACGGGTGACCGGCTTCCTCGTTTGCCGATCAGCTGCTCCCAAGGGGAAAGGACGACCAGATGACCAAGTTCGTTTCGAAATTCATGTCCGACGAGTCGGGCGCCACCGCTATCGAGTACGGCCTGATCGCCGCCCTCATCGCCGTCGTGATCATCTCGGCCGTCACCGCGCTGGGCACCACGATCCGCGACAAGTTCCAGGCCGTGACCGACGGCATGGCGGGCTCCGCTCCGGCCAGCACCTAAGCCGGCCGCACCATGAGCATCGGAAGGGCCGGAGCATCACGCTCCGGCCCTTTTTGTTTGAGGGAAACCGGGTCTTAACCGCGTCCGTGCAGACTGAGTCCATGGACACCGTGATCTTGGCCCTTCTCGGCATCATGCCCGTTCTTGTCATCGTCGGCGGTCTGAACGACCTGACCACGATGAAGATTCCGAACTGGATTTCGGGGCTGCTGGTCCTGTCCTTCCTGCCGGTCGCCTTCATCTCGGGCCTGGGACCGGTCGGATTTGCTGTCCATCTGGGCGTGGGGTTCGCCGCGCTGGTGGTCGGCGCCGGGATGTTCGCCCTGCGCTGGATCGGCGGCGGGGACGCCAAGTTGATGGCCGCGGCCTGCCTCTGGCTGGGCCTTCAGGGCTCCGGCATGTTCCTGGTCTATACTGGTCTGATGGGCGGGCTGTTCTGTCTGTTCCTCATGCTGGCGCGGGGTCACTCGCGCCCCTATCTGGCCGGCGCTCCGGGCTGGGTCGTCCAGTTGATGGAGCCCAAGGGTGATATTCCCTACGGCGTCGCCATCGCAGCCGGAGCCCTGCTGGCCTATCCCGCGTCTCCTCTGGTGGCGCTTTTCATCAGCCGCTGAGAGCGCCGGCCGCTCCGCCGACCCACGATTTAGGTCCGCGTTAACCCGCGCCCGGCATGGTCGTTAACGGTAGGGGGCCGAAGGACCGATTCACGTGTCCGGGATCGCCCGCCGGAGACCGTCGATGAAGCCTGCCCGTATCATCGTGATCTGCATCGCCGCCGTGGCTGCTATCGGTCTGGCGTTTGTGGTTCGCGCCATGGGGTCGTCCTCCGGCCAGCCGACCGCAGTCGCAACGGCGGCTCCGGCCGAAACCCGCCCGATGGCCAAGGTTCTCGTCGCCGCCAAGGATCTCCAGCCCGGTCAGCGTCTGACGGACGCCGACATGACCTGGAAGGACTGGCCCGTAGATGAGGTCAATCCGGTCTTCATCACCGACGGATCGGTGCCGGTCCCGTCGTCGCCGACCCCCGCCGATGCGGAAAAGGCGGATGACAAGCCTGAAGGCGCTGTCGCTTCCGTGACCCGCGCCGCCACCGACCTCGCCACGGGCGGCGCCAAGGCCGACTACATCGGATCGGTGGTTCGCGAACCCATTCTGGCCGGTGAGCCCATCGTCATGCGCAAGATCGTGCGCGCCGGCGACAGCGGCTACATGGCAGCCTATCTCGAGCCGGGCATGCGCGCCATGGCGATCCGCGTGACCGTGGAGACGGCCGCCGGCGGTTTCATCCTGCCGGGCGACCGGGTCGATGTGGTCCTGACCCGCGAAACCAATCTGTCCAATGTCGGCAACTCCGACAGTGACCGCGCCAAATTCACCTCGGCGACGGTCATGCAGAACATCAAGGTGCTGGCGATAGACCAGTCCACCCGTGCGGGCGACGACGCCCAGGCCGTGATCGGCGCGACGGCGACCCTCGAGGTCGGGCCGCTCGACGCCGAGGCGCTGGCTCTGGCCAAGTCCGAGGGTGAACTGAGCCTCGTCCTGCGCTCCTACGCCGACACCGGCGGTCCTTCGGGCCGGGTGGCCGCCTCGCCGCGTCAGAGCTCGGCGGTGCGCATCTATCGTGGCGGCGCCCCTGACGTGGTGGTGGTCCAATGAAGCGTTTCCTCGCCGTCACCCTGGCGGGTCTGACCGTCGTCGCGACCAGCCCGGTCACCCCGGCTCCGGCCTTCGCCCAGAGCCGGGCCGCCGTCTCGATGGGGTCACAGTCCCAGCTGATCAGCCTGCCGCGCGGATCGTCCATGGCCGTTGATCTGCCGGCGGACGCCCGCGATGTGATCGTGCCCAACCCGCAGGTGGCCGAGGCCATGCTGCACTCGCCGCGCCGCATCACCATCATCGGCCTGCAGCCGGGTGAGACGGACGCCGTGGTGCTGGACAGCGCCGGCCGCACCATCCTGTCGCTGCGTGTCCGCGTCGATGCCGGTGTTTCGGCCCTGCAGGATACGCTCAACCGGGTCATGCCGAACGCCAACGTTCACGCCGAGGCGGTGAATGACAGCATCATCCTGACCGGCACGGTCTTCAGCCCCGGTGAGGCGGATCGCGCCAGCCAGGTCGCCCGCGCCTTCGTGGCGTCGCCGGACAAGGTCATCAACATGATGACCATAGCCGGCTCCGATCAGGTCATGGTCCGCGCTCGCGTCGTCGAGGTGCAGCGCACCGCGATCAAACAACTGGGCTTTGATGCCACGGCCGTCCTGGCCAGCGTGGGAACCGGTCTGTCGCTGACGCAGGGCGCCACCTTTGCGGTCAACGGCAACCAACTGGGCGGCGGCATCATCCGCTATACCGACAGCGCGGGTGACGGATCGAGCACCAACGCGGCCCTGCGCGCCTTCGAACGCGCCGGTCTGGTCCGCATTCTGGCCGAGCCGAACATCACCACCGCCAACGGCGAGGCCGCCGAATTCCTCGCGGGTGGAGAGTTCCCCGTTCCGGTCGGACAGGAAAGCTCGGACAGCGGCGCCTCCAAGGTGACGGTCGAGTTCAAGCCCTACGGCGTGCGTCTCGCGGTTCGTCCGATCGTTCTGTCGCCGGGCCGTATCTCCCTGCAGCTGTCGACCGAAGTATCTGAACTGACCCAGGTCGGCGCCTTCACCCTCGGCGGCGGCGCTGATCGCGCCCTGGTCATTCCGGGACTGAATGTTCGCAGAGCCTCGAATACGGTCGAACTGCCTTCGGGCGGCTCGCTGATGATCGCCGGCCTGCTGCGTGAAGATACCCGCCAGAACATCGACTCGCTTCCGGCGCTGGGCGAACTGCCGGTGCTGGGCGCCCTGTTCCGATCGCGCGACTACATCTCCGGCGAGACCGAGCTGGTCATCATCGTCGAGGCCTACATCGTCTCGCCGACGGCGGCCGGAACGATGCAGACGCCCGCTGACGGCCTGCAGATGGCCAACGACGCCCAGACCCTGCTTTTCGGTCAACTGGACCAGCACTATGCGCCGCGCGAGGGCGCCGCGATGGCCGGTCGTTCCGGCTGGAACGGCCCCGTCGGCTATGTGATCGAATGAGGGCTCCCGTGATGCGTTCCCTGCTCCTCACCCTGTCCGCCGCGGCCCTGCTGGCCGGCTGCGCCTCGTCCGGCGCGTCCGAGCCGCCGCCCCTGAACCCGCTGAGCCGATATTCGCTCCAGACCGAGCCCGGTCTGGATCGCATCGCCCTGGCGGTGCACGAGGACGGCTTGTCGCAAACCCAGATCGCCGCCCTGCGCGAGCTGGCGGCCCGATACGCCGGAGCCGGCGTCGGCCGTATTCAGGTGCAGGGGCCGTCCGGCGATGACCCTGCCGCCTCCCGCCAGACCTGGGCCGTGCGCTCGGCGCTCGAAGCGGTCGGCGTGCCCGCCCGCAACATCGAGGTGACCGGCTACGATGCGCCAGATCCCCGGGCGCCGGTTCTGGCCGGGTTCGAAACCGTCCGTGCGGCGATCCCGAACTGCGCCGCCGAGCGTCGCGACATGGGATCGCGCTTCTCCAACGAATCTTCCCCCGGGCTCGGCTGCGCCATTACCGCCAACATGGCCGCCCAGATCGCGGACCCGCGCGACATCCTCGCGGCCAGGGCTGTCAGCCCTGCCGACTCCGGACGCGCCGCGGTCGTCTTCGACAACTACCGCAAGGGACAGGCCACCTCCGCGCCGCAGGAGACCCTGATCCAGGGCGGCATCTCCCGGGCTGTGGACTAGGTCACAATGAGCAACGCCTTCGCCCCCCGCGCATTCGACGACTTCGAGGACGACGAGTTCGACCTCGACATGGGCTATGTCGCCCAGGGGGCTCCTGCTGCTTCGGCCTTTCCTGCGCCGGAAGTCTTCCCCGCCGAGCCCGGGATGACCGACCCCGAGGCCGGTCGCCGCCCGCCGCTTCAGTTCACGGCTCCCGCTGCCCAGACCCAGCCCCCCGCGCCCCACCCGGAGCGCCCGGCCCTGCCGGAACCGGCCTCGCACGGCGGTGACTTCAATCCGGTGGGGGATCTGGTCGCCGGGGCCAGTGCGGCCTTCTCGCCGCCGATCAGCGCCGGCCACACCGCCGAGGTATCGGTCCCGCGCATCGCCATCCACGTCTTCGCCGAGCGTCAGGATACGTTGGCCGCCGCGGAACGCGCCGGTCAGGATCGCCGCCTGTCGCGCGCCACGACACAGATTCGCGTCGGCGGCGTCGCTGCGGCGGTCGAGGCCTACCAGCACGAGCCGACCCCGCCGCTGATCGTGGTCGAATGCCTCAAGGACCCGCAGACCCTGCTGTGGGAAGTCGATCAACTGGCTGAAGTCTGCGACGCAGGCACCAAGGTCATCGTTGTCGGCGCGACCAACGACATCCTGCTGTTCCGCGAGCTGATGCGCCGTGGGGTCAGCGAGTACCTCGTCGCCCCGCTCCAGCCGCTGCAACTGATCTCGGCCATCGGCGGCCTGTTCGCCGATCCGGCCCAGCCCTTCGTCGGCCGATCCATCGCCTTTGTCGGCGCCCGGGGCGGTGCGGGCTCCAGCTCCGTCGCGCACAACACCGCCTATGCGATGTCCGAGCGGATCGGCGCCAACACGGTCATCGTGGACTATGACCTGCCGTTCGGCACCGCCGGTCTGGACTTCAATCAGGACCCGCTGAACGGCGTGGCCGACGCCTTGTCCCAGCCGGATCGTCTGGACCCTGTTCTGCTGGACCGGATGATGGTTCGCTGCACCGACAAGCTCAGCCTGTTCGCCGCGCCCGCCACGCTCGACGCCGACTGGGAGATCAGCTCGGACGCCTTCGAGGAAGTGACTACCCGGATTCGCGCCACGGCGCCCTTCGTGGTGCTGGACCTGCCGCACGTCTGGTCGTCCTGGATGCGCCGTACGCTGATCAGCGCCGACGAAGTGGTGGTCGTGGCCACCCCGGACCTGGCCTCGCTGCGCAATGCCAAGAACATGATCGACCTGATCAGGCAGGGCCGCCCCAACGACGCGCCGCCCCGGCTGGTGCTCAATCAGGTCGGCGTGCCCGGTCGTCCGGAAATCCCGGCCAAGGAGTTCGGCAATGCGCTGGGCGTCCACCCCAGTCTGATCATTCCGTTCGACGCCAAGACCTTCGGGGCCGCCGCAAACAACGGCCAGATGATCCTGGATGCGGGCGGCAAGTCCAAGGCGGCCGAGGCCTTCCAGACCCTGGCCCAGATCGTCTCGCGTCGCGAGGTTCCCCTGCTGTCCGGTCCGAAGGCCTCCGGCGGCAAGTCCTCGATGTTCTCGGGTCTGTTCAGGAAGAAGTCTTAAGGCGTGTTCGGCAAGCGCACAGGTCAGCCCGGCAGTCCCGCGGTCGCCCCGCGCGCCGCACCCGCGGCGCCTGAAGCCGCGCCTGCGGCCGAGCCGGTCTTCCAGCCCCAGCAGGGGGTTCAGACGCAAGCCTTCGCCTTCGGTGGAGACGCTGATGTAATCGAGGCCCCGCGTCCCGCCGCCGCTTCAGCCCCGACTTCGGCCGTGGGTGTGGATCGTCTGGATGCGCTCGCGTCGCGTCCCCGGCCCGCCGCGCCACAGCCCAAGACCGTCGGTCCCGGCCCCAAGGCCACCCCCGGCTTCGAGCAGTTGAAGAAGGCCCAGCAGGTCGCCGAGATCGTCCGCGAGCAGTCGGACTACTATCACGCCACGAAGACGACGATCTTCAACGCGCTGATGAACACCATCGACCTGGCCCAGCTGGCGCAGCTGGATCCCAAGACGGCGGCTGAGGAAATTCGCGACATCGTCGCCGAGCTGGTGGCGATCAAGAACGTCTCCATGTCGGTCGCCGAGCAGGAGCATCTGGTCCAGGACATCGTCAACGACGTCCTCGGCTACGGCCCACTCGAGCCGTTGCTGGCTCGCGACGACATCGCCGACATCATGGTCAACGGCGCCGGCCGGGTGTTCATCGAAGTCGGCGGCAAGGTCCAGCTGACCAATGTGCGGTTCCGCGACAACGGCCAGCTGATGAATATCTGCCAACGGATCGTGTCGCAGGTCGGCCGCCGCGTGGATGAAAGCTCCCCGATCTGCGACGCCCGTCTGCCGGACGGCTCGCGCGTGAACGTCATCGCCCCGCCGCTGGCGATCGATGGCCCGACGCTGACCATCCGGAAGTTCAAGAAAGACAAGCTGACGATGAAGAATCTGGTGGAGTACGCCTCCATCAGTCCCGAGGGCGCCCGCGTGCTCGGCGTCATCGGCGCATCGCGATGCAATCTGGTCATTTCGGGCGGTACGGGTTCGGGAAAGACCACCCTTCTGAACACCCTGACAGCCTTCATCGACCCGACCGAGCGCGTCATCACCTGCGAGGACGCCGCCGAACTGCAGCTGCAACAGCCGCACGTGGTCCGTCTGGAGACCCGACCGCCGAACCTGGAAGGTCAGGGCCAGATCACCATGCGGGATCTGGTGAAGAACTGTCTGCGGATGCGTCCCGAGCGGATCATCGTCGGCGAAGTCCGCGGCCCGGAAGCCTTCGACCTGCTGCAGGCGATGAACACCGGCCATGACGGCTCGATGGGCACCCTGCACGCCAACAGCCCGCGTGAAGCCATCAGCCGGATGGAGTCGATGATCACCATGGGCGGCTACGGCCTGCCGTCCAAAACCATCCGCGAGATGATCGTCGGCTCGGTCGATGTGATCGTGCAGGCCGCCCGTCTGCGTGACGGTTCGCGCCGGATCACCCACATCACCGAGGTGGTCGGGCTGGAAGGCGATGTGATCGTCACCCAGGACCTGTTCGTCTACGAGATCACCGGCGAGGATGAGAACGGCAAGATCGTCGGCCGTCACCGTTCGACCGGCATCGCCCGGCCCCGCTTCTGGGATCGAGCCCGCTACTACGGGCTGGAGCGCGAGCTGGCCGAAGCCCTCGACGCGGCGGAGTAGGCGCGATGCTTCCCATTCTCGCCGCCGTTCTGGCGTTCATCACCATCGGCGGACTGGGCTGGGCATTCGTCGGCGGCGGTGATTCCAGCGACGCCGCGATCAAGCGCGCCCAGAGCTTCAACGGTCCCAAACAGGCCGCGAGCGCCGCCAAGCGCGCCGCCGCCAACACGCCCGAAGCCCGCCGCAAGCAGATCATGCTGCAGTTGCAGGAATCGGAGAAGGCGGAGCGCAGGGCGCGAGTCAGCCTGTCCGCCAAGCTGAAGCAGGCGGGGCTGTCCACGACGGTTCGCGCCTTCTGGATCATCAGCGCGGTTATGGGCGTCTTCGCCTTCCTGCTGCCGCTGGTGTTCGGGCTGAACATTCTGATTTGTCTCGGCGCGGCGGTGATCGTCGGGCTGGGTCTTCCGCGCTGGTTCGTTGGCTTCCTGGGCAAACGCCGGATGAAGAAATTCTCCAGTTTCTTCGCCGATGCGGTCGACGTCATCGTGCGGGGGATCAAATCGGGCCTGCCGGTCCACGACTGCTTCAAGATCATCGCTCGCGAGAGCCCGGCGCCGCTGGGCCCTGAGTTCCAGAAGCTCGTCGAGGGCATGGGCGTAGGCCTGACGCTGCCGCAGGCGCTGGACAAGATGTACGAGCGCATGCCGACGCCGGAGCTGAAGTTCTTCGCCATCGTGATCGGCATACAGCAGAAGACGGGGGGCAATCTGGCCGAGGCCCTGTCGAACCTGACCACCGTGCTGCGCGCCCGCAAGATGATGGGCGAGAAGATCAAGGCGCTGTCGTCTGAAGCCACCGCCTCGGCGGGCATCATCGGTTCGCTGCCGCCCGCGGTCATGATCCTCGTCAGCATGACGACCCCGGCCTACATGGCCAAGCTGTTCACCGATCCGCGCGGCCAGTTCATGCTGCTGGTCGCGGTCTTCATGATGAGCCTCGGCATCTTCGTCATGAAGAAGATGATCTCGTTCAAGTTCTGAGGACAGGTCATGGGACAGTTCATCGCCTTCTTCACCAACGTCCAGAACCTGCTGAGCCTCGGCGTCGGCGTGCTGGTGTTCGCCACCCTCGTGACCCTGCTCAGCTCGCTCGGTCAGGGCGCCGGTCTGGACAACCGGATGAAGGCCGTATCGGTCCGCCGGGAAGAGCTGAAGCGCCGGTCGCGTCAGGCCATCGCGCAGAGCGGGCAGGGCGGACTGCGCCACACCGATGAAGGCTTCAAGAAGCGGGTCGTCGAGCAACTGAACCTGACCAAGCTGCTGGAGGACCCCAGGGTCGCCGACAAGATGGCCCAGGCGGGCTATCGCGGACCCAAACCGCTGACGACCTTCTATTTCTTCCGCTTCTCGATGCCGTTCATCCTGTTCGCGGTGGCCGTCTTCTACCTGTTCGTCTTCAACGATTTCGGCCTGGCGCTGATGATGCGTCTGACCATCTGCATGGTCGCGGCGGTGATCGGCTTCTATGCGCCCAACATTTTTCTGGCCAACCGCATCGCCAAGCGTAAGACCTCGATCATGCAGGCCTTTCCCGATGCGCTGGACCTGCTGCTGATCTGTGTCGAGGCGGGGATGTCGATCGAGTCCGCCATCCAGAAGGTCAGTCAGGAGATCGGCGGTTCCTCCATCGATCTGGCGGAGGAACTGACCCTGCTGTCGGCCGAGCTCAGCTATCTGCCGGATCGCCGTCTGGCTTACGAAGGACTGGCCAAGCGGACAAACCATCCGGGGGTGAAGTCGGTCGCCACCGCCATGACCCAGGCCGAAACCTACGGCACGCCCTTGGGCGCCGCGCTCAGGACCATGGCCAAGGAAAACCGCGAACTGCGCCTGTCGGCGGCCGAGAAGAAGGCTGCGGCCCTGCCGGCCAAGCTGACCGTCCCGATGATCCTGTTCTTCCTGCCGGTCCTGTTCATCGTCATCCTGACGCCGGCGATCATCAGCATTCAGGACACGATGGCCAAGGGCGGTTGACGAACGTCCGCCGCGAGGGGCCAAGGGCGGTTTAACAAGGTCACCCGCGAGGAACGATGAAGGTCAGGCTTCCGCCGCCGCCTTCCACGCCTCGGCCACGCCGTCGACCGCATGACGCAGGTGCTTGCGGTTCTTGTCGAAGAACATCTCGCCACGCAGGCCCTGGAAGATGAAGCCGTTGGCGGCGATGCAGCTGCCGGGCTCCAGCTCCTCGATCTCGAAATAGCGCACGGACCGGAACCACAGGCCCCGGTTCTCCACCCAGACCAGCTGGGCATAGGGCTGCCACTCGCCGACGCGGGCGACGCACTGGCGTTCCGGAAGGCCCTCGATGGCTTCGATCAGCTTGAGGTCGCCGCCGAAGGCGATGGTTCCGGAGACACCGGTTTCGATCGGGTTCCAGCCGTCCCAGCCGGGCAGGTTCGAGATGACCTCCCAGATGGCGTCCGTCGAGGCCCTGATGCCGATGCGCGTTTCAATCTTGGCGGTGTCCATGCCGCTGATCTGGCACGGCTTGCGAGGCCAGAAAAGGGCGCGCGTGGTCTCAGCGGTTGCCTTCCGGTCCGGGCTGGGATGCGGGCGGCGTTGTCGGCGAGGGGGTCTCGTCCCTGTCCGGGAGATCTGGCGGCCCCGTGCGCAGGCTGGGGCTGACGAAGCACAGGACAGTGGCGAGGGCCAGCAGCGCGGCGTTGGCGATGAAGGGCGCGGGCTCCGCCAGTTCGTACAGGGCCACGCCGATCACCGGCGGCAGCAGGAAGCTGAGGCCTGCCAGCGCCATCATCAGCCCGGCGATCGCGCCCTGCTCGGCCGCTCCGACCGAGAGGGATGATCCTGCGGTGAAGCCGGGCCGGGCGAAACCCAGACCCATCGATACCACCGCGTACCCCATCACCACCCCGTAGTAGCCGGGAGCGGTGATGCTGAGGACATTGCCGATCAGAGCCAGGGCGGCGCCCCAACGCACGAGATCGCGGGGTTGCAGCTTCAGCATCGGGATCAGGCCCCACTGCGCCAGCAAGGTGGCGGCGGCCCCCGCGAACATCGCCAGCGATATGAAGGGATGGGCGTTCTCCAGCGCCGTGCCGGTGGCCGCCATCTCATCAATGACATGGAAGCCAAGCACGGAGATGTTGATCGCCTGCGCCCCGGTGACCAGCAGGCCATACAGCAGATAATCGCGGACACGCGGGTCGCGCCACAGGCCCTTGCCGCTCCGGTCACGACCGCTGGGCGAGGGAACGCGCAGAACCTCGCCGCTCGGCAGCTTGCGCCAGACCACCAGCAGGGCCGCCACGCCGATGGCGGCGAAGGCGTACATCGGGCCCGCCAGTCCGACGAGCGGCAGGATGAACAGCGGCGCCAGCATCGGCCCGATCACGGTGCCGAGCCCTTGCGCCGACGCCAGCACGGACATGGCCTGCGTCCGCTGCTCCGCGCTGGTCCGGTCCGCGATATAGGCCTGTGAAGCGATGGGAGCCGCTGATCCGAAGACGCCGTAGATGGTCCGCGCCATGGCCATCAGGGCGAAGGCGACGCCGAAGCCGAGCCAGCCCTCCAGCCCCGCGGTCGTCGCCAGTCCAAATCCGGTCATCGACAGGATGAAGCCGCCCAGACCGATCATCATCACCTTCTTGCGGCCCATCCGGTCCGACAACCGCGCCCAGAAAGGGGAGGTCAGGGTCCACATCAGGGCGGACAGGGCGAAGGCCGCCGACACCAGAATGTCCCGCAGCTGAAAGGTGCGGCCGATGCTCGGAAGCACGGTTTGCAGGGCGAAATTGCCGGCCGCGGCGATCAGGCTGACCGCGAACAACAGGGCGAAGGCGGGCGAGCGAAGTTTCACAAGCGCAAGCCTAAGCTCTCGGCCGGTTCAGGTCACCCCCGCTGAATGGCCGTCGACGAAGCGCCGGGGCTGTCGATCTCCAGCTCCAGCGCTGTCCGCACCTGCGTAAGATCAGCGCCTTTCGGCACGATCAGCATGGGCGAGGACTGGCGCCCCGCCCGCACCGCGACCACGGCGTTCTTCGGACAGACATCGAAGCAGTCGGTCTCCATGACGACGACCTCGGCCTTGCGTCCCTTGCCCGCCTTCAACGTCTTGCGCAGGGCCTTCCTCAGCGAGCGGTCGCCCTCGGGCCCAAAGCCCTCGCCATCGAGCTTCTTCTGGCATTTTCGGCAGACCAGAACCACGTCTCGCCAGTTGGTCTTCGCCTGCTTCAAAGTCATCCGGGACAGATCGAGAGAGCGTCGGTCTTGCGCAAGGGGCGGGGGGACTGTCACGGTGACGGTCTTGCCGGAGACCGCCATGACCACCCGCCGTCTGATCGCCGCTTCGTCGCTCGCTCTCGGGCTGATCTTCATGGCCGAAGGAGCCGCCGCGCAGGTTCCGCTTTCGCGGGTCGAAGCTGCGGTGGAGCAGGTCAATTCGCGCGTCGTGGAATGGCGGCGGGATCTGCACGCCAATCCGGAACTTGGCTTCGCCGAGACCCGCACCGCCGGGGTGGTGGCCGACCATCTGCGCGCCTTGGGTCTGGAGGTTCGAACCGGCGTCGGGCGGACCGGCGTGGTCGGCATCCTGCGCGGGGGCAAGCCCGGTCGCACGGTCGCCCTGCGCGCCGACATGGACGCCCTGCCCGTCCTCGAGGCCACGGGACTGCCCTTCGCCTCGACCGCGACAGGAACCTACATGGGGCAGACGGTGCCGGTGGCCCATGCCTGCGGTCATGACGCCCACGTCGCCATGCTGATGGGCGCCGCCGAGGTGCTGGCGGGGATGAAGGACGACATCGCAGGAACCGTCGTCTTCATTTTCCAGCCCGCCGAGGAGGGCGCGCCTCCGGGAGAGCCCAAGGGCGGCGCGGCCCTGATGATCGAGGAGGGGGCGCTGCGCGATCCGCGTCCAGACGCCATCTTCGGCCTGCATGTGGTGCCGGGGCGTCCGGGCACGATCTTCTATCGCCCGCAGGGCTTCATGGCGGCGTCCGATCGGGTGGACATCGTCCTGCACGGTCGCCAGACCCACGGCGCATGGCCGTGGAAGGGCGTGGACGTCATCGCGGCCTCCGCCGACATCGTTCAGACGATCAACAGCCTGACCGCCCGCACCATCGATCCGACCACCACGCCGACGGTCTTCACCATCGCGACCCTTGATGCGGGGGTGCGCTACAATATCATCCCGGACACCGCGACCCTGTCGGGCACCCTGCGCACCTTCGACGTCGCCCAGCGCGACGATCTGGTCCGGCGCGCCGGAGTGGCGATCAACAACGTGGCCGAAAACTATGGTGCGACGGCCGAGTTTTCAGTCCGCCAGAACGCCGCCCTGGTCTTCAATAACGCGGAACTCTCCGCCTGGCTCGCCCCGGTCCTGACCGAGGCGGCGGGCGAGGGGAACGTCAATTCGGTCTCTCCGCCGACCACCGTGGCCGAGGACTTCTCCTACCTCTCGCAAGAAGTGCCGGGCGTCTTCTACCATCTGGGCGGCACCCCGGACGGCATCGACCCGGCGAGCGGTCCGCCGAACCATTCCCCCGCCTTCCATGTGAACGAGCGTGTCCTGCCGCTGGGTGTGAAGACCCATGTGCTGAGCGCGCTGCGCTTCCTTGAGCGCCCGGCGTCCTAACCACGTTTCTCAACGCGCGTTCAACGAACCGGGCGCAGCCTCTTCCAGTTGGGAGAGGGATCGGATGCGTCAGTTGCCTGTCAAGCTGCCGCCCGTGCGTCTGGAACGACGGGGCGGGCCGGTGAGGGAGGTCTTCTTCTTCCTCGTCGCCTTCGGCGCGATGTTCGGCGGCGCCTTGTTGGCCCTTGATCTGATCCTTTAGGCGCTACGGACGAAGAAGGTCCGGATCACCCGCTCATAGGTCTTGGCCAGCGCCTCAAGCTCGGCGGTCGGCACCCGTTCGTCGATCTGATGCATGGTCTGGCCGACCAGTCCCAGTTCCAGCACCGGGCACATGGCGCGGATGAAGCGGGCGTCCGAGGTGCCGCCGGTGGTCGAGGCTTCCGGGCGAATGCCCAGTTCGGTCTCCACCGCGTCCTGCACCGCCTGCACGAACACGCCCGCCTGGGTCAGGAAGGCGTCGCCAGAGTGCATGTGCTCGACCTCGATGCGCAGTCCGCTCTCGGTCTGGGCCTTGCCGGCCTCGGCGTTCAGCCAGGCCATCAGGCTTTCACCCGTATGGGAGGGATTGAAGCGGATGTTCAGCCGTCCCCGCGCCTCGGCGGGGATCAGATTGGTCGCGGTGTTGCCGACATCCAGCGTGGTCAGTTCAAGGTTGGAGGGCTGGAAGGCTTCGTAGCCGTCGTCCAGCCTGTGCGCCGCCAACGTCGCCGCCAGCTTGGCCAGCACCGGCACCGGATTGGCCGCGCGGTCGGGGTAGGCGACGTGCCCCTGCTTTCCGTGCACCGTGAACCAGGTGTTCAGTGAGCCGCGACGGCCGATCTTGATCATGTCGCCCAGCCGCTGCTGCGAAGACGGCTCGCCCACCACGCAGGCGTCGATCACCTCGCCCTCGGCCATCAGGGCCTCGACGACCTTCTTGGTGCCGTGCAGCGCGGGGCCTTCCTCGTCGCCGGTGATCAGGAAGGACAGCGAGCCGGGCACATCGCCATCAGCCAGCACCTTCGATACCGCCGCGACCCAGGCGGCGATCCCGCCCTTCATGTCCACGGCGCCGCGTCCGTACAGCACGCCGTCCTTCACCTCGGCGCCGAAGGGAGCGGAGGACCACGCCTCGGTCGAGCCGGTCGGCACCACGTCCGTATGACCGGCGAAGCACAGGTTGGGCGAAGCCGTCCCGCGCCGGGCGTACAGGTTCTCGATCCGCGCATCGGCGCCCACGCCGTCCGGGTCGCCGAAGGCCAGCCGACGGCAGCTGAAGCCCAGCGCCGTCAGGGTCCGTTCCAGCACGTCCATGGCGCCTTCATCAGCGGGAGTGACGGACGGAATCCGGATCAGGTCGCGGGTCAGTTCGACAGGATCGATAACCGGAGTTGATGCATGGCTCATGGTTCCTTGCTTTACGTGGTCCGGGCGATTGGGAGAAGGCTGGAGCCATGCCTAAGATCGACATCGAGAACGCGCCGACCGGACACGGGACAGCCTACCCGGAAGAGCACGCCGGACCGTGCAAGCCGCGCCGCCGCTGGAAGCTGGGCGATGCGGCCGGGCTGACCCAGTTCGGCGTCAACCTGCTGCGCCTGCCCGCGGGCGCCTGGTCCAGCCAGCGGCACTGGCACGCGAACGAGGATGAGTTCGTCACCGTCCTGTCCGGCGAGGTGGTGCTGGTCGAGGAGGATGGAGAGACCGTCCTGCGCGCCGGCGATTGCGCCGGCTTCCCCGCGGGCGTACCGAACGGCCACAAGATCGAGAACCGTTCCGGCGGCGAGGCCGTGCTGCTCGAGGTCGGGACGCGCTCCCCGAAAACCGACGCCTGCGACTACCCTGATATCGACATGGTCCTGCCTGAAGGGGCGGACCGCTACTTCCACCGGGACGGCTCCCCCTACCCGAAATACGATCGACGCACGTGACTGTTGAAAGCCTTGACGCCGGCACGCCCACGCCGCCCGTCCCGCCTCCGCCGCCTGAAGGTCCGTCCAGTCCGTGGGGCATTCGCGACTTCCGCCTGCTCTGGTTCGGCCGCGTGGTCGCCGTGCTGGGCATCCAGATCCAGTCGTCGGCCCTGTTGTGGCAGGTCTATGAGATCGCCCGGCGAGATCATCCGGTGGCCGAGGCCAGCCTGTATCTGGGCCTCGTCGGCCTGTGTCAGTTCCTGCCGCTGCTGGCCTTCACCCTGCCCGCGGGCGCCATGGCCGACCGTCGGGACCGGAAGCAGACCGTCTGGATATCCATTCTGGTCGAGTCCGCCTGTGCGGCCTCCTTCCTCGCCATGGCCATCCATGGTGCGCCTCCGCTGTGGGGTCTGCTCGCCGTCGCCGCCGTCTTCGGCGCCGCCCGCGCCTTCCTGGCCCCGGCCAGTCAGGCCTTCCTGCCGATGGTGGTCGGGCGCAAGGCCTTGCCGCCCGCCATCGCGGCCCAGTCCATCGCCTTCCAGACCGGAGCCATCGCCGGCCCGGCGCTCGGCGGGGTCATCGTGGCGGTGAACGTGCCGCTGGCCTATGCCGTGTCGCTGGGCCTGTTCCTGCTCGCGGTCGCCGCCTTCATCCTGATCCGCACCAGCGGCAGGCCCGCACAGGTTGAGACCAAGCTGTCGCCGCTGGAGTCCGTGAAGGAAGGTCTGGCCTACGTCTGGAAGACGAAGATCGTTCTGGGCGCGATCTCGCTGGATCTGGTCGTGGTCCTGCTGGCGGGCGTGGCCCTGCTGACGCCGATCTTTGCGCGCGACATCCTGCACGTCGGCGCGATCGGTTTCGGCCTGCTGCGGGCGTCGTTCGGCGTCGGCGCCATGACGGTGGCCATTTATCTGAGCCGGTTCCCCATCGTGCAGCACGGGGGGCGCTGGATGTTCGCGGCGGTGGCCGTGTTCGGCCTGTGCACCCTGACGTTCGGCCTGTCGAAGATCGTCTGGCTGTCGGGGTTGGCCCTGTTCCTCGGCGGCGCCGCCGACATGATCAGCGTCAACATCCGCCAGACCCTGATCCAGCTGGCCACGCCCGATCACATGCGCGGCCGGGTCAGCTCGGTCTCCATGCTGTTCATCGGCGCGTCGAATGAGCTCGGTGAGGCCTACTCCGGCCTGATGGTTCGCGTTCTCGGCGCGGTCGGCGCGGCCTGTTTCGGCGGCGTCGGCGCGCTGGTCGCCACCGGCGCCTGGGCCGCGATGTTCCCGGGCCTCAGGAAAGCGGACAAGCTATCCTAGGGTGTGGGGTTCCGGGTGTGGGGTGTGGCGGCAGGAGTGCGAACCGCCAAACCCGACACCCCATACCCACGCCCATTATCCCCACGGCCTGAAGTGTTTCGACAGCTTCAGGCCCTGCTTCTGATAGTGGCTGCCGCCCTCGCCGTAGAGGCGGCTGGGGCGTTCAGTCAGCGGCTCATAGACCAGCCTTGCGACGATCTGGCCGTGCTCCAGCAGGAACGGCGTGTCGTGCGTGCGCACTTCCAGCACGCCCTTGGAGCCCGCGCCGTGCGCCTCGTCCGTGCCGAAGCCCGGATCGAAGAAGCCTGCGTAGTGCACGCGGAACTCGCCGACGGACGGGTCGATCGGAGTCATTTCGGCCGCCTGATCGACCGGGATTTCGACGTCGTCCGACGAGGCCAGGATGTAGAACTCGCCCGGGTCCAGCAGCAGTTCGCCACGACGCAGGGTCAGCGGCTCCCAGAAGTCGCGCGGGTCGTGGCCGTCGATATTGTCCAGATCGACCACCCCGGCGTGGCGGCGGCCGCGGAAGCCGACGATCTCGCTGGCCTGCAGATCGACGCCGACCGAGCGGGTCTCCAGCTTCGGCGGTTCGCCGGCCTTCAGGCGCAGCTGGTTCAGGCGGGTGCCCGGACGGACCAGAATGGAAAAGGTCTGGGGCGCGATCTCGAGATACAGCGGCCCTTCATAGCCTTCCTCGACATCGTCGAAGCTGCCGCCCCGATCCGTCAGCAGGCGGACGAAGACATCCACCCGGCCGGTCGAGCTCTTGGGATTGGCGCGGGCGATCAGGCCCTTGGGCAGGCTCAGTCGCTCCTGCAGCTTGGCGATGTACACGCAGCCCTTCTCCAGTACGTAGCCGGCGGACAGGTCGATGGTGTGCATGGCCACGTCGGCGATGCGGTCCTCGACCTTGCGCTTGCCGGGCAGGAAGGAGGCGCGCACGCGCCAGGCCGTCGCGGACAGGCGCAGGTCCAGACTGGCCGGCTGCACCTGATCGGCGTCGAACGGGGTTTCTGTGGAGATCGCGCCACCGGCGATCAGGGCTTCGATCGACTGGGCCGGAAGAATGCCGGGACGGGGGATGCTCAGGGTCATGCCTATCGCTTACACGAATTCGCGGCCTGTCTCTCTCGCTCCATTCCGCCTCGCGGGCAAGGTCTCGCTTGACGCGGGGGTGAGTTCCGGGACCATTCGCCCATGCACGACACCCCCGCCTATGAAGCCGAGACCGACGGGATCGTGGTTCGTGTCCGGCCCAGCTATCTGGCCGGCCAGTCCGATCCGGACGCCGGGCGCTGGGTCTGGGCCTATCAGGTCGAGATCGTGAACCTGTCTGCCTCGCCGGTTCAACTGGTCGCGCGCCGCTGGGTGATCACCGACGCGCGGGGGCATGTCGAGGAGGTGCGTGGCCCCGGCGTAGTGGGCGAACAGCCGACGATCCAGCCGGGCGACAGCTATTCCTACGCTTCCGGCTGTCCGTTGAACGCGCCGTCGGGCTCGATGGTAGGCGGCTATTCCATGGTCGATGATCTGGGCCGCATGTTCGAGGTCGCCATCCCCGCCTTCAGCCTCGACGTTCCGGGCGAGAGACGGGTGCTGAACTAGCTTTGTCGGTGGGGCCTTGGGCGGCTGCCGGAGCGACGAGTGGTTAGTGGCTGGTGATTGGTGGATGGCGGTCGCTGACAGTGAGCCAGTCGGGCGTGGATCGCGGTCCAGGTCACCCACTAGTCACTAACCACCAATCACTTGCAGTGCTGGGTGCTCGACGGCCTTACGCCGGAGCCTGCGCCATGCAGAAGAGGTGAGGGGCTGCGTCAACCCGGATAACCGCAGCCCCCGCCCCCGGCGTCATCGCCGCGGCGGGCGGCGTCAACGCGGACGGCGGCCCCCCTAGGGGCCATCTGTGACAGCCGTGTGGCTGGATAAAGAAAAGGCGGCCCGCCGGGTGGAGCGAGCCGCCTTCGGCAGGCCAGAACGACCTAGATGTAGCGGCGCAGGCTGCGGGCCAGTTCCGAGGCGCCGTCCTTGCCGCCCTTGCGGACCTGCGGCTGGTAGGCGACGCGAGCGTGTTCCATGCAGTAGACGCCTTCCGAGGCGCGGCGGCCGCAGAAGCTGAACTCGGCCGACGACGGGTCGCCGATGGGCCATTTGCACATATGGGCGCCGAGGGTCATGACCGTGGCGGTGCCGGGCAGGTCCGGGATCGGCGCGGGCGGCGGAGCCACCGGCGCGACCGGGCGAGGCTGGGCGGCCTCGATGCGGCGCGGAGCTGACGGCGCCTGGGTCGGCTGCGGCGTGGGGCGCGGGCGCGACGGGCGGAAGGTGGCGCGGGCCGGTTGCGATGGCGCGGCGCGGCCCGACAGGCCCAGACGGTGCACCTTGCCGATGACGGCGTTACGGGTCACGCCGCCGCCCAGTTGCTTGGCGATCTGGCTGGCCGATTGGCCTTCAAGCCACAGCTTTTTCAGCGCGCCGACGCGATCTTCGGTCCAGCCTGCGGTCATGGTCGCCCTCCGGGGATTCAACATATGGGGTCGGTATGTCCCTTCTGTGGGGCCGACCTACTCCTAATCGTAAACTACCTCTTAAAACGCGCAATATGTGGGAATTGGTCCGTCCACAGGAACTACATCTGGTATGGTTAAAATGGTCCCGGAGCTGGGACCGGGGCGAGGTTTCGGTGAGCGATTGGCGAAAAGTGCGCGACGGCGTGAGCGCGTCCCGGCTTTGTCGCTCACCTCCCTGCTCAATTTTCACTTGTCACCCGCCCGGCGACGCCTTGCGCATGGGGTCTCGTGGGCGCATCTGGCCGCACATGACCGATCTCGCCTCCACGCGCCCGTCCGGGCTCCCGCAGCCGCGCCGCTATGACGGCGTCAACTGGGAGGGGGTGAAGACCCTGTATCTCAAGGAGGTGCGGCGCTTCTGGAAGGTCGGCGCCCAGACCGTGGCCGCGCCGGTGGTGACGACCCTGCTCTACATGCTGGTCTTCGTGGTGGCCCTGAAGGACTCGCGCCCGCCCATCGACGGTACGCCCTTCGCGGAGTTCGTGGCGCCGGGGCTGATCATGATGGCGATCCTGAACAACGCTTTCGCCAACGCCTCGTCCAGCCTGATCCAGGCCAAGATCATGGGCACGGCGACCGATTTCCTGACCCCGCCGCTCAGCCCGCTGGAGTTGACCATCGGCTTCTCGCTCGGCGCCGCGACGCGCGGCATCGCCGTGGGTCTGGTCACCGCCGTCTGCGTGATGCCGTTCGCGAAGCTGGGGGTCAGCAATGTGCTGGTCATCGTCTGGTTCGCCCTGACCGCATCCCTGCTGATGGGCATGGTCGGCGTCTTCGCCGGTCTGTGGGCCGAAAAGTTCGACCAGCTGGCGGCGGTCCAGAACTTCCTCATCATGCCGATGACCTTCCTGTCCGGCACTTTCTATCTGGTCGACAACCTGCCGGAGCCCTTCGCCACGATCAGCCACTGGAACCCGATCTTCTATCTGATCGACGGCTTCCGCTCGGGATTCATCGGTCATGCGGAGGGCAATCTCTGGATCGGTCTGGGCATGAGCGCCGTCCTGACCCTGATCCTGTCGGTCGCCTGCTGGGCCGTGTTCAAATCGGGCTGGCGCCTCAAGAGCTGAGGTCTCCCCGGAGCTACACTCCTGCGCCTATGGTCGCGCGACGATCCAGCGGCTAGCAAGGGCGTCAGCCAACAGGAGGGGGTTCCATGCTGATCCAGTCGCTACTCGCGCTTTCGCTGCTGACCGCGCCGGTCCAGGACGACGCCCTGACCGCCGAAGGTCAGGCGATCGAGACCGCGATCCAGGCCTATGCCGCCAAAACCAATGACCAGCGTCGCGAGATCGTCGTGGCCCAGCTGCGTGAACAGGGCTTCGCGCCGCAGCTGGCGTCCTTCCAGGGCGGCAACGAACGCACCGGCCCGCGTCCGGGCGCAAATGTGGTCGTCACCGTAGGCGAGGGTGACAAGGATATCGTGCTGACCGCCCACTTCGACGCCGTGCCGCTGCGGGACGGCTCCATGTCGCAGGGCGTGGTCGACAACGCCGGTTCGGTCGCAGCCCTGATGGAGGCCGCCGGACTGATCAAGGCGCAGGTCGAACAGGCGCCGGGATCATATCGTTACGTGTTCGTCTTCACAGATCAGGAGGAGCTGGGTCTGATCGGCGCCCGCAAATGGCTGGAGATGCAGGACAAGAGCCGGATTCACGCCGTCATCAACATGGACGTGAACGCCTATGGCGAGACGCTGATGTATGGCGAGAACGTCGGCGAGGCCTCGGCCTTCGTCCTTCGCGCCATGCGGACGCAGTGCGCCGAGCGGGCCTTCGATTGCGTCGCCTTCCCCAACTATCCGCCCAGCGATGACCGGGTCTTTTCAGCCCTCGGTTTGCCGGTGATCTCCATCGGTTCGCAGGACGCGGTCGGTGCGCACCAGATGTGGCTGGCCTTCAACGGCGGCCAGTCGAACGGTCTGGCTGAAGGCTTCGTGCCGCCTGTCTTCCAGCGCATTCACTCGGCCGATGACCGGATGGAGTGGGTCGACGGCGACGACATCCTTCGCACCGCGACCTTCGTTGCGGATCTGGCCCTGCGGCTGGCGCGGGACGAGTGATCCCTGTGGCCGGTGTTGACTAACACCGGCGCGCATCCGACAAGACCGGACACTTTTTATCGGCTCCGTCGCGCCCCGCGACGGGGCCGTCTCGCTTTTGGAGGTCCGACCCGTGTCCCAGGAACATCTGATGGGTGTCTACAACCGTGCGCCGCTGGAAGTGGAGCGTGGTCTGGGCGCGCGTCTGTGGTCGACGGACGGCACGGAATATCTGGACTGCGTCGCGGGCATCTCGACCAATGGCCTCGGCCACGCCCACCCCAAGCTGGTGCAGGCAGTGACCGAGCAGGCCCAGAAGCTGTGGCACGTCTCCAACATCTTCCGCATTCCGGGTCAGGAAGCCCTGGCTGACGCCCTGTGCGAAAAGTCTTTCGCCGACGTCGTCTTCTTCACCAACTCGGGCACCGAGGCGGTCGAGTGCGCGCTGAAGACGGCGCGCAAGCACCACGTGGCCAATGACCAGCCGGAGCGGATCGACATCTACGGCTTCGACGGCTCGTTCCACGGCCGCACCTATGGCGCGATCAACGCCGCCGCCAATCCGTCGTACACTGAAGGCTTCGGCCCGAAGATGGAGGGCTTCCACCAGCTGCTGTGGGGCGACAAGGCTGCGCTTGAGGCCGCCTTCCGGAACCCGACCACGGCGGCCATCATCCTCGAGCCCGTGCAGGGCGAGGGCGGCTGCCGCGCCACGCCGGACGAGGACCTGCGCTGGATGCGTGAGCTGGCCGACGAGACCGGCGTGCTGATCATCTTCGATGAAGTCCAGTGCGGCATGGGGCGGACCGGAAAGCTGTGGGCCCACGAATGGGCCGGCATGACCCCGGACATCATGGCGGTGGCCAAGGCCCTGGGCGGCGGCTTCCCCATCGGCGCCTGCCTGGCCACGGCGAACGCGGCCAAGGGCATGACCGTCGGCGTTCACGGCTCGACCTTCGGCGGCAACCCGTTGGCCATGGCGGTCGGTCAGGCCGCCTTCTCGGAACTGTCGAAGCCGGAGACCCTGGCCCACGTCAATGAGATCGCCGGCTATCTGAAGCAGCAGCTGCACGGCCTGCAGCAGCGCTTCCCGGACATCATCGTCGATGTGCGCGGCAAGGGCCTGCTGATCGGCGTGAAGCTGGTCCCGAACAACCGCGAATTCATGGGCTGGGCGCGGGATGAGCAGCACCTGCTGGTCGCCGGCGGCGGCGACAACTGCGTCCGCATCCTGCCGCCGCTGGTGCTGACGCTTGAAGAGGCCCGGGAGGCCGTCGAGCGTTTCGAAAAGACCTGCGAGTTCGCGCGGACCAAACTGGCCTGAGGCCCGACAGATCTGGAGGGCCCGATGGTCCGTCACTTCCTCGATATCTACCGGCTCGAAGCGGAAGAGCTGCGCGCCATTCTTGATGACGCCCATGCCCGCAAACAGGCTCGCAAGGGCTGGCCGCAGGGCCGCGCCGACGCTGACGCTCCGGCGAAGGATCGTGTGCTGGCCATGGTGTTCGAGAAGAATTCGACCCGCACGCGCTTCAGCTTCGACGCCGCCATCCGCCAGCTCGGCGGTTCGGGCATCATCGCCAACGCCGGCGACATGCAGCTGGGCCGCGGCGAGCCGGTTGAGGACACCGCCAAGGTGCTGTCGCGTATGGTCGACGCGGTGATGATCCGCGCCAACAGCCATGAGGATGTCGAACGCTTCGCCCGTGTCTCGACCGTGCCGGTCATCAACGGCCTGACTGATCGTTCGCATCCCTGCCAGATCCTGGCCGACCTGCTGACCATTGAGGAACATCTCGGGCCGGTCGCGGGCAAGACGATCGCCTGGGTCGGCGACGGCAACAACGTCTGCCACAGCTTCATGCACGCGGCGCCGAAGTTCGGCTTCCGCCTGCAGGTCGCCTGCCCGGCCGAGTACCATCCCGACCTGCACGACCTCGCCCGGGGCGGCAATCACGTCGTCCTGACCAGCGATCCGCGTGAGGCCGTCGCCGGCGCCGACGTCGTCGTCACCGACACTTGGGTGTCGATGGGCGATCAGGACTATGAGGCCCGTCTCGAGGCCTTCGACGGCTATGGCGTCGACAATGCCCTGATGGAGCTGGCCAACGACGACGCTGTCTTCCTGCACTGTCTGCCCGCCCACCGTGGGGAGGAGGTCACGGACGCGGTCATCGACGGCCCAAGATCGCTCGTCTGGGACGAGGCGGAAAACCGCATCCACGCCCAGAAGGCCGTGCTGGCGTGGTGTTTCGCGGGGTGAGGGCGACAGGCAGGTCGGCGGTCGGCAGCGGGAGAATGGCTCTCTCCGCCGCCGGCCGGTGATCCTGCTGCCTACTGCAGGTTCACGTCCGCCACGCCGCCCGCATCCGGGGTGGTGTTCGTGATGTTGGCCTTGGCGACCTCATAGGCGAATTTGAAGAAGCCGCCCTCGTTGACCCAGACGCGACCGTCGTCGGCGTCGAAGCGCAGCAGGGTCAGGTGCGGATCGTCCTTGCCCTCGGGATACCAGGCGGCCAGCACGGGGTTCCAGTGACGGTCGATGATCTCGCGGTCACGGCCGTGCACCGACAGATCGCCATGGATGCAGGCCCAGACGTTCTGGTCCTTCGAGCCGTAGTGGAACATGGCGCTCTGCCCGCCGGGCAGGGCCGCGTCCTTCGCCAGATCGGTATCGTCGCGGGTGAAGAACCAGATCGTCCCGGTCTCTTCCTCGCGGAAGGCGGTCATCGGCTGGGCGTGATAGCCGGGCTGGTCGAGGCCCAGCAGGCCGGTGTTTGACTTCTTCAGGCTGTCCCAGAAATGCTTTTCTGCTTCGGCGGCGGTGAGGGTCTTGTCGCCCATGAACGTCTCTCCTGTGATCGGGGTGATCATGGAAGCGTTGGGCTCCGGACCGGTTCCGGTTCAGAGTTGTCGCTGCGGCAAACCCAGCAGGGCGGCGACGTGGACCAGCAGCAGCACGACCGCCGCGCCGCCCATGACCATGATGAAACGCCAGGGGGCCATGCGCACCTTCTGGCTCGGGTCCCATGGGCGCGCGCCGCGCCAACCGGCGAAGACGGTGATCGCCAGGGCGACGGCGGCGAGGATCAAAGTCAGGCGCATGTCCATCCGCGCCACGTGGACCGCGGACGACGCGCACGCAAGGGGGTGAAATCCTTGACGGGAAGTTAATCTTCACCGGACGTTAACCATGCTTGCGGCATCGATACGGTCGGTGTTCGGCCTTTCCACAGGAAGGTGTGGGCGGTTCTACATGTTGGGGTTAACCACGCGTTTACACCCCTGATCTGGCGCACTAGCGTCCGAATCAAAGGTCGGGAGTCGAATCAGTGAGCGCAGCTGCGCCGTGGAGCGTGAAGGGGATAGACCCCAAGGCTCGCGAGATCGCCAAGGACCTCGCGCGTCGCTCCGGCATGACGCTCGGTGAGTGGCTGAACTCCATGATCATGGAAGATGGCGACGAGGACGAGGGGTATACGCCCTTGCCGCGTCGGCCCCATGCCGCCGACATCTTTGAGCGCCGCGGCCGTAGCCGTCGTCTGGACGACGCCTACGGGGCGGACGAGGACGCGCACCGGCTGGGCGCTTCGATCGACGCTATCGCCGCCCGCCTCGAAGCTGCCGAGCGTCGCTCGACCGTCGCCATTCAGGGCGTCGATCAGGCTGTCGCCGGTCTGGTCCGCCGTCTGGAGGCCGCCGACCAGGACGGGCGTCAGTACGGTCGCCGCATCGACGACCTCGCCGACGAGCTCCGCGAGGGGCATCGTCGGCTGCGCAAGTTCGAAACCGAGGTCGGGCCGAAGACGGCCGAGACCTTCAACAAGGTCGAGGCCGGCCTCGGCGCGCTGGCCGGTCGCCTCTACGACATCGAGGAGCGTCAGCGCACCGGTGTCAACGAACTGCGCCAGCGCATGGAGACGGTCGAGAAGCTGGCCGGTCCCGGCGCCGGTTCGGACCTGCTCGCCCAGGTCGGCGCCCGTCTGGATCAGGCGCAGGCCCGCACCACTGAAGCACTCAAGGGGCTGGAGCGTTCGTTCGCCCATCTGGACGAGCGTTTGCGCGCCGCCGAAGGGCGCGTCGAGCCCGAGGGCGTGCGCGAGGCCGCCCGTTTCGAGAAGCTGGCCGAGACGCTGAGCCGTCAGGTCGAGGCCAATCGCAGCGAGATGATGCGGCGGCTCGACACCGCCGAGTCCGAGAACCGCATGGACCGCATCGAGCGGGCCGTCCTGTCTCTGGGCGAACAGCTCAAGACCTCGGAGACCCGCTCCGCCGGGGCTGTCGAGGCCATGGGGCGCGAGGTCCTGCGCATCGCCGAGAACCTGAACGGTCGCGTCGGTCGGATCGAGGCTGGCGTTGACGCCCGCGTCGAGAAGCTGGGTGAAGCCCTGACCCGCAAGGTCGAGGGCGACATGGGCCGTCTGGCCCAGGGACTGCAACAGGGGCTGGAACAGCGTCTCACGGCTTCGGACGACCGCCACGCCCTGGCGCTCGAGAAGCTGGGCGGCGAGATCACCCGCATCTCGGATCGCCTCAGCGAGCGCATCGCCCAGTCCGAGCGCCGTTCGCAGCAGGCGCTGGATGACATCGGCCGCCGTCTGGCTGACAGCTCGACCCGGATCGAGCAACGCTACGACCGCGCCTCCGGCGAACTGGCCGAGCGCATGCGGCTGTCGGAAGAGCGCACCGCCGCCCTCATCGCCGAGGCGCGCGAGAATATTGAACGCCGCGCGGAGGTGAAGCCGGAGCCGGTGGTGGAGGCCGCGCCTGCTCCGGTCGCTGACGCCCAGCCCGACTGGCGCGCGGCGGCCTTCCCGGATGCGGCCTTCCCGGATGCTCCCTTCCAGGGGCAGACCTTCGATGATCCGGACCCGCTCTATACCGAGCAGCAGGCCTGGTCGGCGGATCTGGCTCCGCCCGAGCCGGAACCGGTGGCTCCCGCCGCCTTTGTGCCGGATGAAGACCCTGAGGTTCTGACCGCTGACACGGTGTTCGACGCCGTCATGCGGGGGCCGCGCACCGCGCAGGAACAGGGCCTGACGCCCTTCGGCAGCCGTGAGGCCGTCGCGGAGCCTTTCGCCGGTTCTCTGGCCGAAGAGATCGACGCGCCGCATACGCCGGTCTTCGCGCCGCCGCACGCCGCTGCCCAATCGGCGGGGCCGTTCGGCCAGAATTTCGGCGGGGCTGATGTGTCGGACGCCCTGGCCGCCACTGCGCCGGAAGGCTTTGACGGCGGGCCGGACGACTATGCCGCCGAGACCGAGTTCGTGGATCCGCGCGCCCTGCGCGCCGCCGCCGCTCAAGGGCGCGCGGCCAATTCGACCCGTCAGGCCATCGACGCCGCTCGCGCCGCCATGGCTGAGCCCGAGGAGGCGCCGGCCCGTAGCGGCTTCGGCCTGAAGCGCGGCGGCAAGTCGCGCCTGCAGGAGCGTCTGGATAAGCAGGCCTCCAAACAGGGCAGTGCTGTGCGCAAGGCCCTCGGCGCCTCGGCTGTCGCCGTGGCTTTGACCGCAACGGGCGCGATCGCCTTCAACGAACTCACGGACTCGGGCATCCAGATCCCGGGCCTGCCGGGCGCTGAAGCGCCGGCTCCGGTCGCCGCCCTGGCCGCGACGCCGGTGGTGGCGTCGCCGGAAGATCGCGCACGTGCCGCTGACCTGTATCAACAGGCCATCATCAAGCTCGATGCCGACGACGCCACGGGCCTCGATGCGCTGAAGCAGGCGGCTGAACTCGGCTACGCGCCGGCCCAGCTCTATATCGCCAGCCTGTACGAGGAAGGCCTGAAGGGCCTGCCGGCGGACCTGCCCAAGGCGCGGGCGTGGACCCGTCGCGCGGCGGATTCCGGCAATCCGCGCGCGATGTTCGCTTACGGCATGCACCTGTTCCAGGGCACCGGCGGCCCCCGGAATGCGGATGAAGGCCTGAACTGGTTGACCCGCGCCGCCGAGGCGGGCGTGGTCGACAGCCAGTTCAACCTGGCTCAACTGTATGAAACCGGCGAGGGCGGGGTTCAGACCGATCCGGTCGCGGCCTTCAAATGGTATCTGATCGCCTCGCGCGCCGGAGACAGCGCCGCACAGGACGCGGTCGAGCGACTGCGGACCAGCCTTTCGGTCGAGGATCGGGGCAAGGCGCGCGCGGACGCGGATCGCTTCACCGTCGAACCCGTCAACTGACGCAATCGACCCGACTTTCGAGCGCTTCGGGTTGCACCGGAGGCCCGAGGCGTTCAGGACAGTTCCACCGTCGCCTTTCGGGCGTTTGACCTCAGTTCCAGCCGAAGGCGCGTCCTTTGGATATCTATTTGCCGATCGCCGAGGTTTCGGTGAACTGGCCGCTCCTGGTTTTGCTGGGCGCGACGGTCGGCTTCGTGTCCGGTTTGTTCGGCATCGGCGGGGGCTTCCTGATGGCCCCCATCCTGATCTTCCTCGGCATCCCGCCGTCGGTGGCCGTCGCCAGTCAGGCCAGCCACGTCGTCGCTTCCTCGACCTCGGGTGTCATCCACTACACGTCGCAGAAGCAGGTCGATTACAAGATCGGCGGGCTGATGGCGCTCGGCGGCGTGCTGGGCGCCTTCGTCGGGGTTGAGCTGTTCCGCTACCTGCGCCTGCTCGGGCAGGCCGATCTGGTCGTGGCCCTGTCCTACCTCCTGTTCCTCGGATCCATCGGCGCCCTGATGCTGCACGAGAGCCTCGGCCAGATTCTGCGCCGGGTCAGGGGCGAGGTGACCCCCCACAAGGAGCGCCGTCGCCCGCTGTGGCTTTATGGCCTGCCCCTGCGGATGAAGTTCCCGCGCTCGGGCCTCTACATCAGCGCCATCCCGCCGTTCGCGCTTGGATCGTTCGTGGGGATTCTGTCGGCCATCATGGGGGTCGGTGGCGGGTTCATCCTGGTGCCCGCCATGCTCTATGTCCTGCGGATGAAGGCCAGTGTGGTCGTCGGGACCAGCCTGTTCCAGATCATCATCACCACGGCCATCACAACCATCCTGCAATCGGGGCGGAACCAGACGGTGGATATCGTCCTGTCGACCATCCTGCTGCTGGGCGGGGTCGTCGGCGCCCAGTACGGCGCCCGGCTCTCGGGCCGCTTCCGCGCCGAGGAGCTGCGCCTCCTGCTGGCCCTGATCGTCCTGCTGGTCGGTATCTACATGGGGCTGGAGCTGTTCGTCCGGCCGTCCGACCTGTTCAGCTTTGCTCCGGGGGTCGCGCAATGATGCAACTCCCGCCGCCGCCCCCGGCCGTCGAGGCCCCGGCCCCCGAACGTTCGGTGGCCACGACCCAACAGGTCCGCGTCGCCGCCGCCATGACCGATGCGCGGGTCATGGTCGACTCCAGCTTCCGCGGCGCCTCCATCGTCCTGTACGGCGCGGTGTTCAACCCGACCGAGACGCCCGCCGACGTGGTCGTGGTGGTGCGCGGTCCGGACGGTCCGGTGCGTCTGGTCAAGAAGACCCGCAACACCGGCGTCTGGTTGAACAGCCGTCCCGTCCTGTTCGAGGGCGCGCCGGGCTTCTACATGACCGCCTCGACCCGGCCGCTCAGCGACATCGCCGACTTCGGCCAGCTGCGCCGACTGGGCGTCGGGGTTGACCACCTGCGCATCGCCGCCCCGGAGGAAAGCCGCACCGTCACCCGCTACGGCGTCCGCGACGTGGTCGTCAGCCGGATCGGCGAGGACTATCTGGACTACCGCCGCGCCGTGATCCGCCTGCGCGAGGCGGCGGCTCTCTACAACAGCGACCCGCAGGGGGTCCGCTTCGTGGATCGCGGCCTGTTCCGCGCTGAGGTCGAACTGCCCGCCGTCGCCCCGACGGGCCAGTATTTCGCCGAGGTCTGGCTGTTCCAGGAGGGTGAGCCGGTCTCGGTCAGCAATCTGACGCTAACCGTCGAAAAGGTCGGCATCGAGCGCGACATCTTCGAATTCGCCCACCGTCGCCCGTGGACCTACGGCGTCCTCTGCGTGATCCTGGCCATGTTCACCGGCTGGGCGGCCAGCCGGATCTTCCGGCGGAACTGATGGGCGACCTCCCTTCTCCCGATGGGAGAAGATGGCGGGGCGGAGCCCCGTTGAATCAGGGTCGGCTGTGTAAGTCCGGCCCAAGCCGGCCGCGAAGAGCGGCAACGCGGCTTATCGCCTGTGCCGATGATCGACCCTCACCCTTTCGCCTTACCGGTCGCTTCGCTCCCGGAGGCTCAAGCCCTCTCCCATCGGGAGAGGGAGGCAATCAGCGCGCCGCGAATTCGCTCAGCGCGTCCAGCACAGCCCGGTTCTGGTCTTCGGTGCCCACGGTGATGCGCAGGCAGTCGGGCAGGCCATAGCCGCCGACCGGGCGCACGATGATGCCGCAGGTGTTCAGATAGTCGTTCGCGGCGGTGGCCGTGGCGGCGTCGGCGAAACGGACCAGAATGAAGTTGCCGGCGCTGGGGAAGACCTCGAAGCCGAAGCCCTTGATCGCCTGCGTCAGGCGCGGACGCCAGTTCTCGACCAGCTCCAGCGAGGCCTTCTGGTGCGCTTCGTCCGACAGGGCGGCGACGGCGGCGTCCAGACCCGCGACCGAGACGTTGAACGGCAGGCGGATGCGGTCCACCGCCTCACAGACCTTCAGCGGCGCATAGCCGAAGCCGATGCGCAGGCCGCCCAGACCGTGAATCTTGGAGAAGGTGCGGGTGACGACGATGTTGTCGGCGTCCTTGGCCAGCGGGAAGCTGGTCTCCCAGTCCGGGGCGGTCACGAACTCGGCGTAGGCCTCGTCGATGACCAGCAGGATGTGCGGCGGCAGCGCGGCATGGAGACGGCGGGTCTCCTCGGCGGTGTTGTAGCTGCCGGTCGGGTTCGACGGGCTGGAGATGTAGACGATCTTCGTCCGCGCATCGACCTGCTCGAGGATAGCGTCAACTTCGGCCTTGAAGCCCGGCTCCGGGGCCAGCTTCACCGACGCCTGATTGGCCAGCGCCGAGATGCGATAGGCGAGAAAACCGTACTGGCCGGTCACGATGTTGTCGCCGGCTTCCAGATAGGTCTGGTTCAGCAGGGCGAAGACCTCGTCCGAGCCGTTTCCGAAGATCAGGCGCTCGCCGTCCAGGCCGTGGTGCGCGGCGACGGCGTCGCGCAGCTTGCCCGCGCGACCGTCCGGATAGATGTGGATGTTGCCGATGGCTGCCGCATAGGCGTCACGCGCCTTCTGGCCCGCGCCCAGAGCGTTCTCGTTGGATGACAGCTTCATCGGCTCGGCGACGCCGTCGATCCTCGACTTGCCGCCGACGTAGGGCGCGATGTCGAGGATGCCGGGCTTGGGCTTGGGGGCTGCGGTCATGGAAGCTCTCAGAACAGGGGGGCGGCGCCGATGACGCCGGACAGTTTGCCGGGCGCGTTCGCGAGCCGACCGTCTTCGGCCTGCACATAGCCCGCCAGCACGAACAGCTTCAACCCGCCCGATTCGATCAGGGGCGTCGCGGCCAGTCCCGCGTCGGACAGGGCCTCGATGATCCGGCTGTTCGGCGCGGCGCTGTCGGTGGCCCAGAAGGTGCGGTCATCGCCGGTCGGGCCGGGCTGGGTCTGCTGCACCATCAGGGATCGTGGCAGGCCCGCGCCGTGATCCGGCAAGGCTGCGACCACGCGCAGGTCCGGCTCGGCCAGCAGGCGGCCGAACCAGGCGTTGGAGGGCGCGAGGTCCATCAGGGCCCGCCCGCCTTCGCGCACGGCTTTCAACGCCGCCTCGGGCTTGGCCGCCATTCTTGCCGACAGGCCATAGCGATCCGCCGCCAGCACCTGTGAGGCGGCCCCCCAGACGATCAGGCGCGGTCCGCTGGCCGCGTCCAGGCGGCCCAGAACCGACCGGGCGGCGGCGATCTCCGCGGGCTTCAGCCCCTTCAGGACCTCACGCAGCGCGATGGCGTCCGCGTCCACGGTCGGACGCTGTCCGGCGGCCAGCCGCGCCCGCACGGCCTGCGCCAGCGCACGATCCAGCGCCAGCCGCCTGGAGTCCTCGGGGGGCTCGGTCAGCATCAGAACAGCTTGGGCGCGGGGGCCAGCGGGAACAGGCCCAGCCAGGTCCGGCCTTCCCGGAATTCCAGCGTCAGCTCGACCGGGCGGTCACCGCTGGCGGCGGTCGCGGCGGCGGCGCCGACGGCTCCGGCGCGATTGACCTCGCCCGACGGCGCACGGGCCATGCCCGCCACAACCGGTCCCGGCTGTTCGGCGGTCACGGCGACCTGTCCGCGCAGTCGTCCAGCGGCATCCGCCGACAGGGCGTCGCTGGTCAAAAGGGCGCGGCTCTCGCCCGCCGTCAGCTCGCCGCGCACGCCGGTGAACCGACCGCCTGCCTGAGTCCAGTTCGAGAAGATGCCGGCGGCGTTCGGGCCCTTCAGGCGGCTGGCCTGCTGGATGGTGCCCTCCAGCGCCAGCGACAGCTTTCCGTTCTGCGCGGCGCTTTCGACCGGGCCGCCTTTACGGCCCCGCGCATCGACCAGATTGAACAGCACATCGAGGGCGTCGGTCGTGGCCTGTCCGTCGGTCAGGTGCGGGCGGGTCTCCATCTGGATGTGCTCCGCCGAAGCGATGGGGAAGGGATCCGCGCCCGGCTGGGGCGTGAAGGTGCTGCGCACGAACTCCAGCCGCAGGTCGGGGAAACGGCTGCGCAGATGGCTGACGCTCATCCGCAGGGCGTCGCCGGTGACATTGACCTTGCCCTTTTCCGCCCGGGTCAGGGTCAGGCCGTCAGGGGCGATGATCACCCAGTGATCCGGATTCCAGGCATTGGCTTCCGCCACAAGCTCCGGCGCGGCCACGCCGTGCCCGGAGGGCGCCAGCACGTCTGCCTGCGGCAGGGACACCCGCACCCGGAACGGCCATCCCGTCGTGCTGACTTCGCCGTGCCGGATGGTCCAGCCGTCCTTATTCAGGGTCGTGACCTGCGCCGCCAGCCGCGTCTCGATCTGCTGCGCGAGGTAGAACCACCAGCCGGTCCATGCGGCCAGCAGGACGCCGACCAGCACGAAGGGACCGACGATCCCGCGGCGGGGATGGCGATAGGGCTTTTCGGGGGCGTTGCTCATTCAGGGTCCGGCGGAAAACGGGGGTCCGAAAGTCTGGAACGTCTGAGGCGGAGGAAGGGGCTGTATGCGGATGCTGCCATCCCCTGACAAGCGCCTGCCTTACGGAACGGCGCGAACGACGGTCCGTTCGGCTGTAATCAAGGAAAAGAGCGCCATGGAAACCCAATCCCTGCATCGCGGCCGTCTGGTTGATCACATCCAGCTGGTGGTCGCCGACCTTCCGGCGTCCCGCCGTTTCTATGACGCGGTTCTGGGGGCTTTGGGCATTCCACTGGGCGGGGAGGCCGAGAGCTATTTCTGGGCGGATGAGCTGTTCGTCTCCTCCGCCGAAAGCGCGGCGGCCACCGGCCATCTGACGGGGCGACACCATCTGGCCTTTCAGGCGAAGGACCGGGCCATGGTCGAGGCCTTCTACAAGGCGGGTCTCGCGGCCGGGGGCGCCGACAACGGCGCGCCGGGCGAGCGGCCCTATCATCCGGGCTACTACGCCGCCTTCCTGCTGGACCCGGACGGCAACAACATCGAGGCGGTCTTCCACGGTGAGGCCCGGCGGTCGGCCGACAGCGTCGAGATCACCTTCGAGGCGTGACGCCGATCAGGTCGAGGGCTTCAGGAAGCCGCCGACCAGTTCCACCGCCTCGGCCAGCCCCATGCGCAGCACCTCCGTGCCCGGCGGCAGGCTGGCGAACAGGCGGGTCGGGCAGGCGGCGTCCAGCATGACGAACACGCCCTTGTCGTCCGCCCGGCGGATCAGTCGCCCGAAGGCCTGTGACATCCGGGCGCGGGCCAGGGCGTCGTCATAGGCGCGGCCCTGCGCGGAGGAGCCGCCGAACTTCTCGCGCCGGGCCTTGTGCAGCAGGTCAGGTCGCGGCCAGGGCACGCGGTCGAAGGCGAGGATGCGGAGGCTGCGCCCCGGCACGTCCACGCCGTCCCGCACAGCGTCGGTGCCCAGCAGGCAGCTGTCCTGCTCGGCCCGGAACACATCCACCAATGCGCCGACTTCCAGCGGATCGACGTGCTGGGCGTAGAGCGGCAGGCCCGCCTTGGCGAGGTCCGGCCCCAGCCGCTCATAGACCGCCTTCAGTCGCCGGATGGCGGTGAACAGGCCCACGCCGCCGCCTCCTGCAGCTAGGAACAGTTCGCGCATCGCCGCCGCCGTCTGGCGCGTGTCGTCCTTGATCAGGTCGTTGACGACGATGACCCGGCTGTTCTCCGCATAATTGAACGGACTTTCGACTTTCAGCGTCCGGGCGGGCTCGATCAGTCGCGCGGAGCCGGTTCGCATCCGCGCCAGATCGAACGGATCGTCCGCCCCCGGATCAGACAAGGTCGCGCTGGTCACCAACACCCCGTGCGAGGGCATGATCACCGCCGCCTCCAGCGGCACGGTCGGGTCGATCCAGTGTCGACGCAGGGCGACGTCGGCGATCCGCCCGAAGGCGGCCTCCGCGCTCAGCCAGTCGACGAAGTCCGGGTCCGGCTCGCCGGTGTCATTGTCCAGCGCCGCCAGCATGGAGCGCCAACCGGGCAGGGTCATCCGGCCGCGCCGATCCAGCCCGCGCAGCGCCCCTTCGATCCGCGCCCGCGACGCGCCGTCCAGCTCGACGGACTCGTCATCCAGAATGTCTTCCAGATGCCGCGACAGGGCCAGCAAGGGAGCTTCGACCGCCGCCAGCGCGCGGGCGGCCTCCCGCGCCGCGTCCAGCACCGGATCGGTCACCGGACGCAGGGAGCATTCCAGTCCGAATTCGACCCCGCCGGGGCCGCCGCCCTCCCTCGTCCGGGCGCGGAGCTGTTCCAGCGCGGCGACCAGAAAGCGCTCGATCGGACCGATCGGATTGACCTCGCCCGAGGCCGGGGCGATCCGCCCGGACGCCCCTTCGCCCGGCAGTTGGGCCGCCGCATGGATGGCGTCCTGCAGGGCCTTGGTCGCCGCCTCGTTGTCAGCGCACAGATCGCCCAGCCGCTGTTCCAGCCCACGCCCGCGCCGACCGCGTCCTTCCGGGCCCCGGATCCACCGACGCAGTTCGGCGGCCTCCTGTCCGGACAGGCAGGCCGAGAAGGCGCTGTCGGCGGCGTCGAACAGATGGTGGCCTTCGTCGAAGACGATCCGCTTCAACGCCGCCGTCTCCCCATCCTGCTTCAACCCGCGGGCCGAGCGCGCGCCGTCGAACGCGGCCTGGGTCATGACCAGCGCATGGTTGGCCACCACCAGATCGGCCCGGCGGCTGGCCCGGATGGTCTTTTCGACAAAGCACAGGCGGTAGTGGGGGCAGGCGGCGTGCACGCACTCGCCGCGCCGGTCGACCAGATTGGCCGGGCTGGCCTGCTGCGCCGTGGGCGTCGCGAACAGGCCGGGCAGCCAGCCGGGATAGTCGCCGCCGGTCATGTCGCCGTCGCGCGAATACAGGGCCCAGCGGCCCGCCAGCGCCATGGCGATCGGATCGCCGCTTCCCAGCTGCGCCGCCTGCACCATCTCCTGCAGGTTCAGCAGGCACAGGTAGTTCTCCCGCCCCTTGCGGACGACGGCCTTCTTCTTTCGTTCGGCCGCATCAGGCCAGAGGCTGGCGCTCTCTCGGTCGATCTGGCGTTGCAGGGCGCGGGTATAGGTCGAGACCCAGACAGCCCCTTGGTTGCGCTCGGCCCAGACGCTGGCGGGTGCCAGATAGCCCAGGGTCTTGCCTGTTCCGGTCCCGGCCTCGGCCAGCAGCACCCGCGGGCGGCCCTCCTCATTGCGGGGCGAGAAGGCGTAGGCGGCCTCGGCGGCATAGTCGGACTGGGCCGGGCGGGTCTCATCCAGTCCGGAGGCCTGCAACAGCTTCTCCAGCCGGATGCGCGCGCTCTCGCTGTCGACCGGGGCCGATCCCGCCTCGCCGCGCGGCGCCTCGTCCTCCCATTCGCTCAGCCGTGACCAGACATCCAGACCGCTGCCGCGATGCTGGCGCGCGCGCAGGGGGTGATGTTGCAAGGCGCCCGCCACCCGCCAGGACCACCCCCAGCCGGCCCGCGACAGGGTCTCGTTCAGGGTGAAGGCGTCCTCGCGCTGGGGATAGGCCGGATCAGCCAGTTCCCGCAGCAGGCCGTCGGCGGCGGCGCGCAGGGCCTCGGCCTGCGCCTCCGGCCCCCTGGGCTCCGCCTGACCCATTGCCAGAGCCAGTCCTGTGGGAGAGGGCGCGCAGAACCTCGCGGGGCGCACGAAGGCGAACAGTTCCAGCACATCCAGCAGATCGCTTGAGCGGGGCGGCGGCGCGATGCCCAGCCGTCGGGCGGTCAGGCTGGCGTGGGCGACCAGCACCGGCGCCCCGGTGAACAGACCCTCGGCGGCGCCCCGCCCGATCTTGCGCGTCCCGTCCTCATCGCAAACCGCCCCCGCACCCGGCGGCACGGCCAGCGCGACGGGAAGGGCCAGCCACGGCTCGGCGCCGGTCAGGGCGGTGGAGGAGGTGAAGGAGTCGATCGTCACCGTCTCCAGATAGCAATTCCGCCCGTGAAACGGAACGGGAACATGCTATATCCTCTCCGTGACGTCCGCCGCCGCTCCCGTAACGCTTCCGCCGCTTTTCGCCGACTGGTTCGCCTCGCGCGGCTGGGCGCCGCGTCGGCATCAGCTGGAAATGGTCGAGGCCGGACAGGCGGGGTCGCATGCGCTGCTGGTCGCCCCGACCGGCGGCGGCAAGACGCTGGCCGGCTTCCTGCCCTCCCTGATTGATCTGGCCGAGCGCGGTCCGCGTCCGGCGCATGGCCCCGGCAGCGGGGTGCACACCCTCTACCTCTCGCCGCTGAAGGCCCTGACCACGGATGTCGAGCGCAACCTGATGACGCCTATCCGCGAGATCGGGCTGAACATCCATGTCGAGAGCCGCACCGGCGACACCAAACAGTCCAAGCGCCAGCGCCAGCGCGACTTCCCGCCGGACATCCTTCTGACCACGCCGGAACAGCTGGCCCTCTTCTGTGCGTGGGAGGGGGCGAGGGCGTATTTCGCCGATGTGAAATGCGTCATCCTCGACGAGGTCCACGCCATCTGGAGCGGCAAGCGCGGCGACCTGCTCAGTCTCGGTCTGGGCCGGTTGCAGAAGTTCGCGCCGGAGATGCGGCGGGTGGCCCTGTCGGCGACCGTGGATGATCCTCAGATGATCGCGGATTGGCTGTCACCTGAAGCCCTCCCCCTCAAGGGGGGAGGGTTGGGTGGGGGTGCGGTCGCCGTCATTGCGGAAGCTGGAGCGGAAGGCGCGGACGAGGCCTCAAGCGCCACCTCCGGCGGCAGTCCGCCACCACCCCAATCCCTGCCCTTTCCCCCCTCGAGGGGCAAGGGAGTAGTGATTGTGCGCGGCGACCCCGGCGCCCCGCCGGTCATCGACGTTCTGGTCTCCGAAGGCCGCGTCCCCTGGGCGGGTCACACCGGCGTCCACGCGGTGCCCGAGGTCTATGAGGCCATCCGTCAGGCGGGGATGACCCTGATCTTCGTCAACACCCGCTGGCAGGCCGAGTTCGTCTTCCAGCAGCTGTGGGCGATAAATGACGACAGCCTGCCTATCGCCCTGCACCACGGTTCCCTCGCCGCCGAGCAAAGGCGCAAGGTCGAGGCGGCGATGGCGCGGGGCGATTTGCGCGCGGTGGTCTGCACCTCGACGCTGGATCTCGGCATCGACTGGGGCGACGTCGATCTGGTCATCCAGCTGGCCGCGCCCAAGGGAGCCAGTCGTCTGGTCCAGCGCATCGGTCGCGCCAATCACCGGCTGGACGAACCCTCCCGCGCCTTGATGGTCCCCGCCAGCCGGTTCGAAATGCTGGAGTGTCAGGCCGCCCGCGAGGCGGTGGCCGAGAACGCCTTTGACTGGGAGCCGGTGCACGTCGGCACGCTTGATACCCTCGCCCAGCATGTCATGGGCTGCGCCTGTTCAGAGCCGTTTGATCTGGATGATCTGTATGCGGAGGTTTCCGCATGTGGTCCCTATCGGGCGCTGACCTACGAGCAGTTCGAGGAAGTGGTCGATCTGGTCGCCACCGGCGGCTACGCCCTGCGCACCTACGACCGCTTCGCCCGCATCGTGCGAACACCTGACGGCAGGTGGAAGGTCCGCAACGCCCAACTGGCCCAGAGCCACCGGATGAATGTCGGCGCCATCGTCTCGGCCGCCAACCTCAATGTGAAGGTCGCCTCGCGCCGGGCGGGCGGGAAGCACCTCATCGGCGGCCGCAAGATCGGCGAGGCCGAGGAGTGGTATTTCGAGCAGATGGAGCCCGGCGACACCTTCATCTTCGCCGGTCAGGTATGGGCCTTCCAGGGCATCTCCGGCACGGATGCGCTGGTCAGCGCCGCGACAGGCAAGGACCCCAAGATCCCGTCCTACGGCGGCTCCAAATTTCCGCTGGGCACATCTCTGGCCGAACGGGTGCGGGCCATGGTTCAGGACCGCGACCACTGGCGCGTTCTGCCACCCGACGTGCAGGAGTGGCTGGAGTTGCAGGAGGTCGTTTCCCGCATCCCCCGCGCGGGTGAGATGCTGGTCGAGACCTTCCCGCGCGGAACCCGGCATTTCATGGTCTGCTATCCGTTCGAGGGACGGCTGGCGCACACGACGCTCGCCATGCTGCTGACCAAACGGCTGGACCGGCTGGAGATCGGCCCGCTGGGCTTTGTCGTCACCGACTATTCGCTGGCCATCTGGTCAATCCGGCCGATGGACAGGGTCGATCTCGACGCCCTGTTCGAGCCGGACATGCTGGGCGACGATCTTGAAAGCTGGCTGGAGGAGAGCTTCATGATGAAGCGCACCTTCCGCAACTGCGCCCTGATCTCCGGTCTGATCGAGCAACGCCAGCCGGGCGCCGAGAAGACCGGGCGGCAGGTCACCTTCTCGACCGACCTGATCTACGACGTTCTGCGCCGTCACCAGCCCGATCACCTGCTGTTGCGCACGGCCCGCGCCGATGCTGCTTCCGGCCTGCTGGATGTGGCCCGCCTCGGTCAGCTTCTGACGCGCATTCAGGGGCAGGTCGTGCATCAGCCGCTGGATCGACCCTCGCCCTTCTGCGTGCCGGTGCTGGTCCAGATCGGGCGCGAGCGGGTCGGCGGCGGCGCGGCCGAGATGATCCTGTCCGAGACCTCCCTGGACTTCGCCGAGGAGACCCTGATCGCCGAGATCATGGCCGAGGCGCCGCCGGAACTGGAGGGGGCGGCGTGAACACCACACTGCGCCAGACCCTGTCTCCCTTCCGCCATCCCTGCGGCGGGCTGAAGGTGCGTGTTGCGGGCGAAGCCTGCGTGCTGCGTTGCTCCGGCGCCCTGTGGCTGCCCGATCATCGGACACTGATCGCTTCGGACCTGCACCTCGAGAAGGGCTCGGCCTTCGCCGTTCGCGGCCAGATGCTGCCGCCCTACGACAGCCCGTCCACGCTGGCGAAGCTGGAGGCGGAGATCGAAGCTCTCGATCCCGCCCGCGTGGTCCTGCTGGGCGACAGCTTCCACGACTCGAAAGCCGTCAACCGTCTGTCCACGGAGGATCGCGAGCGCCTCGGGCGTTTGGCCGCCGGCCGGGACTGGGTCTGGCTCGAGGGCAACCACGATCTGGTGGCGCTGGAAAGCGCGCTCGACGCTCTGCCGGGCCGGGTGGTGACCACCCTGATGCTCGGCGCCCTCAGCCTGATCCACGAGCCGCAACCGGGCGAGGCTGTCGGCGAGATCTCCGGCCACCTCCACCCCGCCGCTCGCGTCGCCGCCTATGGGCGGGGCGTGCGTCGCCCTTGTTTCGTGACCGATGGCGTGCGTCTCATCATGCCCGCCTTCGGGGCCTTCACCGGCGGGCTGGATGTTCGGGACGTCGCGGTGGCGGGGCTCTTCGCGGCGCCGCCGATGGTCGCCGCGCTCGGACGGGACAAGGTCCACGCCTTCGCCTGGGATAGCCTGGGCTAGTTGCTGCTGCGGAAGCGGATGACGCCGATCAGACCCGCGCGCCAGACGCCCTCGTCCTCGATCAGCGGGCTGTCGCGCGTATCGCCCAGTCGCTGCTCATAGTTGACGAAGCCGCCGACGCCGAAGCGGTCGCCGATCGGCACGGCCAGGAAGACGGCCACGCCCGCGCCCGACAGACCGCCCGACGGCTCATAGGCGGTGTAACCGCTGCCCGGAGCCTCGGCCGGCGTCACGCCGTAGTAACGTTGCAGCCGATCACTATCCCCGCCGGTGACATAGGCGGTGGTCGACAGCAGGCCGACCGGCGTCACGCGCCGGTGCCCGACCGAGGCGTAGTACTGCGTCCCGGCGTCGTCGCCCGTCGCGTCGTGCTGCACACGCCCGCCGACGACGATGTTTCCGGGCAGTCGCTTGAAAGCGTACAGGGCCGCATCCGCGCCGAAGCCCGGACGATCCAGCGTCGAGCCCTCGATCTCGCCGGCCGAGAAGCGGGGGCGCAGTTGAACGCCCGCGTGGAAATCGTCGGTCTTGATCGCATTCCAGCCCAGACCGTCCAGCCCGTTGGCGTAGACGATGTCGCGGTAGGAGGCCGAGCCCCAGGCCGTGTAGTTGATATCGTCGCCCGTGTTCCCGGTCGCGCTGAACCCGTGGGTGACCCCGCCACCGACCTCCACACGCCAGCGGCTCGGCGCCTCGACCTGTTCGTAGGGCTGCGACTGGGCGGCGGCGGAGCCGGCGAAAAGCAGGCCGGCGGCGAGGGCCGGGAGGGCGAACCGAAGGGACATGAGGGGCTCTGGAAGCGATCGGGGAGATGATCCGAATGCACCACGAGCGCGGCAGCTCCCGCAATGCCCGAGATCACCGCGGGGCTGCGGCTTTCCGGCAACGTTGCGGTCGGGCGGCCTAGCGGGCCCGAAGACCCGCGCGATAGGCATCTAGCAACTCTGGCGTCACCACATCCTGGACGATCCAACGTCCGTTCCTGCCTTGCGTCAGGACCAGCCGATAGGTGCGTCCCACAACCGGCTGAGGCAGCGATACGCCGCAACTGCCGGTGTGCCAGAACACGGTCTCAGGCTGCGGCAGCGCTCCGATGTCCAGCGCCGCAAGCGTCATCCGAACGTCCCACACCCGGGCCTGATCATCGAGAGAACCGTCGATCCGGTAGGGGACGGCGTCCGAAACCTGTCCCAGAACCATCGTTGATCCTGCCGGAAGCGGCTGCGGCGGCAAGGGCGCGGGCGCCGACGGCGGAGCGCTTCCGCGCCGCGGTTGGGCAGAGACGATAATCTCGCAGGCCTGCGCTTGCGCCGCGGCGACGAGCAGGGTCGCGAACCCGAGGCAGGCCGCTGAGGCTCGCCCCTTCCGCATCACTATTCGCTCTTGCCGAGCAACGCCGTCGACGCCGTTTCCACGCTGTCTTCCAGCCGCTTCATGAACTCGGCGCGCTTCAGGCCCGCGGGGATCGGCTCGAGGAATTCGAACACCACCGTGCCGGGGCGATAGATGAAGCCGTGGGCGGGCCAGTGACAGCCGGAGTTGGTGGCGACGGGCCAGCAGGCGACGTCGAGATCGCGATAGATGGCGGCCACGCCCGGCTTGTAGTCGGCCGGAGCGCCCGGCGCGCTGCGGGTGCCTTCCGGGAAGATGACGATCTGGCGGTTATCCGCCAGCCGGGCGCGCGACTGTTTGACCATGTTTTTCAGCGCGGTCGAACCGGCCGAGCGGTCGACCGGGATCATCGCGGTCTTCCAGGCGAACCAGCCGAAGAAGGGCAGGACCATCAACTCCTTCTTCAGAACGAAGCAGGGGTCGTTCATGAAGGTGAAGGGCGCGACCACGTCCAGCATCCCCTGATGCTTGGGCGCCAGCAGGGCCGGGCCGGTCGGGCGATGCTCCAGCCCGCGCACCTCGACCTTGATTCCGGCGATCCAGCGCAGGCCGAACAGCACGAAATGCGCCCAGATCCTGATGACCGCCATGGCGTACCGATGCGGGGCCAGCAGCGCGGGCGACAGGCCGATCGCGAAGATCGGCATCGACAGGTAAAGCCAGGCCGTAAACAGCAGCGAACGCAGGATCAGCAAGGTCAGGCGGCCTTTTCTTCCGGCGCGGCATCCGTCGCCGTGCGGCCCTCGCCGGTCAGCTTGCCCACGGCGAAGCGGCCGAGGGCGGCGAGGTATTTCAGATATTCCAGCGTCATGCGCCGGGCGGTCACCGCAGCCCGCCACCAGCCGGAGTTATCCAGCGACGGGGTCTCTACGGCATAGGCTGTCAGTTCTACGCCCGGTGCGGCGGCGCGGATTTCGGTCAGGGCGCGCGGCATGTGGTAATCCGAGGTGACCACGATCAGGCTCCTGTAGCCCTTGGCCTCCGCCCAGGCGGCGATCTCCTGCGCGTTGCCGACGGTGTCCTCGGCCTCGAAGCCCAGATCGACGCAGCAGTTGAACAGACGGTTCGAACCCGGCGTCAGGGCGCGCAGTTCCTGACGACGGACCTCGCGGTTCACCCCCGAGATCAGCACCCGGTCGCCCTTGTCCTGCTCCAGCAGGCGGATCGCGGCGTTCACACGTTCAGCGGACGGACCGGTCAGGGCGACGATGGCGTCGGCGCGTTCCGGCTCGGGCGCGGGCGTGTAGCCGCGCACCCGGTCGGCGAACACGAACAGGCCGATCAACCAGATCAGCACCAGAATGGCTATGAAAGTCAGAAACTTCATGCCGTTAGATTACCTGTGCCCCTCAGCCGCGCCAGCGCGGTGAAGCGCGCGGCGACAACCGCTACCGTAGCCGCCAGCAGCGGACATGGCGAGAGGATCAGAACATCGCTCCAGGCGATCGGCAGGGCGGGCGACAGGCCGTCGCTGCCGCCGACCAGCCGCATCAGGCCGGCCGCTCCCATGGCCGCCAACGCGCCCGCCGCACCGGCGCCCGCCGCCAGCAGGCCGTAGCGCCGCTGGAACAGTCCGGCGATGCGTCCGTCCGAGGCGCCGTTCAGGCTCAGGGTCTGGATGACGGAGGCCTGCGCCGCCATCCCGGCGCGGGTCGCATAGGCCACCGCCGCGCCCGCCGCGCCCGCTGTCAGCAGGAAGGCCAGCGCCGCCAGAAGGGTGATCAACCCCGCCGACCGCTCGGCCTCGCCGCGCCACAGGCTGTGGTCGTCCACGCTGGCGTCCACGCCCGCCTGCGCGAGCGCCCGGCTCAGCGTCACCGCGCTGGCCGGCGCCTCCCTGTTCAGTCGCACCGTCACCAGATGGGGCAGGGGCAGGTCCGGCAGGACCGCATCCCCGACCCAAGGGCGCAGCAGATCCTCGGCGGCCTTGCGATCCATGGCCTCGGCCTCGTCCACGCCGGTCACGCTCGCCAGCGTCTCGGCGGCACGGGCGGCGGCGGCGTCTCCGGTTTCGCCAACGCGGGGACGCACCTGCACGGTCGCTTCCGAGCCCAGCGCACGGGCCCAGCCATGCGCCGCGCGGTCCGCCGCCAGCGCCCCGACCGCCGACACGCAGGCCAGGAAGCACAGCACGGCGATCACCGTCGCCAGCCAGGGCTCGCCCCCCGTGTCGCGCGGCAGAATGGGCGCTCGGGGCGCGAAGAACCGACCAATCATGCCTGTCCTCCCGTCAGTCGTCCGCTCGCCAGCGTCAGCACCGTCGCGCCCGAGCGTGCGGCCAGGTCCGCATCATGGCTGGCGATCAGCACCGTCGTCCCCAACCGGTTCATCGACTGAAACAGCTTTAGCAGCCGCCCGGCCATGGCCGCATCGACATTGCCGGTCGGCTCGTCGGCGATGATCAGGTCCGGTCCGGTCACCACGGCCCGCGCGATGGCCAGCCGCTGCTTCTCGCCGCCCGACAGGGCCGCGGGACGGGAGTCGATCTTCTCCCCCAGTCCGACCCAGTCCAGCATCTCATGCACGTCGTCGGCGTAGTCGGCGGTCTTCACTCCCGCCAGACGCAGCGGCAGGGCGACGTTCTCCCAGGCGCTGAGGTGGTCCAGCAGGCGGAAGTCCTGGAACACCACCCCCATCCGGCGGCGGAAGTCCGGCAGCGCCGAGCGCGGGGCCGCTCCGGCCTCCTCGCCGAACAGCTCCAGCGTCCCTTCCCGGGGGCGGACGTCCAGCGTCAGCAGTTTCAGCAGCGTCGACTTTCCGGCGCCCGACGGCCCGGTAAGGAAGTGGAAAGAGCCCGCGGGCAAAATCAGGTTAACGTCCCGCAGCACGTCGGGCGTCTCCTCATAGCCGAACCCCACGCCGCGAAGGCGGGCGGTGGCGGGCGACGAGGCGGCATCGGCGGCGCGACGGGGTTGGACGGACATCAATTCTTGGATCAGTACGCGGCGTGCCGCGAACGGGGGAGGGGCGAAGAGCCTCGCAGTCGGCGCCTATGATACTGACCTGCCCGTCCTGCGCCACCAGCTATTTCACCCCGGACGAAGCGATCGGGGCGAACGGCCGGACCGTGCGTTGCAAGACGTGCAAGCACACCTGGCGCGCGACCCTCGATGAACCGCTGGACCTGTCCACCGCCGACGAGGTCGTCACCCTCCGTCGCGAGGAGCCCGCGCCCGAAACCCTGGCCGAGACCCCGGCTCCCGAACTGCCGCGCGCCTTCCGCGCCCGAGCCGAGCAGCAGCGTCGTCTGCGTCGCGCCGCCACCCATGGCGTGCTCTGGGCGGGCGTGGCCTCCGGCTTCGCGGCCCTGCTGGGCGCCGCATGGCTGTTCCGGGTCGAGGTGGTCGAGATGGCGCCGCGCACCGCCGCCGCCTATGCCGCCGTCGGTCTGACGGTGAACCCGACCGGTCTGGATTTCGAGGCTGTCAGCGCCCGTCCCCTTCCGAATGATCCGGGCAAGGTCATCGTCTCGGGCGCCCTGCGCAATGTGCGGGACAACGAGCGGGTCGCTCCGCCGGTCCGCGTGGCCTTGCTGGATGCGCACGGCGCCGAGATCGGCCATGCCGTGGTCAACATCGACGCCGCCCCGGTCCTGCCCGGCAAGGTGCAGGGCTTCGCCGTCATCATTCCCGATCCCGGCGCGCGCGGTCAGGGGGTCGATCTGGCCTTCGTGCTCGACACTCCCGCATCCCGCCCGGCGCCTGCCGCCCATGCACCGGCTCATGCAGGCGGACACGCCCCGACCCCTACCGATGCCCCGATGCCCTCGCATGAGCCCGCGCCGGATCACGCCGCGCCCGCCGAGCCGGCCCATGCGCCGACGCCGACGGTGGATCACGCCTCAAACCTTCGCCCCGCGTCGGGGCCGCGTCCCGGCGCCCTGCGGCGCGCCCTGAACCCCGGCGTGCCTGTGCCCCCGGAGATGCAGCCGATCGACGCCGTGCCGGCTCCGACTGAAAGGGCTCTCGACTCGCACGCCCCTCGGGCGGTATCGCGGGATCATGGCTGACACCTCCCCGACGCCCACCGTGCTGCTCCCCGAGGCGGAGGTGCAACGCATCGTCGCCGACCTCGCCGCGCAGATCGCCCCTGTCATCGACGACGAGACCGTCGCCGCGGTCCTGCTGACCGGCGGCCTGTGGTTCGCCGCCGACCTGACCCGCGCCCTGTCGCGCATCGGCCGCAACGTCCGCTTCGACGCCCTCTGGCTCGCCTCCTACGGCGATGAACAGTCCAGCCGGGGCAAGATCGACGTCTACGCCGACTTCCAACGCTCCATCGAGGGCCGTCGCGTCCTGATCATCGACGACGTCTTCGACACGGGCCTGTCGCTCGCCGAGGCCGTCCGCATCGCCAAGGAAAAGGGCGCGTCGGAAGTCCTGACCGTGGTCTTCGCCAAAAAGCCCTGGCCGCTCCCCCGCGCCCCCGAACCCGACTTCGTCGGCTGGGACGCCCCGAACCGGTTCTTGGTCGGGTACGGGCTGGATCACGCGGGCGCCCTGCGCGGCCTGCCGGACGTTTGTGCGCTGGATTGAGTTCTCCTCCCCGTTCGCGTTGCGAATGGGGAGGTGTCGCGCTTCGGATACGAAGCGTGACGGAGGGGGCGGCTCAGGCTTCTGAAAGCCGTCCGCCAATCCCTTGCCACCGGCGTCGCCCCCTCCGTCTCGTCGGCTGATCGCCGCCGAGCCACCTCCCCATCGCGAATCGCGACGGGGAGGAGATTAGAGCCAGCTCGCCTTCGGCTCCCGCGCCCACATCTCGTCGTAGCTCGGCCTCGGCCGCACCACCGCCCAGCGGTCGCCGTCCACCAGCACTTCCGCCACCAGCGGTCGCGAGTTGTACTCGCTCGACAGCACCGCCCCGTAGGCGCCCGCGCTCAGGAAGGCGACCAGATCACCGGCCTCCAGCGGCGCCAGCATCCGGTCACGGGCGAAGATGTCCGTCGACTCGCAGATCGGCCCGACCGGGTCATAGGCGGCCCGTTCGCCCTCGCGCGGTTGCACCGGAACCAGATCGTGGAAGGCGTCATACAGGGCCGGCCGCATCAGGTCGTTCATGCCCGCGTCGAGAACGAGGAACCGTCGTCCGTCCGCGCGCTGGTTCACCTGAATGACGCGGCTGACCAGAACGCCCGCATTGGCGGCCAGCAGGCGGCCCGGCTCGAACGCCGCCTCGACGCCCAGACCGTCCAGCACCCGCGCGCACATGGCGGCGTAGTCGGCGATGGAGGGCAGGTCCGTCTGGCCGTGATAGGGCACGCCCAGCCCGCCGCCGAGGTCCAGCCGCGTCACCTCGCAGCCCTTCTCGCGCAGGGTCTCGGCCACGCCCCGGATCGTTCGGAAGGCGGCTTCCATCGGGGCCAGATCGACGATCTGGCTGCCGATGTGGCAGGCCAGGCCCACGGGCGTCACATGGGGCGAGGCCGTGGCGCGGACATAGAGTTCGATGGCTTCCTCGACCGGGACGCCGAACTTGTCGGTCGCCCCGCCGGTGGTGATCTTGGCGTGCCCGCCCGCGCCGATGTTCGGATTGACCCGCACGGCAATCGAAGGGGTCGCTACCGCTCGCGACGCGGTCGCTCGCTGCTTGAGCGACGATGAGACCTGGATCAGCCGATCCAGCTCGGCGCCGCTCTCGACGTTGATCTGGCGCACCCCGGCGTCGATGGCGAAGGCCAGTTCGGCGTCGGTCTTGCCCACGCCCGAGAAGATGATCCTGTTGGCCGGCACGCCCGCCGCCAGCGCCCGGCGGATTTCGCCTTCCGACACCGTGTCCGCGCCGCAGCCCAGATTCGCCAGCGTCGCCAGCACCGACAGGTTGGAGTTGGCCTTGACCGCGAAGGCGATCAGGCTGTCGCCCAGCGCGCCCTTGTGGTCGTCCAGCGCGCTGCGCAACAGGCCGTAGTGCCGGGTCAGGGTCGCGGTCGAATAGACATAGACCGGTGTGCCGACGGCCTCGGCGATGACGGGCAGGGGCACGGCCTCAGCGTGGAGAACGCCGTCGATCAGTTCGAAATGGTTCAAGTCAGGATCCCGGGGAGAGGATCAGCGCGGGCTGTTGCCCGATCCGCCGAAAGGACTGGAGCTCGGGCCGCCGTCGATGGGCTGCTCGCGGTTCGGGCGATTGACGGTGGCGGGCTCGGGCAGGCCCGGCGCGCGCTCGTCGCGCATGCCGCGCTCGGTGCGTTTGGCGGGCGGAGCGTCCAGATCGGCCATGCGGCCACAGGCGGCGGCCGAGACCGCGATCAGGGCGGCGACGCCCGCGATGACAAGCTTTTTCATCTCAAATCCCCTAAGCGAGCCGCATCTTCCATTCGGCCACACGCGCCCGAACCTGATCCGGAGCCGTACCGCCGAAGCTCTGGCGGCTGGCGCAGGAAGCCTCAGCCGTCAGCACCTTGTACACCCCTTCGGTCACGCCGGGATGCAGCTTCTGCAATTCTTTCAGCGGCAGTTGCGACAGGTCCACGCCCAGCGTCTCGGCCCGCTTCACCGCCGCGCCCGTCACATGGTGCGCCTGACGGAACGGCAGGTTCAGTTCACGCACCAGCCAGTCGGCCAGATCGGTCGCGGTCGAGAAGCCCGCGCCGGCGGCGGCGGCCATCTTTTCGGTGTTCGGGATCAGGGCCGCGACCATGGCGGTCATGGCGCCCAGCGCCAGATCGAGGGCGTCGAACGCCTCGAACACCGGCGGCTTGTCTTCCTGCATGTCCTTTGAATAGGCCAGCGGCAGGCCTTTCATCACCGTAGACAGGGCGACCAGCGAGCCCATGATCCGGCCCGTCTTGGCCCGCACCAGTTCGGCGGCGTCGGGGTTGCGCTTCTGCGGCATGATCGACGAGCCGGTGGTCAGGTCGTCCGGCAGGGTGACGAAGCCGAACATCGGCGTCATCCACACCACGATCTCTTCGGCCAGACGCGACAGGTGCCCGGCGCAGATCGAGGCGGCGGCCAGACTCTCCAGCGCGAAGTCGCGGTCCGACACGGCGTCAAGCGAGTTGGCCATCGGACGGTCGAAGCCCAGGGTCGAGGCGGTCATGTGCCGGTCGATGGGGAAGGGCGAACCGGCCAGCGCCGCGGCGCCCAGCGGGTTCTCGTTCATCCGCGTGCGGGCGTCGGCGAAACGCCAGGCGTCACGCCCGAACATCTCGACATAGGCCATCAGGTGGTGGCCCAGCGTCACCGGCTGCGCGGTCTGCAGGTGGGTGAAGCCCGGCATCAGGTCGCCCGCATGCTGTTCGGCGCGCGCCAGCAGGGCCTTCTGCAGCCCCTTCAGCTGCACCACCTGCCGGTCGCAGGCGTCGCGCACCCACAGGCGGAAATCGGTGGCCACCTGATCGTTGCGGCTGCGCGCCGTGTGCAGACGGCCCGAGGGTTCGCCGATCAGCTCGTTCAGGCGGGCCTCCACATTCATGTGGATGTCCTCGAACTGGTCGCGGAACGGGAAGCTGCCGTTGCGGATCTCGTCCTCGATGGCGTCCAGCCCGCCCAGAATGGCGTCGGCGTCGGCCTGCTGGATGATCCCCTGCGCGGCCAGCATGCGACAATGCGCCCGCGATCCGGCCAGGTCCTGGGCCCAAAGTCGTTGATCCACGCCGATGGAGACGTTGATCGCCTGCATGATTTCGGCCGGTTTGGCCGAGAACCGACCGCCCCACATGTCTTGACCTTTGGCGCCCCCGGGGGCTTTGGTCGCGGGATCGGAGGGCGTCTGGTCGGACATGGCTATCTCGAAAGCGGTAATCGGCGCGGTCGTGGGCGTGCTGCTGGTCGGTGTGATCGGCGGCGGCGCGGCGCTGCTATACGCCAATCCGGGGGTGATCAACAAAGCCGCAACGCCGGAACCGCCCGCGAAAGGCGAACTGGCCCGTTTCGCGACGGGCACGATCACCCGTCTGGAGACCCCGGCGGCCCTCGAACAGGCCCCGGCCTATGTCTTCAAGACCCGCGAAGGCGCTGATACGCGCCTGTCGGATTTCCGCGGCAAGGTGGTCGTGGTGAACCTGTGGGCCATGTGGTGCGCGCCTTGCCGCACCGAGATGCCGACGCTCGCGACACTGTCGCAACACTACGCCGGGCGGGATGTCGTGGTCCTGCCGATCAATGTCGACGCCACGCCCGACGCCATCGCTGACGCGCGCAGCTTCATCGACGTCCATGAGCCGCTGCCGATGTACAGCGATCCCAAATTCCAGCTGCCGTTCGAACTGCCGGGCAAGGGCAAGATGCCCCAGACGGTGCTGCTGGACCGTCAGGGGCGTATCCGCGCGTATTTCTCGGGCGAGGCGGACTGGGCCAGCCCCGAGGCGAAGGCGCTGATCGACGCCCTGCTCGCGGAGCCGGCCTGAGTTTTCCTTAGTTTGCGGGGGCCGGGACGCGCTCGTCCGTCGCCGGATTGACCGCGCCGGGGCGACCTTCGGCGGCGGCTTCGGCCTGATTGTCTTCCAGCTTGTCGGCGGCCTTGCCCGCGACCTCTTCCGTCGCCTGCGCGGCCTTCATCGCGCCGGCCTCGAGCACCTCGCCCGTTTGGGCGGCGATGTCCCCGGCCTTGTCGGCGGCGACGGCGGCGTCAGCTTCGGCCTGCTCCTGTTCGGACTGGGTGCAGGCGGCGGCGCCCAGCGACAGGGCGGCGATGGCGGTCAGGGCAGCGATACGAACACGCATTGCGTTATCCTTCGGGGTTGAACCTGGGCGGTTAACGCCGCTTCGCCCCGCCGGGTTGCGGCGACGTCAGTGTCGACGCCGCCGCGGGTCCCGTGATCAGGCCGCTTCGGTCAGCGAGGCCATGTCGATGGAGAAGCGATACTTCACATCGCCCTTGATCATCCGCTCATAGGCGGTCTCGATCTGATCCATCGGGATGATCTCGACGTCCGAGACGATGTTGTTGTCGCGGCAGAAGTCCAGCATTTCCTGCGTCTCGGCGATGCCGCCGATCAGCGAGCCGGCGATCGAGCGGCGGCCGAAGATCAGGTTGCCGACCGAGGGCGACGGGTGCGGCTCGGCGGGCACGCCCACCAGCACCATCGTCCCGTCGCGCTTCAGGGCGCTGACATAGGGGTCCAGATTGATGGACGCCGCCACCGTGTTCAGGATGAAGTCGAAGGTGCCCATGTGCGCCTGCATGTCGGCCTTGTCTTTCGACAGGACCACGCCCTTGGCGCCCAGACGCGCCGCGTCTTCCGCCTTGCCCGGCGAGGTCGTGAAGACCCAGACTTCCGCGCCCATGGCCGCCGCCAGCTTCACGCCCATGTGGCCCAGACCGCCCAGACCGACCACCCCGACCTTCTGGCCCGGGCCGACCTTCCAGTGGCGCAGGGGCGAGTAGGTCGTGATTCCGGCGCACAACAGGGGCGCGACGGCGGCCAGCTGGCTCTCATCATGGCCGATGCTCAGCACGAAGTCCTGATCCACCACGATGTGCCTGGAGTAGCCGCCGAAGGTGTGGCCGCCCAGAACCTTGTCCGGCCCGTTGTAGGTCATGACCGCGCCCGTGCCGGTGCAGTATTGCTCCTCGCCCGCGACGCACGACGGACAGGTGCGGCAGCTGTCGACCATGCAGCCGACACCGACCAGATCGCCTTCCTTGAAGCGGGTCACCTGACCGCCGACGGCGCTTACGCGCCCCACGATCTCGTGGCCCGGGCAGCAGGGATAAAGGGTGCCGCCCCATTCGGCGCGGACGGTGTGCAGGTCCGAATGGCAGACGCCGCAGTACAGGATGTCGATGGCCACGTCCGTCGCCAGCGGATCACGGCGCTCGAAGCTGAACGGCGCGAGGGGTTTGTCGCCGGCGGGGGCGGCGTATCCGAAGGTTTTCATGGGGGCTCCAGCAAGTCGAAGGGCGCGTGTGGACGGCCCTGATGAGCGAAAGATACGCCGCGCCGGGTCGCGCGATTAGATGTAATGGTCCGCATGAACCTATGAATTGGATTCAGCAATGAAGCGTGACGAGCTCGGTGACCTGGCGGTCTTCATGGTTGTGGCCGAAGAGCGGGGGTTTACAAAGGCCGCCTTCCGGCTGGGCCTGTCGCCGTCGGCGCTCAGCCATACGATCCGTCGGCTGGAGGCCCGGCTGGGCTTGCGCCTGCTGCTGCGCACGACGCGTAAGGTCTCGGTCACCGAGGCGGGCGAGCGTCTGCTGGAGACCTTGCGTCCGGCCTTCGCCGATATAGAGACCCGCATCGAGGCGCTGGGCGAGCTGCGGGACCGGCCCTCCGGCACCATCCGCATCAACTCCGGCGAACACGCCGCCCACACCCTGCTCTGGCCGGTGCTGGAGCGGTTCCTGCCCATGTATCCGGACGTGAAGGTCGAGATCACAACCGAGCTGGGCTACGCCGACATCGTCGAGCGCCGCTTCGACGCGGGCGTCCGTCTGGGTGAACAGGTCGAGCGCGACATGATCGCCGTCCCCATCGGCCCCGATGTGAACATGGTGGTGGTCGGCTCCCCGTCATGGTTCGCGGCGCATCCGAAGCCGGTCACGCCCCATGATCTGAACGACCACGTCTGCATCAACCTGCGCCTTCCGACGCGCGGCGGCCTCTATGTCTGGGAGTTCGAGAAGGACGGGCGCCAGCTCAACGTCCGCGTCGAGGGCCAAATGATTTTCAACGACATGGCCCTGATCCAGAAGGCGGCCGAGGCGGGGATGGGGCTGGGCTTCCTGATGGCGGATGTCGTCGCCCCGGCCATTGCCGAGGGGCGTCTGGTCCCGGTGCTTGAGGACTGGCGACCGCCCTTCCCGGGCTATCACCTCTACTATCCCAGCCGCCGCCAGCCGACGCCGGCCTTCACTCTGCTGGTGGAGGCGTTGCGGTATCGGGGGAGCTGACGCGAGAAGGCGTCGTCGGTTCGGCCGTCGGCGTCATCGGCGCGGTCTCATCCGCCGCCTGTGGCGGCACGCCGTCCACCGGCTCGGACACCGCCGGCGAATGCTCCGCGGGCGCCGAGGGACTGTTTTCCCCACAGGCGACCAGCCCGCCGGACAGGCCGAAGGTCACCGCAAGCAAGGCCGTGATACGCCTCACGCCGCCGTCTTCGCCATGTCCGCCTGCGCCGCGCGACACAGGCCGTTCAGCTGCCGGGTCAACGACGTGCCCTCCAGCTGATTGACGTCGGCCATGGTGTAGCCGCTCTTTTCCATGGCCCGCGCGATCTCGCTGCGGCTCCGGTATTGGCCGGTTTTCGCCAGGGCGAAGGCCTGCTCTACGGGGTGAAGTCTGAACTGTGTCATGCATGCCGAACGCCATGCCGGGGGCGGCGTTCCTAAGTCGGACACCGGACATGCCCGCCCGCGACGACGGCCCGACCCGGAGCTCTGGAGTTGGGAACGGACCGCCGGAACAGCCGCCTGCCGATACCAAGGATCGGATCACATGCCTTCAGCAGTTCGCGCGACCGCCACTTCGCGGGCCAGACTGCCGATGGTCACCTCGCCGAACCGGTCCAGCAGCCGTCGCTCGGCCTCGAACATCGCTTCGTCCATCGCCGCGTTCACCGCCTTTTCGACCAAGCAGCGCGGATTGTCGTCCGCCAGTCCGATGGCGAACAGCTTGGGGCTGCCCAGGGCGTCGTGGATGTCGCGCAGCGTCACCTCATCCAGCGATCGCGCCAGCGCCCAGCCCCCGCCGTGCCCCTTGTCCGAGGTCACGTACCCGGCTGCCTTCAGCCCGGCCATGGTCCGGCGCACGACCACCGGGTTGGTCGAGATCATCTTGCTGATCGCCTCGGAGGTCACGGGGGCGCCGATGTGATCCATGTGGATCAGCACGTGCAGCATGCGGGACAGGCGGGTGTCGGCGGGCATGGAGTCACCCTATCGCCTCGCGACACGTAACAAAAGAAGTTGCGTGATCGGCGTGTCGCTTTATATCTCTCGCAACATCATGAGTTACGAGAGGCTCCCATGGATCGGTACGACGTCATCGTGGTCGGAGGCAGTTTCGCCGGCCTGTCGGCGGCGATGCAGCTGGCGCGGGCGCGGCGCCCCCTGCTGGTCATTGACGCGGGCCGACCCCGCAACCGCTTCGCCGCCGCCTCGCACGGCTTCCTCGGTCAGGACGGCGTCCCGCCCGCCGACATCATGCGCCAGGGCCTGACCCAGCTGGCTCGTTATCCCACGGTCGACTTCGCCCATGCCGAGGCCCTGACCGCCCGCGCCGAAGCCGACGGCTTCACCCTGACCCTGTCCGACGGCGCCGAGGTCTTCGCCCGCAAGCTGGTCCTCGCCACCGGCGTCACCGACACCCTGCCGCTGGAGTCGATGATCCCGCGCTGGGGCGTCAGCGTCCTGCATTGCCCCTACTGCCACGGCTACGAGGTCCGCGACCGCCCCCTCGCGGCCATCGCGACTGTTCCGGCCGCCGTGCATCAGGCCCTGATGCTGCCGGACTGGGGCCCGACCACCTTCTTCACCCAGGGGCAGTTCGAGCCGACCGAGGAAGAAGGCGCCCACCTGGCCGCGCGCGGCGTCATCATCGAGCGCACCCCGGTGGTCGAGCTGCTGGGGGAGGGAACGGCGATCTCCGCCCTGCGGCTGGCCGACGGTCGCGAGGTCCCGGCGGAGGCCGTCTTCACCGCCCCGCGCACCCATGTGACCAGTCCTCTCGCCGAACAGCTGGGCTGCGCCTTCGAGGACGGCATGACCGGCGCCTACATCCGCGTCGATCCGATGCAGCAGACCAGCGTGCCCGGCGTCTTCGCCGCCGGCGATGCGGCGACCCAGATGTTCAACGCCACCATGGCTTCGGCCGCGGGCGTCATGGCCGGCGTCGCCGCTCACCGCGCTCTGGTTCAGGACGCGGCGGCATGAGCGGCTTCGACGATCCCGAGGCCGTCGCCCGCTACGCCGAGGGGCCGCGTCGTCTGGTCCCCGGCCTCGATGACCTGCACCGCATGACCCGCCTGTTGCTGGACGAGACCGTTCCGCCCGACGGCCATGTGCTGGTTGTCGGCGCGGGCGGCGGGATGGAACTGCGCGCCTTCGCCGAGGCCCGCGCCGGCTGGCGCTTCACCGGGGTCGATCCGTCGGCCGGGATGTTGAAGCTCGCCGCCCGCACTCTCGGCCCTATGGCCGACCGCGCGGACCTGCGCGAGGGCTATGTCGCCGACGCGCCGGACGGCCCGTTCGACGGCGCAGCCTGCCTGTTGACCCTGCATTTCGTGCCGGAGCCCGAGCGCATCGCCACCCTGTCGGAGATCCGCCGCCGCCTGAAACCGGGCGCCGCCCTGATTCTCGCCCACCACAGCATGCCCGACGGCCCCGCACGCGCCGTCTGGCTCAATCGCTTCGCCGCCTTCGCGACCGACAATGGCCTGGACCCGGACCGCGCTCATGCGAACGCCCACGCCATCGGCGAGGCCCTGCCGCTTCAGACCCCTGACACGGAAGTCGCCCATCTGAGGGCGGCGGGGTTCACGGACGTGCAGCTGTTCTACGCCGCCTTCACCTTCAGGGGGTGGGTGGCGCGGGCATGAACCTTCGGGTCGTCTATGTCCCCGGCGCCTGCAGGCGTTCGGCGATCAGATGATCTCTCATGGCCGCATAGCGGGCCCTGGCTTGCGGGCGGCTCCATTCCGCCCCGCTTTCCGGAGCGGTCAGGCGGATCACAAAGCCGCCGTCCTTCTGGACCAGATAATAGCCGTCCGCGCCCGGCTCAGGCTTGGCGCCTTGCGCCGTGCCGTCGATCCAGTCGATGTCGAACCAGGCTTCGCAGCGCATGGATCTGTTCTGAGGATCGAATGAGACGAACTCTGCGTCCCGACCGGTGACGGCGGTCCGCTGGTTCAGCTCGTCGGCGACCCACTCCCAGCCGAACTCATGATCAATCCGCCGAACCTCTTCCGCCACAAGCGGCAGGGCGGCCTTGCAGCCCCCCCGATCGCCCTGCTCCAGCATCGCCAGAACGGCGTCCGGCGATGTTGTATCAGCGCCTCCGCATCCTGAGACGAGCAGCGCGGCGGCCAGCGCGAGGGCGCGATAAGTCATTGAAATCCCCCTGATCCCTTTGAGGCATCTGAGGGACGGAAGCTTGTCCCGTCAAGCAGGAGGGGCTTGGGCGGCATGGTGCGGCCGCAACCCGCCGCTTCCTATCCGCCGAACCGTCGGGACACGAACATCCCCACCCGCCAGGAGTCGTCGTTTCGCGACAGCGGACTGTCGGCGATGTCGCCCAGTCGGCGCTCATAGTTCACCAGACCCCCGACGGCCCAGTCCCGGCTCACGGGCGAGACCAGCAGCAGGGTCGTCCCGGCGGCCTGAAGGCCTCCGTCAGGCCGGTAGGCGGAAATGGCGTTGGTCAGGGCCTCGGCGGACGAAACGCCGTAATAGGCGTCCGCCAGCTTCTGATCGCCGCCCTGCACATAGGCGCTGGCGTTCAGGACCCCCACCGGCGTCCGGCGTTGATGCGCGATCGAGGCCTGATACTCGGTCCCGTCGCTGACCCCGCTCACATCCCGGCTGATGCGCCCGCCCACCACAATATTCCCCGGCAGGCGCTGGTAGGCGTAGACGGCGGCGTCGGCGCCGAAGTCCGGCCGGTCCAGCGTCAATCCCTCGATATCCTCCGGGCTGAAACGAGGGCGCAGCTGAACACCGGCGCGGAAGGTCTCCGTATAGACGACGTTCCAGCCCAGCCCCTCGAACGGGCTGAAATACAGCCGGTCGCGCCAGTTCGCGGCGATGTAGGGGATGACGTTCCCCTGACCGCCCGTGTCGCCCCCGGCGTCCCGGCTGTAGATCGCACCGACACCGACATCCACGGTCCAGTCTTGGCGAGGCCCCGCCCGTTCAAAGGGCTGGGACTGCGCGGCGGCTTCGGTCGCGAGGGCGGTCAGCGCCAATGCGGCGACCGTCAGGCTGAGAGGGCGGAGCATCGCGGCGGTCCTTTGATCATGTCGGAGACACAGGAATACGTCCGGAAACAACGCCTGGATGCTCGCCGGTTGCCGATGCGGCATCACGCCATCGCCGCTTGCCGACCGGTATTCAGCATCAGCGGCCGATCCTCGTGCTCCACGGGCGCCAGAACCACGAACCGGGCCGCCCGCTCGCCGCCGCGCAGCCGCAACTCAAGCTCCACATCAATCCCGCCCTTGGCCAGCTTCAGGGCCAGTTCCCGCGCGGCGTCCTCCGCCGCCCGCCCGCTGGCGAACATCATGGGGTTGTCGATGTCCTCGACATTCACCGTCCAACCCCCGTCCACGGGTTCAACGATGACCTTCTGCATGATCTCCCTCTCGCGTTTCGAAGGACCCCTCGTCCTTCGGGCGAGCGATTTGGGAGCGGCGCCGCGGGGGTCAAGGGGGAGTAGCATCTCACGTCCGCTCGAGCCCGATGGCCGCCAATCCGGTCAGGATACGGAACCGGCTGCGGCGGGCGCGGTTGGCGCACCTGTTCCCGATTACAGGAGACGCCTCATGGCTTCGAACACTCTCGCCGGAAAGACCATCGCCGTCCTCGCCACCGACGGCTTCGAACAGGTCGAACTGACCAAACCGGTGGAGGCCCTGAAGGCGGCCGGCGCCACGGTCGAGATCGTTTCGCCCAAGGCCGGCGAAATCCAGGGCTTCGAGCATCATGACAAGGGCGACACGGTTTCGGTGGATCGCACCCTCGAAAACGCCAGCGCGGGCGACTACGCTGGTCTGGTCCTGCCGGGCGGCGTCATCAATCCCGACGCGCTGCGTCTGGAAGACAGCGCGATCCGCTTCATCAAGGCCTTCACCGATGCGGGCAAGCCGGTCGCCGCCATCTGTCACGGCCCGTGGACGCTCATCAACGCCGGGGCCGTCAGCGGGCGCAAGATGACGTCCTGGCCCTCGCTTCAGGCCGATCTCGAAAACGCCGGCGCCGAATGGGTCGATCAGGAGGTGGTCGTGGATAACGGCCTCGTCACGTCCCGCAATCCCGACGACCTTCCGGCCTTCTGCGCCAAAATGGTCGAGGAATTCGCCGAAGGCCGACACGACGCGGCCTGACCGGGAAATGGGGCCCGAGGCACACGTCGGCGGCGGCTCCGTCAGGAGCCGCCGCCAATCGGTCAGGGAACGCCCGGGTCGGCGGGTTCGTAGCAGTTCATGGCGAGTCGGGGGTTGGGACATTCCCAGAACCCGGGTGAGGTTTCGCTCGGCGATACGAACACACAACCCGCATTCAGCATGCAGGCCTCATAGTCATTCGTCACAGCGGTGCGTGTGAGGTTGTCGATTCGGTTGGGTGTGGCCGTATTGGCCGGAACTGCGATGCTCGAGAGCAGCAAGGCGGTGGCGGAGATCATGGCGGTCTTCAGCATGTAGTCCTCCTGTAAGCGAGCCGGAAAGGCTCGATTGCAACTTGAGGTGCGACGCGCGTCTGCGTCAAGCTGTATAGTCAAGCTGGCGTGCGACACACGCTGCGAGCGCCTGCCGCTCGTCCGCCATATGTTACGCGTGTCTTGCCTCAGCGGGTTGGCGGATGGAGGCCTTCCGCCTCTATTGCCGAAGAAAAAGTGGTGGCTGGAGGCGGGCTCGAACCGCCGACCTGTGGGTTATGAATCCACCGCTCTAACCAGCTGAGCTACCCAGCCCCGATTTCTCGAGTCCCGGCGGGAACTGGTCTGACCGCCGGAAGAGGCGTGCCTATAGAGGCGAGACGGGGCGGGATCAAGTCGCTTCGAAACACAGAGGCGTCGGGGCGATCCGCCGCATCCCCGTGACGGCCGTTTCGGGGAACTGTAACGAGAGCTGCGCCGTTTCGCGGCGAACCGTTTTCGCCGGAGTCTGACCATGCGCCTGATCGCCCTCGCCGTCACTGTTTCCGCCCTCGCCATGGCCGGCGCCTGCGGGGCCACGGGGCAGGACGCCCCCGCCGCCCGGTCCGGCGCATCGCTGGAAACCCGTCCCGCTAACAACCCGTCCCAGCAGCCGGCGACTGGTGACCAGACCCGCGCCCCCGCCGTCCGCACCGAGGCGGCCCTGACGCACACGGTCGTGGCCTCGGGCCTGCAGAACCCGTGGGGCCTCGCCCTGCTGCCGGACGGCCGCTGGCTGGTGACGGAAAAGCCGGGCCGTCTGCGCATCGTCACCGCTGACGGCCGGGTCAGCGAACCCGTGGCGGGTCTTCCGGCTGTCTCGGCGCGCGGGCAGGGCGGTCTGCTGGACGTCATCGTCGGCCCGACCTTCGCCCAGGATCGCCTGATCTACTGGAGCTACGCCGAGCCCCGCGAAGGCGGCAACGCCACCTCCGTCGCCCGCGCCCGCCTGTCGGACGACGGGACACGTCTGGAGAACGTGCAGGTCATCTTCCGCGCCCTGCCGGTCTATGACGGCGACAAGCATTTCGGCTCGTCGCTGGCTTTCGCCCCGGACGGCAAGCTGTTCATCACCCTGGGCGAGCGCTCCGACCGCCCCATGCGTCCGCAGGCCCAGGATCTGGCCTCGCACATGGGCAAGACCATCCGCATCAACGCCGACGGCTCGGTCCCGTCCGACAACCCCTATGTCGGTCGTCAGGGCGCCCTGCCCGAAATCTGGTCGCTGGGTCACCGCAACGTCCAGGGCATCGCCATCACCCCGACCGGCGACGTCTGGACCATCGAGCACGGCACGCGCGGCGGCGATGAGCTGAACCTCGACCGCGCGGGGGTGAACTACGGCTGGCCGATCATCGCCTATGGCGTCGAGTATGCGGGCGGCGCCATCAATGAGGGCGTCACCGCCCGTGAGGGTCTGGAGCAGCCGGTCTATTACTGGGACCCGGTCATCGCGCCGGGCGGCATGGCCTACTATGACGGCGCCATGTTCCCGGGCTGGCGCGGCAACCTGCTGGTGGCGGGGCTGAAGGAGAAGCGCATCTCGCGCCTCGTGCTTCAGAACAACCGCGTGGTCGGCGAGGAATATTTGCTGACCGATCTGGGCGAGCGTGTCCGTGACGTGGCCGTCGGCCCCGACGGCGCCGTCTGGGCCATCACCGACGAGGCGAACGGCAAGCTGGTCCGCCTGTCGGCGCAATAAAACGCAAACGCCTCCGGCCGGTGCGTCCATTTTTGACGCATCGGCCTGCTAGGCTGTGCGGCTCTGGTCTTTGACAGCCGAAGCCGCCCCGAAACCTGCGCCAGAAAATGTGCACTAAAGTGCACTCAAAAAAATATTGAGTGGCGTTCAGTCGCGCAGCAGCTCGTTCACGCCGGTCTTGGCGCGGGTCTGGGCGTCCACGCGCTTGACGATGACGGCGCAGTACAGGCTCGGCCCGCCCTTCGGGTCCGGCAGGCTGCCCGGCACCACGACGCTGTACGCCGGGACCTCGCCGCGGAAGATCTCGCCGGTCTCGCGGTCCACGATCTTGGTCGAACCCGACAGGTAGACGCCCATGGCCAGAACCGCGCCCTCGCGGACGATGACGCCCTCGGCCACCTCGGCGCGGGCGCCGATGAAGCAGCCGTCCTCGATGATGGTCGGATTGGCCTGCAGGGGCTCCAGCACCCCGCCGATGCCCGCGCCGCCCGACAGGTGCACGTTCTTGCCGATCTGGGCGCACGATCCGACCGTGGCCCAGGCGTCGACCATCGAGCCTTCATCGACATAGGCGCCGATGTTCACGAATGACGGCATCAGGATCACGTTCTTCGCGATGTAGGCGCCCCGGCGGGCGATGGCGCCGGGCACCGAGCGGAAGCCGGCGTCCTGATAGTCGCTGGCGGTCCAGTCGCCGAACTTGTTGGGCACCTTGTCCCAGAAGGGGCCGACGCCCGGCGCATGGCTGGTCGGGCCACGGTCGCCGGCGCGCATGATCTGGTTGTCGTTCAGGCGGAACGACAGCAGCACCGCCTTCTTCAGCCACTGGTGGGTCGTCCAGACGCCGTCCTCGCCGCGCGAGGCGACGCGGGCCTGTCCCGAGTCCAGCAGGGTCAGGGCCTGCTCGACGGCGTTGCGCACTTCACCGTGGGTCGAGGCCGAGACGTTGGCGCGGTCGTCCCACGCAGCTTCGATGACGGCTTCCAGATGGGTCAGGTCGGTCATGCGGCGGCGTCCTTGAAGGTCAGGTCGGTCAGGAAGTCTGTCAGATCGGGGGCGATGTGGTCGATATGGTCGCCGAGCGGCTTTCCATGGCCGTCCCCGATCAGGACGGTGGTCATGCCCAGCACCTTGGCGGGCTCAAGGTTCTTCGGCGTATCCTCGAAGAAGGCCGCCAGCCGGGGCTCGAAGCCGAAGCGTGCGATCACCTTGCGGAAGGTGGCGGGGGCCGGCTTGGGCGTCAGGTCGGCGTCCTCGATGGCGAACAGGCCGTCGAAGCGGTCGGCCACGCCCAGCCGATCCAGCACCCGGCCCGCGTACTCGCGCGCGCCGTTGGTGAAGACGATCTTGCGGCCCGGCAGGCGGCGCAGCTGCGCGGCCAGCGCCGGATTGGGCTCAAGGCTGTCCATGGGCACGTCGTGGACGTCGTGCAGGAAGTGTTCGGCGTCGATGGTGTAGTTGGCCATCAGCCCGGCCAGGGTCGTGCCGTGCTCGTCAAGGAACTGGCGTTGCAGCACGCCCGCCTCCTCGGGGTTCAGGCCGACGGCCTCGACGACGTAGGCGTTGATCCGGGCCTGGACCAGCCGCATCAGCCCCTGCTCCCGCGGGTACAGGGTGTCATCCATGTCGAACACCCAGGTGTTGACGTGCGACAGGTCGATCAAGACGCCTTCACCAGGGTGCCCGCCCCGTACTCGGTGAACAGCTCCACCAGCATGGCATGGGGGCGGCGGCCGTCCAGGATGACCACGGCCTCGACGCCCGCCCGGACCGCGGCCATGGCGGTCTGCAGCTTGGGGATCATGCCGCCGGTGGCGACGCCGTCCTCGATCAGCCGCGAGGCCTCGCCCACCGACATCTGCCGGATAATCTCGCCGTCCGCGCCCTTCACGCCCGGCACGTCGGTCAGCAGCAGCATCCGCTTGGCCTTCAGTTCACCGGCCAGGGCGCCCGCGACCGTGTCGGCGTTGACGTTATAGGTCGCCCCGTCCGCGGCCACGCCGATCGGAGCCACGACCGGCACCCAGTCGTCGGTCTCCGAGGCGATCAGCCCCTTGATCAGCTTGGCGTCCACCTTTGTCGGGTCGCCGACGAAGCCCAGATCGACCTCGTGCTCGATCATGCTGTCGGGATCGCGCTTGGTGCGACGGGTCTTCTCGACCGTCAGCAGGCCCGCGTCCTTGCCCGACAGGCCCACGCCCCGAACGTCCGCTTCCTTGCCCGCCACGGTGATCCAGTGGGCGATCTCCTTGTTGACCGCCCCGGACAGGACCATTTCGGCCACCGCCATGGTGTCGGCGTCTGTCACGCGCAGGCCGTCGACGAAGTTCGACTTCACCCCGGCCTTGTCCAGCATGGCGCTGATCTGCGGCCCGCCGCCGTGCACCACGACCGGGTTCACGCCCATCAGCTTCAGCAGCACGACATCGGCGGCGAACTGCTTGGCCACGGCGACCTCGCCCATGGCATGGCCGCCGTACTTGATGACGACGGTCTCGCGGTCATAGACCTGAATATACGGAAGGGCCTCGGCCAGCGTCTTCGCCGTGGCCCAGCCGCGTTCCTCGGATTGCCGTTCGATCTCGTCCATCACGAGCGGCTCCCTAATGCCAAGGCCGCGCCCTGTCATCATGAAACCGGACGGCGGGGCCGTCGTTTGCTCTTCCATGAACCCGCACGACATTGACGATAGAGACCTGACGCCGACCGATCCGGTGGATCCGGCGTCGCTCCAGCACCCGGATGCGACGCTGTGTCCGGAGTGCGCGGGGACGGGCGCGCTGGCCGACGGCGAGGTCTGTCCTGTCTGCGAAGGGACGGGAAAGGCGACCGGCCGAACGGGCGGCGGCTGAGTTCTCACAACCAGAGATTGGCGTCGGGGCGTTGCTCACTGTCAGTTGAAAGAACGTCGCACGCTGGCGCTTGTCGTTTCAGCGCGCGGCGTTAGGTTGACCGCTTTCCTATTCCGGTCTGGGGTCCCAGGATGTTCGACAGTTTCAGCAACCGCTTTGGCGGCGATCAATCGGGACGGTTCGCCGAAGACCTGAATTTCGGGGGCGGGCTGGGCTCCGCTGACGATACGAGCGCTACGTCGTCGAACGACTCGTTCGGCGCCATCGCCAGCTACCAGGTGTGCGGTTGCTGCGCGCGCTTCCATGGCGTGGTCTCCAACGGTGAAGGCGGCCTCGGCGCGATCCTGAACAGTGATGATCGCGGCGGTTCAGGCCCCAACGACAAGCCTTCGCTCACGCCCGGGGGCGCCGGCGAGCAGATCACCCGCTCCAACACCAGCTGGGCCGCCGGCCTCGGTCAGGCCGCGACGGTGACCTTCGCCTTCCGCGCCTCGGTCACCACCATGCCGACCGACACCACGGGCTTCAGCCAGTTTTCGGCCCAGCAGATCTCCGTGGCGATCCAGTCGCTGCAGGCCTGGTCGGATGTGGCGAACATCACGTTCACCCGCGTGACCGACGCCGGTAGCCAGTACTCGAATAACGCCACCATTCTGTTCGGCAACTACGCCTCCGGCCAGGACGGTGCGGCGGCCTTCGCCTATCTGCCGGGCGCCATGCCCGGTCCGACCGGCGCCAATGCCGTTCAGGGCGACGTCTGGATCAACAGCTCGCTCAGCTACAACGCCAGCCCGATCCTCTATGGCTACGGCACCCAGACCCTGCTGCACGAGATCGGCCACGCCATCGGCCTCAGCCACCCGGCCACCTACAACGCCTCGGCCGGCGTCTCGATCACCTACTCGGCGAACGCCATCTATTTCGAGGACTCTCGCCAGTACACGGTGATGAGCTACTTCAGCGAGCGGGAAACCGGCGCTGACTTCCGCCTCAACGGCACGGGTCAGACCTACTATGCCTCGGCGCCGTTGCTCGACGACATCGCGGCGGTCCAGCGTCTGTACGGGGTCAATACGACCACCCGGACCGGTGACACCGTTTACGGTTTCAACTCGAACGCCGGTCAGCCGTGGTTCTCGGTCACCACGGCGGGCAGTCCGCTGATCTTCGCTGTCTGGGATGCCGGGGGTATCGATACCTTCGACTTCTCCGGCTACTTCCAGAATCAGGTTATCGACCTGCGTCAGGGCGCGTTCTCCAATGTCGGCGGCATGGTCGGCAACGTCTCGATCGCGGTCGGTGTGACCATCGAGAACGTGATCGGCGGCTCGGGCGCGGACACCATTCGCGGCAACTCGGCCGACAATATCATCCGGGGCGGCGGCGGCGCGGATGTGATCGACGGCGGTCTGGGATCAGACACCGTGGTCTTCACCGGGGCGCGCGCTGACTACACCATTACCTGGAACGGCCAGGTCGGCACCGTGACCGCGAACGGTCTGCCGCCGGTGACCATCACCAACGTCGAGTTCCTCCAGTTCTCGGACCAGACGATCGCGGCCGCCCCGACGGGTGGTCTGGTGGTCGGCGGCGATCTCACCAATGAGACGATCAACGGCTCCGCGCTGGGCGATACGCTCGGCGGCCTCGGCGGCAATGACACCATCAACGGTCTGGTCGGCGATGATTATCTCGACGGCGGCAGCGGCAATGACAATCTGAACGGCGGCGAAGGCAATGACATCCTCATCGGCGGTCTGGGCGACGACGCCCTGAACGGCGGCGCCGGCAACGATACGGCTGACTATTCGGGTGCGGGGGCCAGCATCACGGTCGACCTCGCCCAGGGGCTGGCCGGCGGGGGCGCCGGGTCGGACACGCTGGTGAGCGTCGAGAACGTCACCGGCACCGCCTATTCCGACACCATCACCGGGGATGCGAACGCCAACATCATCCGTGGCGGCGGCGGGGTCGATACGCTGAACGGCGGCGGCGGCGACGATCAGCTGTTCGCCGGCGCGCCCGGCATTTCCGGCGGCGCGCCGGACGTCGTGAAGGATCGCTTCACCGCCAACGCGACCCAGCAGACGGCTGTTTCGCTGACCGGCACGTTTGACCTGGGCGCTCGCGCCGGTGTGGCCAACGCCGGCACGGTGCCGCACTCCACCGTGGTGGCGACGACCCATGGCGGCCTCGAATATTACGCCTTCACCGTCAATGAAGGGGGCGCGGCGATCGTCATCGACATCGACAACGCCAACTTCGATTCGACCTTGCGCCTCTTCAACGCCGAGGGGGCTGAGGTGGCCTCGAACGACGACGACGCCTCCGACGGCGGGGCGGCGACCGATTCACGGCTGACCTACACCGTGACCACGCCCGGCACCTACTACATCCAGGTCGGAGAGTACGCCTCGGGCGGCGGCGTGGGCGGCTTCGGGACCACGGCGCCGGCGGCCGGCGGCACATACACCCTGCACGTCTCCGTGCCGGGGCAGCCGGTGCAGCCGCTGATCGAGGCCGGCGGGACCCTGAACGGCGACGCGGGCAATGACGTGCTCACCGGCGGCGTCGGACGTGACACCCTGAACGGCGGCGCCGACAATGACACCCTGAATGGCGGCCTGGGTGATGACGTCATGAACGGCGGCGACGGCCTCGATACGGTCGTCTATGCGGGTCTTCGGTCGTCCTACACCATCAGCACCTCGAACGGCGTCACCACCATCACCGGCCCTGAGGGCACGGACACCCTGACCAATGTGGAGCGCCTGCAGTTCTCCAACGGCCTGTTCGATATCGCCGGCAATCCGGTCCAGGCGTCGGAACCGATCGAAGGGACTGCGAACGCCGACACGCTGAACGGCACATCGAACGATGACGTGATCAACGGCCTGGCCGGCGACGATGTCATCAACGGTGGTCTGGGCAACGACACCATCAACGGCGGCGACGGCATCGACACCGCCGTCTTCAGCGGCACGATCGCCCAGTCCGGCGTCTCGACCAACGGGCCGACCACCACGGTCACCGGTCCGGACGGCACGGACACCCTTACGAACGTCGAGTATCTGCGGTTCACCGACGGCACCCTCATCGTCGGCGCCGGCGGCGGGCAGTTGTTCACCGGTACGGCGAATGCGGACAGCCTCACCGGCACCGCCTTCAATGATGAGATCAACGCCGGCGCCGGCGACGACACGGTCAACGGCGCGGCGGGCAACGACGCCATCAACGGCGGCGACGGCGACGACGTCATCACCGGCGGCGCGGGCAATGACACGATCAACGGCGGCGCGGGCACGGACACGGCGGTCTTCAGCGGCACGATCGCCCAGTCCACCATCAACCAGATCCCGTCGGGCGCCTGGCAGGTGGTCGGTCCGGACGGCACGGACATCCTGAGCCAGGTCGAGTACCTGCGCTTCGCTGACGGCACCCTGATCGTGGGCGCGGGCGGCGGCCAGTATTTCGCCGGCACCGCGAACGCCGACACCATCAACGGCACGGCCTTCAACGACCAGATCGAAGGCGGCGCCGGCGCTGACGTCATCGACGGCGCTGCGGGCAATGACGCCATCAACGGCGGCGACGGCGACGATGTGATCACCGGCGGCGCCGGTTCGGACACCATCAACGGCGGCGCGGGCGCCGACACCGCGGCCTTCGCGGTCGGCGGCGTGTCCTACAGCGTGACGTCCAGCGGCGGCACGGTCACCGTGACCAGCTCGGATGGCGTCGATACCCTGACCAACATCGAGCGCCTGCGCTTCGCCGGCGTCGAACTGGCGGTCAGCGCCCTGGGCGGGATCACCCTCATCGGCGCCAATGCCGGCGAGACCCTTAGCGGTGCGGCCACCAATGACCGCCTGTACGGTTTCGGCGGCAATGACACCCTGAACGGCGCGGACGGCGACGATGTTCTGGCCGGCGGTGCGGGCGCGGACGTCCTGAACGGCGGCGCGGGCAGCGACACCGCGGACTATTCCGGCGCGACGGCGGGCGTCACGGCGCGGATCGACACCCAGTCGGCCTCGAACGACGGTGACGGCGGCGCCGACACCTTCACCTCGATCGAGAACATCACCGGCTCGGCCTTCAACGATCTGTTGGTCGGCGACGCCGGGAACAACATCCTGTCGGGCGGTCTGGGCCGTGACGTCATCATCGGCGGCGCCGGCGACGACACCATTTCCGGCGGCGGCGATGTGCCGAACGAGCTGTACGGCGGTTTGGGCAACGACACCTACATCGTCGAACACCGCTCGGACTCGATCGTCGAAAGCGCGGGCGAGGGCTACGACACCATCCGGTCGTCCCTGTTCCAGATCAACATGGCCGCCAACATCGAGGAACTGGTCTATACCGGAACCGGAACCTTCACCGGCGTCGGCAACGCCCAGAACAACGTGATCCGCGGCGGCGCCCTGCGCGACACCCTGATCGGCGGGGCGGGCGATGACGTCCTGTACGGCGGCGCAGGCGCGGCCAACGAGCTTTATGGCGGCGTGGGTGACGACACCTACATGCTCGATGTGGCCGATACGGTCATCGAGAACGCGGGCCAGGGAATCGATACCGTCATCACCGCGACCCTGACCGGCTACAACCTGGGCGCCAATATCGAGAACCTGACCTACACCGGGACGGGCAACTTCACCGCTGGCGGCAATGCTCTGGACAACGTCCTGACCGGCGGCGTCGGCGATGACATCCTGCGCGGCCGCGGCGGCGCCGACACCCTGATCGGCGGCTCCGGCAATGACACCGCCGACTACAGCCTCGCGGCGGGCGCGGTGACGGCCCGTCTGGACACCAACACCGCCTCCAACGACGGCGACGGCGGCGTGGACACCTTCCAGTCGATCGAGAACCTGACCGGTTCGGCCTTCAACGATCTGCTGATCGGCAATGGGGGCGCCAACGTCCTGTCGGGCGGCGCGGGCCGTGACGTCATCATCGGTGGCGCCGGCGACGACACCATCTCCGGCGGCGGTGATGTGCCGAACGAGCTCTACGGCGGCACGGGCAACGACACCTACATCGTCGAGCACCGCTCGGATTCGATCGTGGAGCTGGCCGGTGAGGGCGTCGATACGGTCCTGACCGCCCTGTTCCAGGTGAACCTGTCGGCCAATGTCGAAAACCTCACCTACACCGGGACGGGAACCTTCACCGGCGTCGGCAACGCCGGCGGCAACACCATCCGCGGCGGCGCCCAACGCGACGTTCTGTTGGGGCTGGGCGGCAACGACATCCTGATCGGCGGTTCCGGCGCGGCCAACGAGCTCTACGGCGGCGACGGCGACGACTATTACATCCTGCAGGTCGCCGACACGGTCATCGAGGCCGCCGGGGCGGGCAACGACACCGTCGACGCCCGTATCCTGACCTACACCCTGGGCGCCAATGTCGAGAACCTGATCTTCGGCGGCACGGGCAATTTCACCGGCACGGGCAACAGCCTGAACAACCTCATCGTCGGCGGCGCGGGGGATGACGTCCTGCGCGGCGGTGGCGGCAATGACACCCTCCAGGGCGGGCTGGGCAACGACACCGTCGTGCTTGCCGGCACGGCGGGTCAGTACACCATCACCGTCGAGGGGGCGGGCTACCGCGTCGTGGACAATACTCCGGGTCGCGACGGTTCGCTGCTGCTGAGCAGCATCGAGACCCTGCGCTTCGGCGACGGCTCGACCCAGACCCTGACGTCCCCCATCCCGGGCGCGCCGGAAGCGGCGACCGTCACGGGCAAGGACATCCATGGCGATCACTTCGTCCTGCCGGCTCTGGAGGATGACCTGTTCGTCCTGCCGACCCTGGCGGGCGACAAGGAGGCCGAGGCGGGCCCGCAAACCCTGCCGGCCCTCGCTGCTGACAAGATCCTCGAGGTCGGGCCCCAGGTCCTGCCGGGAATGGCGGGCGAGAAGGTCGTCGAGGCGGGGCCGCAGGTGCAGCCCGTCTCGCATGATGACTTCCTCGTTTCCGGCGGCGACGAGCCGCTGGTCCTGCCGGGCCAGCCGGACGAAGACGTGTTCGGAAGCGACTTCGTCAAGCTGCCGACGGTCTCCCTGTGGTCCGACGATCCGCTGGTGATCCAGGGACCGCACGGGCCGCAGCTCCTGCAGGCAGAGCATCTTCCGGACGGTTTCAGCGCCCACGACCCCTGGGCCTGAAGCGGGTAATGCGGGAGCATCGCTCCCGCCTTGTCCACTCCGGTCGCCGATCCGGATTCACGCCCGACGGACCCGTACCGTCGGGCGTGCTTCGTTCTACCCGTGGCGGCTGTAACCTTGCGGTCACGCTGAACATTGTTCCGCCATAGTCCGGCTCGACCTCGGGGAAATGGGCTGTTATGAAAGCTTAGCGGCGGCTCAAACGCCGTCCGAATTCATTTTGGCTGCGGAGGGCATCCACCAATGCGCGTTAAGACTTTCATTCTGGCGTCGAGCGCCGCCGGGGCCCTCGCCCTGTCGGCCGGTGTCGCCGCGGCCGAGCCGAACGGCTGGTACGGTGCGATTGACGCCGGTTACCACACCGTTGACGATCTGGAACTGACGTCGACGACGACGGGTCCGCAATGGGACTTCGAAGTCGACGATTCGTGGGCGGCCTTCGCCCGTCTGGGCTACCGGTTCGACCAGAACTGGCGCGTGGAACTCGAAGGCGGCTACCGTGACTCCGGCGAGCTCGGCGCGGTCACCAACCCGAACGGCAACGTTCCGACCGGCGTCTGCAACGTGGTTCCGGCCGCCGGCGCCTGCGAAAACCCGTCGGGCGAAATCTCCGCCACGACGTTCATGGCCAATGTGATCTACGACTTCGGCGACGAGTCGTGGGCGCTGCGTCCGTTCATCGGCCTGGGCGCCGGTGTGAACATCGTCGACACCAAGTTCATCGGCACCCTGGGCGGTCGCCGCACCACCGGCGTCGGCGCGGACGACACCTCGACCAAGCTGGCGGCGCAAGCCATCGCCGGCCTGGCCTGGGCGATCGGTGATCGGGCCCATCTGGACCTGACCTACCGCTATCTGATGTCGAACATGGAGTTCAACACCTTCGTGTCGGTCCCGGCCGACGCGTCGCTGGTGGGTCCGTTCGCCGGTCGTTACGACGACAGCCACACCATCTCGCTGGGCCTGCGCTATGCGTTCGGCGCGGATGAAGCTCCGCTTCCGCCGCCCCCGCCGCCCCCGCCGCCCCCGCCTCCGCCGCCCCCGCCGCCGCCTCCTCCGCCCCCGCCGCCTCCGCCGGTGCAGGCGAACCGTGAGTTCGTGGTGTACTTCGACTGGGATCGCTCGGACCTGACGGCCGAAGCCCAGTCGGTGGTCACGCAGGCCGCCAACTACGCCAAGTCGGGTCGTCCGACGCGCATCCTGATCGTCGGCCACGCCGACACCTCGGGTTCGGCGGCGTACAACATCGGCCTGTCGAACCGTCGTTCGCGCACCGTGGCTGACGCCCTGGTCGCCCAGGGCGTCAACGGCGGCGTGATCTCGCTGGACGGCAAGGGTGAAACCGAGCTGGCCCGCGCCACCGCCGACGGCGTGCGTGAGCCGCTCAACCGTCGCGCCACCATCGGCATCAACTTCCGTTAATCCGGAAGTCGCCGACAAGGCAGCACTACAGAGCCGCCGGTCCTCGAAAGAGGGCCGGCGGTTTTGCATTTCCGCGCTGAAATCTTCCGGGCCTCAATCCTGCCCCGGTGGGGGGCGCACAGTCTCTTCGTGGACACAGTCCGGGTACGGATCGGATTTCATCCACAATTGTGCGCCGCAACAAAGGTGTGTCTCCCCGGCCACCCCCGCGCCTTGTCATATCACTGTCACATCAGTGTCGTCCCACTTTCCGACGTCGCGCCTAAGGGGGGCGTGATTTCGTCCGGCCCTCGCCGGCCGGCGGGCATTTCGCCCAACTCATCGGGGATAGATGACTATGACGAACCGCAAACGCGCGTTCTGGGCGACCACCGCCCTCTTCAGCGGCCTGCTTCTCGCCGGCGCCGCCTCGGCTCAATCGACCGGTACGGAAGCGACCGAAGCGACCACCCTCGGCGAAGTCGTCGTCACGGGCGCGCGCGGCCAGCGCAACATCGACGGTCTGGCCGTCGCTGAAACCGTCGCCAAGACGCGCAACACGGTCACCCAAGAGTTCATCTCGACCCAGACCCCGGGTCAAACGATCCTGCAGACCCTGAACGTCACTCCGGGCCTCAGCTTCACCAACACCGATCCGTATGGCTCGTCGGGCGGCAACATCCGCCTGCGCGGCTTCGACGGCGCCCGCGTGTCGCTGACCTTCGACGGCATTCCGCTGAACGACACCGGCAACTACTCGTCGTACACCAACCAGCAGCTGGACCCGGAACTGATCGAGCGCGCCTCGGTCAACACCGGTTCGACCGACGTCGACAGCCCGACCGCCGCGGCCACCGGCGGCACCATCAACTACCAGACCCTGCGCCCGACCGCCGACATGGGCGGCTGGCTCCAGACCTCGTTCGGCGACTTCGACTACCGTCGCTTCATGGGCCTGTTCAACACCGGCGAGTTCGGCCCGTGGGGCACCTCGGCCTGGTTCGCCGTCTCGCGTCAGGACTACGACAAGTTCAAGGGCCGCGGCAGCCTGCAAAAGACCCAGTTCAACGCGCGCATCTATCAGCCGCTGGGCGACAATGGCGACTTCCTGTCGCTGGCCGGTCACTGGAACGAGAACCGCAACAACAACTACCTCGGGCCGAACCTCGGCACCGCTGACGGTTCCATCCTGCCGCAAGTCGAAACCGACCCGCGCGGTTGGGATGTCGACTTCAACGACACCTACCTGCCGTACCCGGTCGTCGGCGCCAACGCCGCCAGCTACACCGGCCGCAACGGCGTCGCCGACGTCGATCCGTCGGGCAACAGCAACTTCTACGGCCTGCGCATCAACCCGTCGAACACGGGCAACATCCGCGGTCAGTCGCGCTTCACCCTGATGGACGGCCTTGTCCTGACGGTTGACCCGTCGTTCCAGTACACCCTGGCCAACGGCGGCACCGGCCAGACGGTTCTGTCGGAAACCGACCGCCTGCTGCGTGGCGTCAACGCCGCCGCCGCCGGCTTCGACCTGAACGGCGACGGCGACACCCTGGACAGCGTCCGCGTCCACGCCACCAACAACACCAACACGCACCGCTACGGCCTGAACAGCTCGCTGATCTGGGACCTGAACGACGATCACCGCCTGCGCTTCGCCTATGCGCTGGACTTCGGTCGTCACCGTCAGACCGGCCAGTACGGCCGCATCAACCGTTCGAACCCGCAGAACCCGCGCTTCGTCGACTGGTTCGCCGGCCGTAACGACGAGAACAACCGCATCATCAACCGTGACGGCTACGAACTGCGTACCCGTGACCGTCTGTCGATCGCGGAACTGAACCAGTTCTCGCTGGAATACCGCGGCCAGTTCCTGGACGACGCCCTGACCATCAACGTCGGCGTCCGCGCCCCGTTCTTCCGTCGTGAGCTGAACCAGTACTGCTACTCGCAGAACGCCTCGTCGAACGTCCTGTGCACCACCGAAGTGCCGAACGCCCCGCTGGCCAACGGTAACGTGACCTTCGCCGGTCGCGGCACCACCCAGTACGTCGCTCCGTACCAACGTGAAGTGAAGTTCGACGACATCCTGCCGAACCTGGGCGCCAGCTTCCGCTTCGGCGAAGGCCACTCGGTGTACGTTTCGTACGCTGAAACCCTGTCGGCTCCGCGTACGGACAGCCTGTACATCGTCGCCCGTCAGGCCGACGGTTCGCTGGCCGCCCCGGGCGTTCAACCCGAGAAGGGCCAGAACTTCGACGTCGGCTACCGCTACAGCTCGTCGACCCTGGTCGGCACGGCGTCGGTCTTCGCCAACAACGAAGACAACCGCATCGTCAACACCTTCGACGAAGACCTCGGCACCTTCGTGGACCGCAACGTCGGTTCGGTTGAGCGTTGGGGCGTTGAAGGTTCGCTGGGCTGGTCGCCGATCGAGGCCCTGAGCCTCTACGCTTCGGCCACCTACATGCAGACCGAGCTGCAGGACGACTACATCTACAGCTACACCGGCACGACCCCGAACATCCTGCCCACCAAGGGCAAGGAACTGGTGGAAACGCCGGAATGGATGTTCGCGGCTCGCGTGAACTACGAGTTCACCAACTGGCTCGAAGCCGGCCTGCAGGCCAAGTACACCGGCGAGCGTTGGGTCACCGACGTCAACGACATGAAGGTTGACGCCTTCACCACCGTCGACGCCAACGTCCGCATCGATCTGGCGCCCTTCGGCTACGAAGGCACCTTCGTCCAGATCAACGCCGACAACGTCTTCGACGAGAACTACTACGCCAACCTCGGCACCCGCGCTTCGGCGACCCCGGGCACCCTGGGTTACAGCCAGCCCTTCGCTTCGGTCGGCGCTCCGCGCACGATCTCGGCGACCCTGCGGGTGGCCTTCTAAGTCCGGACTTCGGTCTGAACTGAAAAAGATCGGGGGCGGTCCGGAAACGGGCCGCCCTCTTTCTTTGTTGGAAGGGCGCTATCGCTCGGCTCGCGGAGCCTCGCTGCCTGAGCGCGGCTTTCCCGCTTGGGTAGGCGAGAATTCGACGACGGTTTTTCGGTGATTTCGACGACGTCGAAGAACGATTCCGACGATTGCGACGACGAAGTTCGGCGCGTCATTCGACCTCCCGCGTTGAAGTCGGGGTCCGGGGTGTCTATCTGGCGCGGCTGGCCCGCCTTCGCCGCTGACAAGGATTGCTTTCAACCATGACCACGCCTGTTCCCGCCGAATGGTCGCCGCACCGCGCGATGTGGGTCGGCTGGCCCAGCCATGGCGAGCTGTGGGAGGACAATCTCGAACCGGCGCAGGCCGAGGTCGAGGCGCTGGTCCGCGCCCTGGCCGGTCCGGGCCGCGAGCAGGTCAAGCTGATGGTCGGCAAGGCCGAGGCGCTGGACGCGGCTCGCGACCGCTTCGCCGATGTGGGTGCTGTCGAGGTCGTCGACGGCCGCTTCGGCGACATCTGGCTGCGGGACACCGGCCCGATCTTCGGCGCCGGCTCGACCCGCGCCGCCGCCTTCCGCTTCAATGGCTGGGGCGGCAAGTACGACCTCGAGCATGATGACACGGTCGCCACCCAGATCGGCGAGGCCTCGGGCGTGCCGCTGGATCGCAACGACTTCATCCTGGAAGGCGGCGCGCTGGACCACGACGGGGAGGGGACCATCCTGACCACCCGCCAGTGCCTGCTGAACGCCAACCGCAACACCGGCTGGACCGAGGCGACGGCCGAAGCCGAACTGGCCGGGGCGCTGGGTGCCCGCAAGGTGCTGTGGCTGGGGGACGGTCTGTTCAACGATCACACCGACGGTCACGTCGACAACCTGGCCCGCTTCGTCGCGCCCGGCGTGGTGGCCTATCCCGTCGCCTGGGGCCGGGGCGATCCCAATGACGATGTTTACGCCGCCGTCGCCCGCGCCCTGTCGGAGATGACCGACGCCGAGGGTCGCAAGATCCGCCTCCTGCCCCTTCCGTCGCCGGGCTTCGTCGGCGACGAGGATGAAAGGCCCATCCCCGCCAGCCACATGAATTTCCTCATCGCCAACGGCGCGGTCATCGTCCCGACCTACGGTGATGATCGTGCGGCCAAGCTCGCCTGTGAGGGATTGGCCACCATCTATCCGGACCGCGAAATCATTCCTCTGTCGTCGATCGCCATCCTCACCGGCGGCGGCTCGTTCCATTGTATCTCGCAGCAAGAGCCAGCGTGAGGCGGGGTGAAAGTGCTAGTGAGCAAGGAGTGAGCAACGAACCTCCCCGCAGCCACCGTGACCTAAAAGTCTGGCAGATATCGCTGGACCTGACGGAAACGCTTTACCGACTGACTACGGACTGGCCGAAACATGAGCAGTACGGACTTGTCAGCCAGGTCAGGCGGGCAGCGGTTTCCGTTCCAGCGAACATTGCTGAGGGATCCGGGCGTCGAACGCAGGGAGAGTTCAGGCATTTTGTCGGGATTGCCCGCGGCTCTCTGGCTGAACTTGAAACCTTGCTGATCGTGGCCCGTAGGCTCGATTATGTGGACGAGCCCACGTACCGGGCCATTTTCAACGACCTGCTTGAACTGGGCAGGATGGCGACCGGACTTCTCCGATCTCTTGAGGAGCGGCGATGATCGCTCACTTCTCGCTCACTAGCACTCTTCACCAAAGGGCCGTCCAATGACCCGAACAGTCACCGTCGCCGCCATTCAGACCTCCTACGGTTCCGAGGATCTGCAAGCCAACATCGACAAGACCGTCGGTTTCATCCGCGAGGCAGCCGCCGAGGGCGCGCAGGTGATCCTGCCGTCCGAGCTGTTCCAGGGGCCCTACTTCTGCGTCTCGCAGGAGGAGAAGTGGTTCGGCGCGGCCTATCCGTGGCGCGAGCATCCGGCCGTGGTCCAGCTGCAGCCGCTGGCGAAGGAGCTGGGCGTGGTCATCCCCGTCTCGATCTATGAGCGGGAGGGGCCGCACTACTTCAACTCGCTGGTGATGATCGACGCCGACGGCTCGCTGATGGGCGTCTATCGCAAGAGCCATATTCCGGACGGCCCGGGGTATCAGGAGAAGTATTACTTCCGGCCCGGCGACACCGGCTTCAAGGTCTGGGACACGCAGTTCGGCCGCATCGGCGTCGGCATCTGCTGGGACCAGTGGTACCCGGAGACCGCCCGTGCGATGATGCTGCAGGGTGCCGAAATCCTGATGTACCCGACCGCCATCGGCACCGAGCCGCATGACGACACGCTCGATACGGCGGCGCCGTGGCAGCGCGCCATGCAGGGCCACGCCGTCTCCAACGTCGTGCCGGTCATCGGCGCCAACCGGATCGGCCATGAGCAGGTGACCGAGGCGGGCCAGACCTTCTACGGCCACTCCTTCATCGCCAACCATCGCGGTGATCTGGTCGAGAGCTTCGGCGCGACGGACGAGGGCGTGCTGGTGCACACCTTCGATCTGGACTTCCTGGATCGGCACCGCGCCGCCTGGGGCTTCTTCCGCGACCGCCGCACCGATCTGTACGGCGCACTGGCAACGGGCCGCCCGGCCTAGTTCAGCGGCGGGGGCAGGCGTTCACGCAGCGCCCACTGCTCGGCGGCGCAGGAGGGGTTGGCCAGCCCCTCCGCACGGGCCGCCGCGACCTCCGCACGGGCGGCCTCCAGGTCCTCGGCGAAGCCGGGCTCTGCCGAGGCGCGGGCATACAGCGCCCGACCGATCCGTTCGCCGTCCGCGACGTCGCTGTGCCAGTTCATGCGGCATACCATGCGGCTCTGGCCGATCACCCGGCCCATGCCGCGCAACCGGCTTTGCTGATCGGGGACCAGGGTCGCGAACATCTCACTGTAGGCCGCTCCCGCGACCGCTGCGGCCGCGGGCCAGGACGGGCTGTCGCGCATTTCGTCCGTGATCCGCTGGCAGGGCTGAAGGGACGGGTCCACGCTGATCGGTCGGGGGCGGGGATAGGCCGTCGCCAGCCGCCGGGTGACGCTGTCGGTATCCACCAGCAGCCGGTTCATCAGCCGGGTCAGGGCCGGACGCGGGTGCTGGTTCAGGCGCGTGCCGAGGATGCAGTCAAAATGCTGGGCGGCCTCGGGCGCGCGAATCTCGGCCTGCGAGATGGCCAGCCACCAGCGATCCGAGCCGGGACCGCGTCCGGGCGGTCCCTCGACCCATTCGAGGGGCTGGGGCGAAGGGGTGAACCCGCCTGCAAAAGTCAGTAGGTCCGCGTCGTCCAGATAGCCCGCCGACGGCAGGCCCACGGGGGCAGCCCGCGTCATGGTGTTGGTGCAGGCGCCGGTCAGCAGGATCAGCGCTGAAAGGGCGCTGACCCGGATCAGCCGCCGGTCCACGACAGCAGAACGTCGGTCGGGCCGCCGTCGACCGGGGTGGCGACCACGTTCAGCAGCTTGTCGCCGCCGTCGCCGGCGGAGTAGCCGCGCGCGCCGTCGCTGTTCAGGCTGTTGATCGGCTTCAGACCCGCGGCGTCGGCGCGCTGACGATAGAATTCGACGACCTGATCGGGGGTGGCGTCGGTCGAGAACGACAGGATGCCGCCGGGACCCGCGGGGCTCATGCCCGGGGTGGCGTCGCCCTTGGGCTCGCCGCCCGGATAGATCACGGCGTACTCGGGAGCGCCTGCGGCGGCCGGGGCCGGCGTTCCGGGGGGCGGCGGGGTCGTCGAAGGACCGGCGGCCGCGTCGGCCTCGCTCATGCCTCCGGCAGGGGTGGCGTCCACCGGGGTGGCAGCCTTGTCCTCAACCTTCTCACCGCAACCGGCCATGACGATGGCCGCCGAAAACGCGGCGGCCCAAAGCATGCGCTTCATCCCGTACCTGTCCTTGAGACTGAATTTTCTGGCTCTACCGTGGCCCAGACCTGCGGCGGCGGCAAGGCGGTACGGGGCCGTTTCGACGACCGATAGTGGCGAAGATGTCAGCCTTTGTCGCCATCCGCGCTGCCCTGCCGGGCCAGTCCGGCGTTGACTTCGTCCTGATCGGGGTCGTTGTCGGAGCCCGTCGCCGCGCCGCCCTGCAGCGAGCCGGCGCGGGTGTCCGAGCCCATGTCCGAACCACTCAGGGCCTCAATCAGGGCGTCCGGCGTCCGGCCCAGATCGGGCTTCTCGCCCATATCATCCGCCTCACGGGCGTCTTCGGTGATCGGCGGCTGGTTCGTCATGGCGGGCTCCTTCGCCGACATAGCGGGCGAAGGCGGTGGGGGTTCCCGATCAAGGGGGGGGGACGAGTGAGCGGGGCGTGAGCAAGGAAGTGAGCCGCTTTAGCGGCTATTGGTGGGGTCCGGCTCACCGCTGGCTCACCAGCACTTTTCACGGATCGATGTCGGACAGCAAAAAGGGGCCGGATCGCTCCGGCCCCCTCCAGTTTTTTTGGGCAGGTTTTACTTGCCGAACAGCTTGGCCCAGCGGCGCTTGTCGCGGTTCTTCCAGGTCCCGCGGTGATAGGCGTCCGAGCCGATCAGCGGCACGACCGTGGTGGCTTCGGCGAAGACCATCTGCTCGTGCGTGGTCTGGACCTTGCCCCACGAGGCGGCTTCCTTGAGCGTCGAGGACGAGCAGGCGCCGTCACGCACGTCGGCGACGGTGATCTGCACGGCATAGCGGTGCATCTCGGCCTCGATGCCGAGGATTTCGGCGCAGACGACGGTGTCCTGGGCGAAGTTCTTCGGCACGCCGCCGCCGACCATGAACAGGCCGGTGACGCCCGCGGCGATCTTGATGTCGGTCAGTTCGCGGAAGTCGGCGACCGCATCGATCATCAGGTACGGCTTGCCTTCAGCCATACGCTCCTTCTGGTGCTTCACCAGACCGAAGCCGGCCGAGGAGTCGACGAAGGCCGGGCAGAAGATCGGCACGCCTTCTTCATAGGCGGTCTGGATCAGCGAGCCGGGCTTCTTGGCGTTGCCTTCCGACAGCCACTTGCCCATTTCCCAGATGAACTCACGCGACGAGTAGCCGCGCGGCTCCAGACGGTTGCAGATTTCCAGGATAGTGTGATCGCAGGCCTGGAGTTCTTCCTCGTCGATGTAGGTGTCGTAGATCCGGTCGATGTAGTTGTCGCGCAGGACGTTGTCGTCCACCTCGCCGGCGGCCTGGTAGTGCTTGAAGCCGAGGGCTTCGAAGAAGTCCATGTCGACGATCGAGGCGCCGGTGGCGACCACGGCGTCGATCATGCCGAACTTCACCATGTCGCGGTACACGTGCATGCAGCCGCCGGCCGAGGTCGAGCCGGCCAGGATCAGCCACGGCGAGCAGTCCTTGTCTTCCAGCGCCATGTTGAAGATGTCGGCGGCGCGGGCGGTGTCGCGCGACGAGAACGACATCTTGCGCATGCTGTCGATGATCGGGCGGGCGTCGAATGAGGTGATGTCGACGTGCTCCACGGTGTTCTGGAGGAGCTGGGCCTTCTGGTTCGATTGAACGGGAGCGTTCATTGCAAGGGTTTCCCTTTGGTCTTGAGCGCCCGTCGTTTGAATAGAGAACAGCGGCCCGGACGGAGCGACGGGCCGCTGTTTATATGGAACGCCTGAGCGACGCTTTCGCGTCAGCGTGACTGTTTACCGGCGCGACTTCTTGCGCTGGCCGGCCTTGCCCTTGGGACGCGACAGGCGAACGACCTTGCGGGCCTGCTCTTCCGCCGTGGTGCGCACGGTCGGGATGGAGCGCGGCGCCAGGCCGTACAGCGAGGCCATCGGGGCGTCCTCGACCGCGGCGATGTCATGCTCGCCATAGCCGTTGAAGCCGGTCGTCATAGCGACGCCGTAGGCGCCGAGCATGCCGATCTCGATGAAGTCGCCTTCCTGCACATCGGCCGGCAGCCAGAACGGTCCCGGCATGTGGTCGATCGAGTCGCAGGTCGGGCCGTAGAAGCGGAAGGGCTTCAGATCGCTGGAGCTGTCACCGTCCCGGACCAGCTTGGTCGGGAAGGGCCAGCGCGAGTGGGTCGCGTCGAACAGCGAGCCGTAGGAGCCGTCGTTCAGATACAGGGCGTCGCCCTTGCGCAGGTCGACGCGGCACAGGACCGACGAGGACTCGGCGACCAGCGAACGGCCGGGCTCGCACCACAGCTCGGTCGTTTCCGACACGGGCATCTCGCGGAAGCCCCGGTGGATGGCGTCGGCGTATTCGCTCATGTCCGGCGGGACCATGCCCGGATAGACCGAGGGGAAGCCGCCGCCGACATCGACGATGTCCACGAACACGCCGGCGCGGCTGATGGCGCGGCCGACCTGGGCCATGGCGGCCTCATAGGCGGAGGGCCTCATGCACTGCGAGCCGACGTGGAAACAGACGCCCATCAGCCCGTCCTTCACCGCCTGGCGGGTGGCCAGCAGCAGGGACGGGGCCTGGTCCGGCGAGACGCCGAACTTGCCCGACAGGGAATAGGCCGCGCCGTCCGCCGACACCGCCATGCGAACCAGCAGGTTCAGGTCGGTCGCGCCGCCGGTCGACTCGATGATCTTTTGCAGCTCGTCATGGCTGTCGAGCGAGAAGGTGCGGACGCCATGGTCGAAATAGGCCCTGGTGATCGCGCCGCGGCTCTTGACCGGGTGCATGAAGGCCAGACGCGCGTCAGCGCTGACCGAACGAACCAGCTCGATCTCGCCGATGGAGGCGACGTCAAAGGCGGTGACGCCCGCTTCGATCAGGGTCTCGATGACCCAGGGTGAAGGGTTCGCCTTCACCGCATAGAAGACGTCAGCTTTCAGATTGTCCTGGAACCAGCGCGCCGCTACGGAAACCGAACGCGGTCGCACGAGGGCGACGGGGCGTTCAGGGGACCGCTCGCGGACCAGGTCCAGGGGAAATGGATACGTGCGCAATTCACGTAAACCCCTGTAATTGTTAAACCCAGACCGGCGTTAGCAGCGCAACGTTAGACCTACGGGGTCCGCCGGAAGGCGCGATATGAGGTCATACGACTGTCATGTAAAGCGGTTTTTTCTAGGCGGCCGTTGAGTTTGCGGGGAATTTATCCGCATGCGGATCGAGCGTCATGAGGCGGCCAGGCTGGCGCGTGTGACAGAGCCGTAACTTGGCGCCGGTCGAGGCGCTGATAGGGTTCGCCGGGACAACATCCGGGGGATCCATCCATGCGTCGCGCCGCCCTTCTCGCCGCCGTCTTCCTAGCCGTCACACCGTGGCAGGCGCAGGCCCAGGTTCCGGCCTCCGAACTGGCCCGCAGCGTCGATATTCCGTTCGAGGAGTTCACCCTCGACAACGGCCTGCGCGTCGTCGTGCACACCGACCGCAAGGCGCCGGTCGTGGCCATCCACGCCTGGTACAATGTCGGCTCCAAGGATGAGCCACAGGGCCAGACCGGCTTTGCTCACCTGTTCGAACACATCGGCCTGTTCAATCCGACGGAGAACGTGCCGGGCGGCCTGATGGAGCCCCTGCGGGCCATGGGCGCGACCGACTGGAACGGCACCACATGGTTCGACCGGACCAACTTCTTCCAGACCGTCCCGACCTCGGCGGTCGAGCAGGCGCTCTATATGGAGAGCGACCGGATGGGCCACCTGCTGGGCGCGCTCAGCCAGGAGCGGCTCGATAACCAGCGCGGCGTCGTCCAGAACGAAAAGCGCCAGGGCGACAACCAGCCCTACGGTCTCGTCTACTACACGGTGCTCGAGACCCTGTTCCCGGAGGGGCATCCCTACCGCCACTCGACCATCGGCTCGATGGCCGATCTGGACGCCGCCAGTCTGGAAGACCTGCGCCAGTGGCACCGCGACAACTACGGCCCGAACAACGCCGTGCTGGTGCTGGCGGGCGATATTGATGTCGCCACGGCCCGGACGCTGGTGAACCGCTACTTCGGCCACATCCCGCGCGGGGCGCAGAATGAGCCGGCGCAGGCCGACATTCCGACCCTGCCCGCGCGTGTCGACAAGCTGCTGCACGATCGTGTGCCGAACACCCAGCTGTCGCGGACATGGGTGGTTCCGGGTCTGCTGTCGGAAGAAGCGGCCTCGCTCGACATCGCGGCCAGCGTCTTCGGCGGTCTGGCCAGCTCGCGCCTCGACAATGCGCTGGTGCGCGGCGAGGAGACCGCCACCTCGGTCAGTTCCAGCTACCAGGCCTTCCAGCGGCTGGGGATGTTCGATCTGGATGTGAATGTGAAGCCGGGCGGCGACGCTGACGCGGTCTCCGCGCGGCTGGACCAGTTGCTGGCCGACTATATCGCCAACGGCCCGACGCAGGCCGAGGTCGAGCGGGCCGTCACCCGCCGCATCTCGGGCACGCTACAGGCGCTGGAGCCGACCGGCGGCTTCGGCGGCAAGGCCGTGACGCTCGCCGAGGGCGAGCTTTACGCCGACGATCCCGGCTTCTATCGTCGCCAGCTGGCCGCCTATGGCGCGGTGACGCCCGCTTCGGTGAAGGCCGCCATGCAGCGCTGGCTGACCCGCCCGACGCTGGCGATCCGGGTCGAGCCGGGTGAACGCGAAGCCTATGTCGAGGCGGCGGACAACCGTCCGGCCCCGGCCCCCGCCGCACCCCTGCCGATCACCCCGCGCGCGCCCATGCCCGCCGTCGGTGAGATGCGTCCGCTGGCCTTCCCGACGACCGAGCGCGCCCGCCTGTCGAACGGGATCGAGGTCGTCTATCTGCGCTCGACCACGGTGCCGATCACCCGCGTGGCGGTGGAGTTCGACGCCGGTCTCGCCGCCGATCCGGCGGATGAACTGGGCACGCAGACCCTGATGCTGGGCCTGCTGAAGGAAGCCGCCGGCGACCGCGACGCCGCCCAGATCGCCGAGCGCGAGGAACAGCTGGGCGCCTCTGTCAGCACCGGCGCGTCCATGGACCGCACGGTCGTCAGCCTGACTTCGCCGACCGCCAACCTCGATCCGTCGCTGGCCCTGCTGGGCGACGTCATCCGCCGCCCGGCCTTCCGTCCCGCCGACATCGAACGTCGCCGGGCGCAACAGCTGGCCACCATCGCGCAGGAACGCAGCTCGCCCAACGGTCTGGCCGCGCGCGCATGGCCCGCGCTGGTCTTCGGGACGGAGCATCCCTACGGCCGTCCGATGAGCGGACTGGGCTCGCCCGACACCGTCGGCGCGATCAGTCGTGAGGACCTGCAAGCCTTCCACGCCAACTGGATTCGCCCGGACACCGCCCAGATATTCGTCGTGTCGGACAAGCCGCTGTCGGAGATCACCGCCCTGCTGGACGCCCATCTGGGCCAGTGGGTCCCATCGGCCACGCCGCACGGGGTGAAGAATTTCGACGCCGCCATCCCGGCGGCCCAGCCGCGCATCGTTCTGGTCGACCGGCCCCAGTCGCCGCAGTCGATCATCGTCGGCGCCATGGTCCTGCCGACGACGGGGCATCAGGACCGGGTGGTGTTCAACGCCGCCAACGAGGCCATCGGCTCGGGCTTCCTGTCGCGTATCAATCAGGACATCCGCGAGACCCGCGGTTGGTCCTACGGCCTCGGCGGCAACGCCGCCGGGCTTGAACATCAGGTGCCCTACATCATCTCCGCGCCGGTCCAGTCGAACCGAACGGGCGAGTCGGTGCAGGTGCTGATTGACCAGTACCGCGCCTTCCTGTCTGACCGGGGCGTCTCCGCCGCCGAGCGCGAGCGGATCGTCAACGCCAACGTCCGCCAGCTACCGGGCCAGTTCGAGACCTCGGCGGCCCTGATGGGAGCCCTGCGCTCCATGGCGCTGTACGGCCGTCCGGACGATTACTGGACCACGCTGGCGCCCCGCTATGAGGCGCTGGATCAGGCCGCGCTGGACGCGGAGGCCCGTCGCCTGTTCGGCGAAGCGCCCTTCGTCTGGGTGGTGGTCGGCGACGCCGCGACGGTTCGTCCGCAACTGGAGGCCCTGGGCCTGCCGGTCGAGGTGCGGGCCGCGCAGTAGGGGCAGGGCGGGTGCGGGGGCGTGTCCCCCGCGCCGTTCCGCTGGACGAAAACGACGCAGGCATGCCATTAAGACTTGCCTCGCACGCCTTCACGGGCGATGCGGCGCGCCCTTTTGCAACCGCATCCCCGCGTGCTCATGACCTCAGCCACCGTAGCCGTCGCGTCCGTCAAGGACGTGTCCAAGACCTTCGGCGCCCGCAAGGCCCTGAACGGCGTCTCCGTCGAGGTCGGCGCAGGCGAGATGGTCGCCCTGATCGGCCCCTCGGGTTCCGGCAAGTCGACGCTTCTGCGTTCGATCACCGGGCTGCAGTCGATCGACCCGGGCGGCACCATCTCCGTCTTCGGTGAGGTGGTTCAGAAGGACGGCCGCGTGACCGGCAGGGTCCGCGCCGCGCGCCAGAAGCTGGGCATGATCTTCCAGCAGTTCAATCTGGTCGGTCGCCTGTCGCTGTTCTCCAACGTCATGCTCGGCGCGCTCGGCCGTCTGCCGGGCTGGCGGGGTCTGTTCGGCGCCTGGCCGACGGCCGACAAGGACCGCGCCATGGCCGCCCTGCACCGCGTGGGCGTGTCGGACTACGCGGCCCAGCGCGCCAACACCCTGTCGGGCGGTCAGCAGCAGCGCGGCGCCATCGCCCGCGCCATCGTGCAGGGCGCCCAGGCCATTCTGGCCGATGAGCCCGTCGCCTCGCTGGACCCGGTTTCGGCCCGCAAGGTGATGGAGCTGCTGGTTGAGCTGAACAAGCGCGACGGCCTCGGCGTCATCGTCACCCTGCACCAGGTCGACTACGCCATCCGCTACTGCGAGCGCGTGATCGCCCTTCAGAAGGGCAAGGTGGTCTACGACGGTCCGTCGACCGGTCTGGACACCGCGCGTCTGATCGAAATCTACGGGCCGGAGTTCGAGGACGCCTTCTGGGAAGCCAAGGCATGATCCTGTCCGGCTGGACGCGCCATAACGGCAACGGCGCTGCCGCCGTGGTCGCCCTGGCCCTGTCCGGCCTGGCCCTCGCCGCCTGCGGCGAGCGCGACGGGGTGTCCGGAAAGTCCGCCGAGACGATCAGCTTCTCCATCCTGTCAGCCCAGGGGCAGGCCTCGGCCGGGCCCCTGTGGCAGCCGTTGCTGGACGATATGTCCAAGGCCATCGGCGCGCCGGTGGAGCCGCATTTCGCCTCGACCTACGCCGCCCTCGTCGAGGATATGAAGCGGGGGCAGGTTCAGGCCGGCTGGTTCTCGGCACAGCCCGCCATTGACGCCATCCGCGACGCCGACGCCGAACTGATCGCCCGCACCGTCAGTCCTGACGGTCTGGAGAGCTATCGCGCCACCCTGATCGTCAAGGCGGGCTCGGGCATCACGCTGGAAAGCGTCATGGCCTGCGGTCGCCGCTACAGCTTCGGCATCGGCGACGCCCAGTCGACCTCGGGTACTCTGGCTCCGGTGACCTGGCTGTTCAATCCGCGCGGCATCGACCCGGAGCGGTGCTTCTCCACCGTCCGGTCGAACAACCACGAGCGCAACGCCTTCGAGGTCGCCTCCGGCGTGCTGGACGTGGCCACCTCCAACACTGTCAGCGCCGCCGCCCTGCGCGCCCAGAACCCGACGCTGGCCGAACAGATCCAGGTCATCTGGCAGTCGCCCCCGATCCCGGAGGGCGGCATCGTCGTCCGTGAGGATCTGGACCCGGCGATCAAGGAGAAGATCCGCAGCTTCTTCCTGACCTACGGGCAGGGGAACGGGGTCGAGGCCGAGCGCCAGCGTCAGGTTCTGGCCGGCCTGCGCTACTCGCGATTCAACGCCGCCGACGACGATTATCTGGACCCGGTCCGCGAGATGATGGCCGACCAGAGACTGACCGCCGCCCGCGCCGCCCGTGACGCCGAAGGCGTCGCCGCGGCCGAGCAGGAACTGCAAAGCCTTCGGGCGAAACGACGTGAGGTTCAGCCGTGAACCCCCTCCAGACCACCCCAGCCGCCCGTTCGGGCGCGTTCCGGAAAGCCATGGGCATGAGCCGCCTTCGTACTGTCTTCGCCGCCGTTCTGGCGCTCGCCGTGGTCGTCCTCGGCCTGACCACGGTCCCTGCCGCCGCGCAGGCGCAGGAGCGCCCGCAAAAGCTGGTCTTCACCATCCTTTCGGCGGAAGGCCAGGCCTCGTCGGGCCCGCTGTGGCAGCCGCTGCTGGATGATCTGGAGCGCGCCGTCGGCATTCCGGTCGAGCCCATCTTCGGCTCGAACTACAGCGTGCTGGTCGAGGCCATGAGCGCCGATCAGGCCCAGATCGGCTGGTTCTCGGCCCTGCCCGCCGTGCAGGCCATCGATCGCGCCGGCGCCGAAGTCGTCGCCCGCACCGTCGATATCGAGGGCAAGGATTCCTACACCTCGACCCTGATCGTGAAGAAGGGCTCGGGCGTCACGCTCGACGACGTCGTGCGTTGCGACCGTAAACTTGATTTCGGCATCGGCGACGCCCAGTCGACCTCGGGCACCCTGGCCCCGATGACCTACTTCTTCAGCCCGCGGAACATCGACCCGCGGACCTGCTTCGCCACCGTCCGTTCGGCCAGCCACCAGGCCAACTCCTTCTCCATCGCCAACGGGCAGGTGGATGTCGCCACCTCGAACTCGGTCAACACCGTCTTCCTGCGTCGCCAGAACCCGCGCATCGCCGACCAGATCGAGGTGATCTGGGAATCGCCCCCCATTCCGGAGTCGGGCATCCTGATCCGCGGCGATCTGCCCGCCGACGTAAAGGCGAAGATCCGCCAGTTCTTCGTCACCTACGGTCAGGGCTACGGCGCTGATGTCGCCCGTCAGCGCGAGATCATGACCAGGCTGAACTACTCCCAGTTCCGCGCCGCCGATAACAGCTATCTGGACCCCATCCGCGAGATGAAGGCCGACCAGGCCAAGCGTGAAGGCCGTCCGCCCGAAGTCGCCCCGCCGTCCAAGACCCAGCAGTTCACCAAATGGGCGCCCTTCGCCCTGATCGGCCTTCTGGCGATCGTCGCCATCATCATGAACCTGCTGCCCAAGCCGGCCCCGGTTCAGCTCGACGCCGCGACCATTCCGCAGCCGCCGAAAAAGTCGCTGGCCGCCTGGTCGCTGGACGTCCTGCTATGGGGCGGTTTCGCCATCATCCTGATCGCGGCCTTCAACCGCGTGGGTCTGCCGAACATCGGCAACCTCTTCTCCAATCCGGAAAAGATGCAGGAGTACGGTCGCGACTTCCTGAGCCCTGATCTGAGCCAGTGGCAACTGCTGGTTGGCCAGATGTGGCTGACGGTGCAGATCGCCCTGTGGGGCACCTTCCTGGCCGTCTTTTTGGCCGTGCCGCTCAGCCTGATGGCGTCGCGCAACCTGTCGCCCGCCTGGCTGGTGTGGCCGGTGCGCCGCCTGATGGACCTGCTGCGCTCGGTGCCTGATCTGGTGGTCGCCACCCTGTTCATCGTCGCCGTGGGGCTCGGCCCGCTGGCCGGCGTGCTCGCCATCGGCTTCAACACCGCCGGTGTTCTGGCCAAGCTGTTCTCGGAAGCCGTCGAGTCGATCGACAAGGGGCCCATCGAGGGGGTGAAGGCGACCGGCGGCGGCCGTCTGCACGAGATCGCCTGGGGCGTCATTCCGCAGGTGGCGCCGCTGTGGACCTCCTTCGCCCTGTACCGCTTCGAATCGAACAGCCGCGCGGCCACCGTGCTGGGCCTGATCGGCGCCGGCGGTATCGGCCAGACGCTGTTCGAGGCCCTGCAGGGCTTCGAATATTCCAAGGTCTCGACCATCGCGATCATCATCGTCGTGGCCGTCACCCTGATCGACATGCTGTCGCAGGCGATGCGCAAGCGGCTCCTCTGAGCCGCCTGCCATCGGCGCACGAAAAAGCCCGCCCCGTGATCCACGGGGCGGGCTTTCTGTTTCAGCCTTGCGGTGGTGAAGAGTGAAAAGTGAGCGAGGAGTGAGCGCTCAAGTCCCGCTCACTGACAGCCCATGCTCACTCTTCACCCGGCCCGCTTCAGATCCGGCGGCGTCGCTTCGTCGGTCAGGATGCGGATGGCTTCCTCGACGGTGACCAGTTCCTGGGCCTGCGAGCCGAGGCGGCGGATGGCGACCTTGCCTTCCTCGGCCTCCTTCTTCCCGACCACGGCGATGACCGGGACCTTTGCGACCGAGTGCTCGCGCACCTTGTAGCCGACCTTCTCGTTGCGCAGGTCGATCTCGGTGCGCAGACCGGCGGCCCTGAACTTGGCCACCACCTCGTGGGCGTAGTCGTCGGCGTCCGACACGATGGTCGCCACCACGGCCTGAACCGGCGCCAGCCACAGCGGGAAGGCCCCGGCGTAGTTCTCGATCATGATGCCGATGAAGCGCTCGAACGAGCCCAGGATCGCGCGGTGCAGCATGACCGGGCGGTGCTTCTGGCCGTCCTCGGCGATGTAGGTCGCGTCCAGACGTTCCGGCAGGACATAGTCCAGCTGGATCGTGCCGCAGGTCCATTCGCGGCCGATGGCGTCCTTGACGATGAAGTCCAGCTTGGGCGCGTAGAAGGCGCCATCGCCCTCGGTGACGACCGGCTCGGTTCCGGCGGCGCGGGCGGCGTCGGCCATCAGGGCCTCGGCCTTGTCCCAGAACTCGTCCGTGCCGGCGCGGTTCTCGGGGCGGGTGCCCAGGCTGATGTAGGCCGTCTCCATGCCCAGGTCGGCGTGGACCGAACGGGCCAGCTTGATGAACTCGGCCGTCTCCTCGACGATCTGGTCCTCGCGGCAGAAGATGTGGGCGTCGTCCTGGGTGAAGCCGCGCACCCGCATCAGGCCGTGCAGCGAACCGGACGGTTCATAGCGGTGGCAGGCGCCGAACTCGGCCATGCGCAGCGGCAGTTCACGGTATGAGCGCTGACCCTGATCGAAGATCTGCACGTGGCCCGGGCAGTTCATCGGCTTCAGGCTCAGTTCCTCGCCCTCGACCGTCTCGCAGACGAACATGTTGGGACGGTACTTGTCCCAGTGGCCGCTCTGTTCCCAGAACTTGCGGTCCAGCACCTGCGGGGTCTTCACCTCGACGTAGCCGGCCTTGTCCAGACGGCGGCGCATATAGGCTTCCAGCACGCGCCACAGAACCCAGCCCTTGGGGTGCCAGAAGACCATGCCCCGGCCCTCTTCCTGCATGTGGAAGAGCTCCATGGCCTTGCCGACCTTGCGGTGGTCGCGCTTCTCGGCCTCCTCCAGACGCTTCAGATAGGCGTCCAGATCGGCCTGGTTGGCCCAGGCCGTCGCATAGATGCGCTGCAGCTGCTCGCGCTTGCTGTCGCCGCGCCAGTAGGCCCCGGCGACCTTGGTCAGCTTGAAGGCCTTGCCGACGAATTTCGTCGTCGGGAAGTGGGGGCCGCGGCACAGGTCGGCCCAGCCGCCGGTGCGATAGACCGTGATCGTCTCGCCGGCGGGCAGGTCGCGGATCAGCTCGGCCTTGAACTTCTCGCCCTTGGCCTCGAACATCGCCACGGCCTCGTCGCGGTCCCAGACCTCGCGCACCAGCTTTTCGTCGCGATCGACGATCTCGGCCATCCGCTTCTCGATCGCGGCGAAGTCGTCCGTCGAGAAGGGCTCCTCGCGGAAGAAGTCGTAATAGAACCCGTCCTCGATGGCCGGGCCGATGGTCACCTGGGTGCCGGGGAACAGCTCCTGCACCGCCTGCGCCAGAATGTGAGCGGCGTCGTGCCGAATGGTCTCCAGTGCGCCCGGATCGTCGCGCATGATCAGCTTGAAGTCGCCGCTGCCTTCGAGCGGACGATCAAGGTCCCATTGCTGGCCGTTGATCTCGACCAGCGCGGCCCGCTTGGCCAGCGAGGGCGAGATGGAGGCGGCGACGTCACGGCCCGTGGCGCCGTCATCATATTGTCGGCTGGCGCCGTCGGGGAATTTGAGTTCGATCATCAGTCTGTCTTTTCGGGCGGCGGCGGCACCGGATCATAGGTCCAGTCCATGCCGCTGAAGGGATGGCATTTACAGAGGCGTCGGATGGTGAGCCATCCCCCCCGGATCGGGCCGTGCTGGATCAGCGCGTCCCGGCCGTAGTCGGAGCAGGTCGGTCGAAACCGGCAGTGCTGTCCGATCAGGGGCGACAGCGTCACCTTGTACCCGCGATGGGCAAGGCGGACGCCGTGTTCATAAAGGGTATCGCCGAGGGCCATGTCGGTTGCGCTTATCAACCGCGAGCGCGGCTACGACAAGCGACGATCAGGCCGCACCGGCGAGCCTAGTTCGTGTGTCGGGGGTCTTGCGGCCCAAGGCCTGGGTGACGGCCTCCAGCGTCGCCTCGATGGCGACCATGGTGGAGGCGTGGCGCGCCGGATAGTCGGCGACCTGTTTCAGGGCGCGCAGGCCCTCGAAACGACCCTCGGGGCCTTCGCCGCCGGACTTGAGCATGGCCAGCATGGCGTCACGCGCGGCGGCCAGTTCCGGCTCCGTCGCGCCGATCACGGCCTCGCCCAGCACGCCCGCGGCGGCCTGACCGAGGGCGCAGGCCTTCACATCCTGCGCGAAGCTTTCGATCCGGCCGTCGGCGTCCAGCGTCACATCGACCACGGCCTTGGAGCCGCACAGCTTGGCGACCCGTTCGCCGGTCCCTTCGGGCGCGGGCAGTCGGCCGCTATGCGGCAGGTTCGCCGCCAGCGTCAGGATGCGCGCGCTGTAAAGCTCGTCGATCATGGCCGTGAAGATAAGGGCTGCGGGCGGGGGAGGGAAGTTCTCTCTCAACCCCTCTCCCGGTGGGAGAGGGGTTCAAAATTCCAGTCGCATCCCGTCCGTCCCGACCTCCAGCGCTGAATCCCCATAGTCGGCCAGCTTCGGGTGATCCGTCGTCAGCGGATGCGTCCACGCCGCCGTGATGACCACCACGCCCGCGCCTGCGGCCTCGCCGGCCCTGATCCCCGCCTCGGCGTCCTCGAACACCAGACAGTCGGCGATGTCGAAGCCCAGCCGTTCCGCCGCCAGCAGATAGCCCGCCGGGTCCGGCTTGCCGCGCTCGACCTGTTCGGCCGTGATCATCACGGCGGGGGGCGTCACGCCCGCCGCCCTCAGCCGCGCCTCGGCCAGCGGCACGGTGGCCGATGTCACCACGGCCCAGCGGTCCGGCGGCAGGCGCTTCACGAAGTCGATGGCTCCCGCGATGGGCACGACGCCGTCCAGATCCTCGATCTCGCCCCGTTCGACCCAGGCGACCTCGGCCTCAAGGTCGATGTCCGGCAGGTTCTGCTTGCGGATGGTGTCGGCGGCGCGGACGCCGTGAATGGTCGGGATGAAGGCGGCAACGTCCAACCCGTGCCGCTCGGCCCACCGGCCCCACACACGTTCCGCGGCGGCGGTGGAGGTGATCAGGGTTCCGTCCATGTCGAACAGGAACGCCTGCCAGAGGCGGGGCGAAACCGGGGGAGGGGAGGCCATGCCCCTGTTCACCACAGGGGACGTCGGCGAACAACCGGCCCCGGCGCCTGATCAGCCGCCTTGAAGCGAGGTCCAGGTGCGTCCCGGCGCGGCGGCGGCCTGTTGAGAGCCCCCGGCGAGGCGGGCCTGAAGCCAGGCCAGATTGCTGTCGGCTTGTTCGGGCGGCAGGTTGCGGCGCAGGATCTGTTCGGCCTCCCCCATCTTGCCGGTCAGGCCCAGCACCATGGCGAGGTTCAGCCGCACCTTCAGCGAGGCGCCCGGCTGGGCGGCCGCGCGGCGCAGCAGGGGCTCGGCGGCGGCGTTGTCGCCCTTGGCCATGGCCGAGACCGCCATATTGGTCAGCACGTCCGGGTTCTCGGGCGAGATGGCCAGCGCCTGCGCCCAGGCGTCCCGGGCGTCTTCCGTGCGGCGCACCTGCTCATAGGCGGCGCCCAGCAGGGACCACGGCCGCCAGTCGCCCGGCCGGGCGTCCCGCGCCTGCTCCAGGGCCTGAATTCCGTAAAAGGCCTGACCGCGCGCGATGTGACCCCGACCGACCTCCAGCATGGCGTCATAGTTGGTCGGCTGCACCATCAGCACGCGCTGGGCCTGATCGGCGGCCTGATCATAGCGACCCAGTTCACGCAGGGCCTGCGCCGCCTTCACGCCCGCGACCGGGTCGTTGGGCGCGATTTCGGCTTCCTGCGTCCAGAACACGGAGCGGGTCAGGGCGTCGGCGCGATCGGCGGCGGTCCGGGCCTCGGCGCTGGCGGGCGTCGGCGCGGGGCGCGGCGCGGCGGCCTCCGGCGCTGCGGCGGGCTGGGGCGGGAGCAACGATTGCTGTTGCTGCGCCGGCGCGGGCGTGGCGAGCGCGGCGAACAGGGCCCCGGCCAAGACACCAGGTAGGGCAATGGTTGCGATACGGGCGGTCGTGCGCGACATGGATAAGGCGCTCCGGGAAGGTCGGCCACAGAATCGGTCTTCCGCGTCAACTGCTGGTTAACAAAGGCCGTCGCCATGTCCGTTCTTCATCCCGACCTCCTGACCGCCGACGCCAAGGGCGCGCTTCCGGTCCGCGTGGTGGGCAGGGATGCGGCCCTGTCGGGCGCCGAGGCCGCCTGGGCCGCCGCCAATGACTTCACCGGCAAGGCGGGCCAGTTGCTGCTGTTGCCCGGCGCGGACGGCGCCCTGACCGGCGCCCTGTTCGGCGCGGGCGAGCGCTTCGATCCGCTCAGCGCCCGCGCCCTGTCGGCCAAGCTGCCCCCGGGCCTGTGGCGTCTGGAGGGCGTCGAGGGCGAGGCGGCGTCGCAGGCGGCTCTGGCCTTCGCGCTCGGGGCCTATCGTTTCGACCGCTACAAGACGAAGCCCGCGACCGGCGCGCGACTGGCCGTCCCGGGCGTCGAGGTCCAGCCCCTGCTCGATATCGCCGCCGCCTGCGCCCTGACGCGCGAGATGGTCGACACCCCCGCCGCCGACATGGGGCCGCTGCAGATCGAGACCATCGCCCGCGAGATCGCCGAAAGCGCGGGCGCGACGATCTCGGTCATCACCGGCGACGCCCTGCTGGACGAGAACTACCCCTCGGTGCACGCCGTCGGTCGCGCCGCCGCCCCGCATCGCGCCCCGCGCGTCATCGAGATCGGCTGGAACCTCGAAAAGACCGACCTGCCGCTGGTCGCCCTCGTCGGCAAGGGCGTGGTCTTCGACACCGGCGGTCTGGACCTCAAGCCCGCGGCGGGCATGCGCAATATGAAGAAGGACATGGGCGGCTCGGCCCATGTGCTGGGCCTCGGTCGTCTGGTCATGCAGGCGAAGCTGCCGGTGCGTCTGGTCGTGCTGGTCGCGGCGGTCGAGAACGCGGTCTCCGGCGACGCCTTCCGCCCCGGCGACATCCTGAACACCCGCAAGGGCCTGACGATCGAGGTCGGCAACACCGACGCCGAGGGCCGTCTGATCCTCGCCGATGTCCTGACCCGCGCGACCGAGCACAATCCGGACCTGACGCTGGACTTCGCCACCCTGACCGGCGCCGCCCGCATGGCGCTGGGACCGGAGCTGCCGCCGCTTTATACGGATGACGAGGTGCTGGCCGCGGACATGCTCAGCGCCGCGAAGGATGTCGGCGACCCCCTGTGGCGTATGCCGCTGTGGCCCGGCTACAAGCCCGCGCTGGAAGCCGAGATCGCCGACCTGCGCAACGACCCCGCCGCCTGGGCGCAGGCCGGCTCGGTCACCGCCGCCCTCTTCCTGCAGAAGTTCGCGCCCGAAACCGGCGCCTGGGCCCACATGGACATCTTCGCCTGGAACCCCCGCGCCCGCCCCGGCTGGCCCGAAGGCGGTGAGGCTCAGGGCCTGCGGGCGTCGTTCGAGATGCTGCGCCGTCGCTTCGGGTGAGGGATTAGGGATTAGGGATCAGAGATTAGGGGGGGAGGGTCGCTCGGGCGGCTTGGGACGGGCTCCGTCAGCCTAATCCCTGATCCCTAGTCCCTAATCCCTCCCTCCGGGGCCGCGTTAACCGCCCCTCCACCACCGCGCGTTACAACACCGGCTCAACCGGACGAGCCTTGTTTGACCGCAGCCGCCGACATTCTGGACCCCCGCACGACGCTGGCCCGGCCCGATCTGGCCGAGCAGGCGCTTGAGGGCGTTGTCCCCGCCGCGACCTATCGCGCGACCCGGCCCATGCGCTGCGCCGCGCCGGTGGCCGACGTCAGCGGCGAAACCGGCGCGCGCGTCGATCAGCTGATCTTCGGTGAGATTTTCGACGTTCTGGACGCCGACGGCGACCGCCTGTGGGGCCGGGCGCGCCGCGACGGCGTGGTCGGCTGGGTCGCCCGCGCGGACCTTACCGAGGGCGCGGTCCTGCCGACCGCCCGTGTCGCCGCCGTCGACGCCGCCCTGCCGCTGAACGCCCTTGTGATCGAGGGCGAGGACCCCGGCTTCCAGCCCGTCGGCGACTTCGAAAACGATCCTGTCGCCGTGGCCGAGCGCTTGCTGGGCGTGCCCCATGTCCCCGGCGCCCGCACTTCGCGCGGGACCGATTGCGCCGGTCTGGTTCAGCAGGCCCTCTACGCCTGCGGTCGCGCCGCGCCCCGCTATCCGGACCAGCAGGCCGAACTGGGCGTTGAAGTCGCCCGCGCCGAGGCCCGCCGGGGCGATCTGGTCGTCTGGCTGCACGACGATCTGGGACCGTGGAACGGCCACTCCGCCATCCTGCTCGACGCCGACCGCGTCCTGCACGCCACCGGCCACCACGGCGCGGTGGTCGTCGAGGGATTGGCCGAAGCCGAGGCCCGCTATGCGGCGGACGGATTCGGGACGGCGGTGTTCAGAAGGCTGTAGTCCCTGAAGCTATCGGCGGGACGACCCCAACGAAAAAGGCCCCGCCGTCGCTGGCGGGGCCTTTCCGTATCTGCGACCGACCTCAGCCTCCGGTCGGAGCGCTGGTCGCGGCGGGCGGGGCCGCCGGGGTCGCCTGCGTGGTCGCCGGAGCGGCGCCTTCAGCGGCCGGAGCCGTCGCTTCCGTGGCGGCGGCGCCTTCGGCCGGAGCCGCGCCTTCCGCCGGAGCGGCGGCGCCCGGCTGGCGCGCGGGATCCGGCGCCGGGATGGCGAAGCCGCCCGAGCCTTGCGAGCGCAGCCAGGCGATCAGGTCGATACGGGTCTGCTGGTCGCGAATACCGGCGAACGACATCTTGGTGCCCGGCACGTAACGGGCCGGAGCGGTGATGAACTGGTCGAGCTGGTCGTAGCCCCAGGTCGGCGCCTCGGCCTTGTGAGCGCTCATGGCGTCCGAATAGGCGAAGCCCGCGCGGTGCATGACCGGGCCGCCGACGACGCCGTAGAGGTTCGGACCAATCCCGTCCGGGCCGCCGGAGGCGATGTTGTGACAGGCCTGGCAGCGCGCGAAGGCCGCTTCGCCCTTGGCCAGATCGGCGGCCGGCAGGACAGTGCCCCAATCCGGCGGCAGCACCACTTCCTCGGCGCCGCCGGCGGCTTCTTCCGGCGCGTCAACGAAGTAGCCCATCTTTTCAGGGGCCTCGGTGTGGTAGATCGCGCCGGTCACCTGCTGCACGCCGACGATGACCAGGCCCACCGCCAGAGCGGCGCCGAAAATCTTGTTCCACTTCAGATCGCCGCTCATCGCGTCGTCGCATCCCGTAAGTTAGGGCCCGGCCGAATGAACGGCGGGCGAATTCTTGCGTGGGCGTCTCTTACACGCTAGCGCGGCCTTCGCAACCGGCCCGGAGCGACCTTTCGGCGCGTCCGCTGTCGCAGGCAACGAGGCAGACCGATGAATCCGCTGATAATGATTCCCGCTCGCATGGCGGCGACCCGTCTGCCCAACAAGCCGCTGGCCGATATCGGGGGCAAGCCGATGATCGTGCGGGCCTATGAACAGGCCGCCCTGTCGGGACTTCAGGTCGCCGTGGCGGCGGGCGATCAGGAGATCGTGGACGCCATCGAGGCCATCGGCGGCGTCGCCGTCCTGACCGATCCGGACCTGCCGTCGGGCTCGGACCGTATCCGCGCCGCGCTGGAGGCCATCGACCCGGACGGCGACTTCGATGCGGTGATCAATCTGCAAGGCGACATGCCGTTCGCCGACCCCGGCCTCGCCACCGCCTGCGCCGCCCTGCTGCACGGTCAGCCGGAGTGCGACATCGCGACCCTGGTGGCGCCGGAGGCCGATCTGTCCGACCGCTCCAACCCCGATGTGGTCAAGGCCGTGCTGGCCCTGTCCGAGGGCGAGCGCCATGGCCGCGCCCTCTATTTCACCCGCTCGACCCTGTACGGCGACGCCCCCGTTTGGCGGCATATCGGCCTGTACGGCTACCGCCGTGAGGCCCTGCTGAAATTCTGCGCCGCCCCGCCGTCGCCGCTGGAGAAGCGCGAAAAGCTGGAACAGCTCCGCGCGCTCGAAATGGGCCTGCAAATCTGGGCCGCCGTCATCGACGAGGCGCCCCTGTCGGTCGACAATCCGGCGGATCTGGAGGCGGCGCGGGAACAGGCGGTAAGGGATTAGGGATTAGGGATTAGGTGCGAGCTTGGTTCTGAGACCGGTCAGCATTCGCCCAACTTCCTCGGTCCGCGAAAGAAGATCATCGACAGTGCCGGCGGGTGCGAGGCCGAGGCGCTTGATGATCAGCAGGAACGTCTCGAGTTCGGCTGCTGACCCTCGCGCGATGCTGACGAAATGCGCGTAATCGCGTCGTGTGCTCCGGGCGTTGCCCTCTGCCAGATTGGCAGGGATGGACGCTGAGCATCGGACGATTTGTCCGGACATCCGATACATCTCTTCTTTCGGCATCTGGCGGGTCAGTTCGTAAACCAGACATGCGAGGTCGAGCCCCTTTTGCCAGACCGCAAGCTCTCGATGCGATTGCGCCATCTTTGTTCGCTCCCAAACCAAGGCGAACAATCATGGCGCGAAATCAGCTTTCTTGAAGTTGATCGAGCCTAATCCCTAATCCCAAATCCCTAATCCCTCACTCAGACATCAAACCCATCCACCCACGCCTGAATCAGCGTGCGGGCGATGGCGACTCGCGGCGGCGCCTTGATGGTCGGGTGCGTCCCCGCCAGCACCTCGGCGGCTTCCGCCCGCGTCAGCCACGCCACCGCCTCCAGCTCCGTCTGGTCCGGGCGGGCGTCGTCGCTGTCCACCTCGGCGAACAGGCCGATCATCAGCTGGGACGGGAAGGGCCAGGGCTGGCTGGAGTGGTAGCGAACCTTCGTCGCCGTCAGGCCCGCCTCTTCCGCGATCTCGCGGGCGCAGCCTTCCTCGATGCTCTCGCCCGGTTCAAGGAAGCCCGCCAGCGCGGACATCCGGCCCTCAGGCCAGGCCGCCTGACGGCCCAGCAGGCAGCGGTCTTCGGTCCCGCCTTTATGAATGACCAGCATGATGGTGACCGGGTCCACGCGCGGGAAATGCTCGGTCTTGCAGGCCGGGCAGATGCGCTTCCAGCCGCCCGAAGCCGTGTCGCTGGCGTGGCCGCAGGCGGCGCAGAAGCCATGTCGCGCGCGCCAGTCGAACAGGCTCTTGGCCAGTCCCGCCATGGCGGCGTCCGCGGCGGACAGCACGCCCGCCGCCTCGCGCATGTCCATGAAGGCGCCCAGCCCCTGCAGCGGTCCCGCCGCCGGATCGACCGGTCCTTCGACTTCAATGGCGAAGACCGGAGCCTCCTTCCACAGGCCCAGAAAGACTTCCCGGTCCGGCACGACGTCGCGGGCGTGGCCCAGCGACAGCCATTGCAGGCGCGGCCCGTCCGCATGGTCCTCGACCAGCGGCCTGCCCTGCCACATCACCAGCGCCAGTGCTTCCGGATTGGCCTCCTGCTCGGCCAGCCAGGCCGGGTCGTTTCGTCTGTCCCCCGCCCGGTCGAGCGGATTGCCTGCGAACGTGTTCTGGATCGAAAGGGGCATGCCGTCCTGTCTAGCAAGCCCACGCTTGCATCGGCGAGCCCAAACCGCCATATCTCGTCTCGGAGATCGCGGGCGAAGGCTTCGCCAATCTGGTCAGGGCCGGAAGGCAGCAGCCACAACGAATTCCCCTTCGGGTCGCGGTCTCCACCTTTCCTGACATTTGAAGTGCTCTAACGCTCGCGACGCGGTCGCTCGCTGCTTGAGCGCGGGATCATTGCTCCCCCTTTGGGGAGGGGGACCGCGCATCGCGTGGTGGAAGGGCGCCAGACCGCCCACAACTCCCTCGTCGCGCCCCCTTCGCCCCGGCGCTCCGTCGGGTTAAGACGGGCGTATGAGCGATACCGACCCCGACCTCGACGGCCCTCCGTGGGACGAAGACGCCCCCGAGGCGGTGGAAGAGCGCGACCCCAACACCGACGACATGTTCGGCGCCCCGGCTCCGGCGCCCGAGGCGGCTCCCGCGCCTGAGCCGGTGAAGGCCGCCGCGCCGCCCGCCGCGCCCAAGCCCGCGCCCGCCGGCGAACCGGCCGAGGATGACGGCGCCGCCTATCAGGTGCTGGCCCGCAAATATCGTCCGCGCACCTTCGAGGACCTGATCGGGCAGGAGGCGATGGTGCGCACCCTGACCAACGCCTTCGCCACGGGGCGGATCGCCCACGCCTTCATGCTGACCGGCGTGCGGGGGGTCGGCAAGACGACCACGGCCCGCCTGCTGGCCCGCGCCCTGAACAACGAGACCGACGTCATCGACCGGCCCTCGCTGGAGCTGACGGCCCACGGCCGGCACGACGCCGCCATCATGGCCGGTCAGCACATGGACGTCATGGAGATGGACGCCGCCTCCCACACGGGCGTCAACGACATCCGCGACATCCTCGAAAGCGTCCGCTACGCCCCGGTCGAGGCGCGCTACAAGGTCTACGTCCTCGACGAGGTCCACATGCTGTCGACGCAGGCGTTCAACGCCCTGCTGAAGACGCTGGAGGAGCCGCCGCCCCACGCCAAATTCATCTTCGCCACCACCGAAATCCGCAAGGTGCCGGTGACCATCCTGTCCCGCTGCCAGCGTTTCGACCTGCGCCGCGTCGAGCCGGAAATCCTTGTCGAGCACCTCGGCCGCGTCGCGGATCGCGAGGGCATGAAGATCGAGCAGGAGGCCCTGGCCCTGATCGCCCGCGCCGCCGAAGGCTCGGTCCGGGACGGCCTGTCCCTGCTGGATCAGGCGCTGGTGCAGGGTGAACGCGGCGAGACGGTGCAGGCCACGGTCGTGCGCGACATGCTGGGTCTGGCCGACCGCACCCAGACCATCGCCCTGTTCGAGGCGATCATGGCGGGCCGCACGCCCGAGGCGCTGGAGCTGTTCCGCACCCTCTACGGCTTCGGCGCCGATCCGGTGCAGGTGACCAACGACCTGCTCGAGCACTGCCACGCCGCCTCGGTGGCCAAGATGCTGGGGCCGAACGCCACCCGCCTGCCCAATGATCAGGCCCAGAAGCTGACGGCGCTGGGCGCGGTCATCTCGGCCGGGACCCTGTCGCGCACCTGGCAGATGCTGCTCAAGGCGCTGGACGAGGTGCGCCGCGCGCCCAATCCCGCCGACGCCGTGGAAATGGCCATCGTGCGTCTGGCCTACGCCGCCGACCTGCCGGGGCCGGAGGAGGCGCTGAAAGCCCTGCGCGACGGCGAGCCTGTCGGCGGCGGCCCCGGCTCCGGCCAGCGTGTCGGCGGCGGGGGAGGGGGCGGCGCCTCGGCCCAACTGGCTGTCCGCCCCATGGCCGCGCCCGCCCTGCCGGACCCCCAGTCCTTCGAACAGGTCGTCGCCCTGATCGGCGAGAAGCGCGAGGTCGGCCTGCAGATGGACGTGCAGCGCTTCGTCCGCCCCGTGGCCTTCAAGCCCGGCGCCATCACCTATGAAAGCGTGCAGGGCGCGCCGGTCGATCTGGCCCGGCGCCTGTCCGGTCGCCTGAAGGAGTGGACCGGCCGCACCTGGCTGATCGCCGCCAACGGTCAGGGCGGCGGCGAAACCATCATCGAGATCGACAAGCGCAAGCGCGCCGAGGAGCGCGCCGAGGTCGAGGCCGATCCCTTCGTGAAGGCGATCATGGACGCCTTCCCGGGCGCCCGCATCGGTGAAATCCGCAAGCTCGCCGACCCCATCGAACTGCCGGTGATCCCGGACGAGGCGGACGAGGAAGACTAGCCGGCAGTGAGCAGGCGGCAGTGAGCAGGAAGGGTTTGCCCGCTACCGCCTGATCCCAATCCTGCTGCCTGCCGCCTCATAGAATCCGCGACGCCTCCTCGAACGCCAGACGCGGCGACCTCGGGAACAGGTTGTCGTCGTTGCCGTAGCCGATGTTCATGATGAAGTTCGGCTCGACGTTGTTGTCCGGGAAGAACTCGGCCTTCACGCCCGCGGGGTCGAAGCCCGACATCGGGCCGACGTCCGGACCCAGCGCCCGCGCGGCGAGGATCAGATAGCCGCCCTGCAGCGAGGCGTTGCGGAAGGCGCTTTCGCGGCGCATCGCCTCGTCGGCGAACCAGTCCTTGGCGCCGGGCGCGTGCGGGAACAGGGTCGGCAGGGTCTCGGGGAAGTCGAGGTCCTGACCGATGATCACGGTGACGGGCGCCTGGGCGGTCTTGGCCCGGTTGCCCTCGGCCATCAGCGGCACGAGGCGCGCCTTGGCCTCCGGCGAGGTCACGAAGATGAAGCGGGCCGGGGTGTTGTTCACCGCCGTCGGACCGAATTTGGTCAGGTCGTACAGCTTGCGAAGCAGGGCTTCCGGCACGGGACGGTCTGTCCAGCCGTTTCGGGTGCGCGCTTCGGTGAAGAGTTGGGCGAGAGCGGCCTCGGAAAGCGGGGCGTCGCGGTCGGTCAGGGCGTCAAAGGCCATCGAATGGTCCCTCCAGAATTTCAAACTGCAACAGCAGTAGGTGCGAAATAGGAGGGCGCGGCATGGCCGCCAAGGGGCTCTGTCACATTTTCTGTTACGGATAGCTGTCCGGCGGTGATCGACCCCCCTGTCGCCCGCGCCCTGAACCGCCTATCTAGGGGGCATGAAAGACCTCAACGCCCTCATGCAGCAGGCCCAGCAGATGCAGCAGCGTCTGCAGGACGCCCAGGCCAAAATGGCTGAAACCTCCGCGTCCGGTTCGTCCGGCGGCGGGCTTGTCACCGTCGCGCTCAAGGGCGCGGGCGAGATCACCGGCGTCACCATCGACGACAGCCTGCTGGTCCCCGGCGAAGGCGAGATCCTCGCCGACCTGATCGTGGCCGCCCACGCCGACGCCAAGCGCAAGCTGGACGAGGTCAACGCCGCCCTGATGCGCGAGGCCGCCGGTCCGATGGCGGGCATGAACATCCCCGGGATGCCCAAGCTCTTCTGATGAACGGGCTCGGGGGGGTGACCTGCGCGTGCTGCGGCTACCGCACCCTCTCCGAAGGGCCCGGGGGCTATGAAATCTGTCGCGTCTGCTGGTGGGAGGACGATCCCGTTCAGCTCGCCTCGCCCCTGCTCAGGGGTGGGGCCAACACAGTCAGCCTCGCCGAGGCCCAGCTCTATTTCATCAGCGCCGGGGTGAGCGACCCCTCCTTCACCGTCCACGTTCGCCCCCCGGCGGATGATGAGGTCGCCGACCCCGCCTGGCGGCCCTGGAATGCCAGGATGGACGCCGAAGGGGACCGGACGATCCGGACCGGGCTCGACTATTTCCACGCCGTCGGCCTCGGGCCGGACTCACCCTACTGGTTGAAAGCCTGATGGCCGCCTCCGCCGGACCTGAAATCGAACGCCTGATCAGCCTGCTGTCCAAACTGCCGGGCATGGGACCGCGTTCGGCCCGCCGCGCGGCGCTGGCCCTGCTGAAGAAGCGCGAGCAGCTTCTGGTCCCGCTGGCCGCCTCGCTGGCCGAGACGGCGGAGAAGGTCGTCTCGTGCAGCGTGTGCGGCGCGCCGGACACCCGCGATCCCTGCTCCATCTGCTCCGACGGCGCCCGTGACAACGGCCTGATCTGCGTGGTCGAGGAGGCCGGCGCGCTTTGGGCCATGGAACGATCCGGCGCCTTCCGGGGCAAGTATCATGTGCTGGGCGGCCTGTTGTCCGCGCTGGACGGCGTCGGTCCCGAGGCCCTGCGCATCGCCGAACTGGTCGGACGGGTGCGCGGCGGTGAGGCGAGGGAGGTCGTCATGGCCCTGCCCGCCACCGTCGACGGCCAGACCACGGCCCACTACATCGCCGAACGCCTCGCCGGGTCCGGCGTGGAGATCACCAGTCTCGCGCGCGGCGTCCCCGTCGGCGGCGAACTGGACTGGCTGGACGACGGCACCATCGTTCAGGCCCTGCGGGCCCGCCGCCCGGCCTGACGCTCGCCACATCGTCGCACGGCGCGATGATCGCCTATGACCGCTTGAAGCGCCCGCCCAAACAGGCTCCATTGTCGCGGCTTGGGGGAGTGAGCGGATGAAGGTGGTTCTGGTTCTGGTGGCGGGCATCTGCGCCCTGGTCATCGGCTTCATCTTCCTGATCCGCTATGCGGTCCCCCTGATCCTCGAAGCCCATTTCGCCGGCAGCCTCATCACCGCCTCGGTGGTCGGGATCGGCGGCATCCTGATTCTCGTCTGGGCCGGATGGCGGCTCTGGCGCTGGGCGGCCGACCGCCTCAAGGACAACGGAGACGCCCTGTGACCAATGCGTTCGGCAACATCCCCCGTCTGCCCACCGGCGGCGGATCGAAGGTGGGACGGACCATCGGCATGGTCGTCCTGATCCTGGTGCTGATCGTGGTCGGCGTCGGCGCCGTCTCGTCGTGCAGCGTCACGGTCGAGAGCGGTTATATGGGCATCAAGACCACCAAATTCGGGCCCAACCCCGGCGTTCAGCGCGCCGAACTCGGGCCGGGCTTCCACTGGGAAGGCATCGGCGAGAAGATCCGCACCTACCAGACGCTCCAGCGCACCTACAGCTATACGCGCGAGCCCAACTCCGACGGTCGTGAAAACGAGGAGATCACCTTCTCCGACGTGCTGGGCCTGCCCATGACCGCCGACGTCGCCCTGACCTTCCGCGTGCGTGAGGACAAGGCCGCCGACCTGTATGCGACCTGGCGTCAGGAGTACGACGCCTTCATCGACGGCCCGCTGCGCACCTCGGTCCGGGCCGCCATCGCCCGTGAGACGGAAAAGCTGCCGGTCGCCTGCAACGCACAGCAGTCGGCGCAGGCCGAGATCCAGCCCGTCGTCGTTCCGGGCGGCCAGCCGGTCGCCGCGGGCACGCCCGACAGCGACGACTGCCCCGGCCAGTTGATCGGCCCCGGTCGCCAGATCGTGCTGCAGAAGGCCATGCAGGCCCTGCAACGTGAATGGACGCCACAGGGTCTGGAGATCATCCGCATGGAGTGGGTCGGCTCGATCCGTTACCCGGAAAGCGTTCTGGCCGCGATCCAGTCGCGCACCACCGCCGAGCAGAACACCCGCGCCGCGCTCGAGCGCGTGAACCTCGAACGCGCCAACGCCGAGGCCCGCATCGCCCAGGCGCGCGGTCAGGCCGAGGCCAACCGTCTGCTGGCCGAATCCATTCGCTCCAACCCCGAGGTCGTGCGCCTGCGCGAGATCGAGCGCACCCTCGGCATCTGCCCGCTCAGCGCGGACACCTGCGTGGTCGGCTCCGACATCAACGTCTCGGCCCTGATCGCCTCTCGCGACGGGGTGGCGGCCAACAACCGCTGACCGGACCGCGCGCCTGTTCCTGAACGGCGGCTCCGCGCGGGGCCGCCGTCTTCAGTTTCGATACGTCCAGAAATGACGTACCGGCGGTGCAGACTGTCGACATGACGCCCGCAGCCCGCGCCGCCCCGCGCCTCAAGTCTGTCCGCCCCGATAGACGGGATAGACGGGATAGACGGCATAGACGGTGTATTTCACGCGTCTCCACCGTCTCCGCCGTCTCGTTCCGCGGCCCTGTCCGTCGTCCCCGACTCCCGGTAAGGAACGGAGCATGAACGCTTCGCTCGTGTCCCTCGTCGCCGCCGCCATTGTGGCCCTGATCGCGCTCGCATGGGCCCTGATGGAGCGCCGCCGGGCCGCCGCCGCCGATGCCCGGGCGTGGGATCTGTCCCAGCGCTTCGCCGCCACCGAGGCACGGTTGCATCTGGCCGAGGACCAGGCCGCGACCCAGGCCGAGCTCCTGCGCGCCCAGGCCGCCCAATCGGCCCGGACCGTCGCCGAGGAGATGCTGAGGCGCACCGATGAGACCTTCCGCAACCGCGAGCTTCTGGCCCAGCAGCGGATGGATGCCCAGCTGAAGCCCGTCGCCGACACTCTGAAGCTGTTTCAGGAGCAGGTGGCGGCTCTGGAGAAGACCCGCGCCGAGGAAACCGGCGGGCTCAAGGAGCAGCTGGCCCAGTTGATGACCGCCTCCACCGCCACGCGCGACGAGGCGCGCAAGCTGACCGAGGCGCTGCGGGGCAACACCGGCCGTCGCGGTCGCTGGGGCGAGCAGACCTGCCGCAATGTTCTGGAAGCCGCCGGCATGGCCGGGCGGTTCGACTTCGAGGAGCAGAACTCGTCGGCCAATG